>DATBHU010000653.1:0-7258 GCA_036557265.1 Polyangia bacterium
CGCGTGTCGCCCGATCGTCCGGAACGCCCCGGCCCGGGAAAGCTTGCTGCCCCCCCGAAGGGGACGACGTCGCGTGAGGAGCCGGCGAGCTTTGCTCGCCGCGACTCATCGCGGGAGGTTGGGAACCCTCCCAGGGTTCCCATGATAAAGTCGGGAGGGATGGCGAATCCGGGGAGCACGGCAGACGAGAACGAAGTCCCGACCCTCGCCCCCGGAACGCAGCTCGGCAAGTACAGCATCGTCCGCCTGCTCGGCAGCGGCGGCATGGGCGCGGTCTACGAGGCGACGCACACCGAGATCGGCAAGAAGGTCGCCGTCAAGGTGCTGAGCCCGCTCATCGCGGCGGTGCCCGGCGCGCGCGCGCGCTTCCTGCGCGAGGCGCAGCTGACGTCGCGCGTCCGCCACCCGCACATCGTCGACGTCGCCGACATGGGCAGCGACGCGGGCAACACCTACCTCGTCATGGAGTTCCTGCACGGCGAGGATCTCGCGCAGCGGCTCGAGCGCCTCGGCCCGATCGGCGCCGAGGAGCTGGCCGACATCATGCTGCCGGTCTGCTCGGCGGTCGCCGCCGCGCACGCCGCCGGCATCACCCACCGCGACCTCAAGCCGCAGAACATCTTCCTGTCGTCGGGCACGCGCCGCGTGCACCCGAAGGTGCTGGACTTCGGCATCTCGAAGGGCAACGACGCCGTCACGCAGGCGGGGACGCTGACCGGCACGGGCGCGATGATCGGCACGCCGTACTACCTCGCGCCCGAGCAGATCATGGACAGCAAGTCGGCCGGCTCGGCCAGCGACCAGTACGCGCTCGGCATCATTCTTTACGAGTGCCTGACGGGGCGGCGGCCGTACGACGGCGAGAACCTGTTCGTCGTCTTCCAGGGGATCGTCGGCGGCACGCCGCGCCGCCCGCGCGAGCTGCGCCCGGAGATCCCGGCCGAGATGGAAGAGGTGGTGCTGCGCGCCATGAAGTCCGATCCCAAGGGGCGCTTCGCGACCATCGAGGACTTCGGGCGCGCGCTGCTGCCGTTCGCCTCCGCCCGCGCCCGCGTCATCTGGGACGAGGCGTTCGCGGGCGGCGGCACCGGTGACGCCGCCGCGCCGCCCGCCCGGCCGTCGATCGCGGTGCTGCCGACGCCGGCGCCGCCCACGAAGGCGGCCACGCTGATGCCGCCCGGCCTCGCCAACCCGGGTCCGATCCCGGGCGCCATGACGCCGACGCCGGGGCCTCAGAAGACGATCGCCTGGGGACAGTCGCCGATGCCGCAGTCGCGCGTGCCGACCGGCGCGACCATGCCGGGCTCGCCCGAGTCGGCGGCGGCGGCCTCGGTGCGCGCGTCGGTGGCGATGTCCAAGCAGCACCCGGTCGTCGACGACAGCCTGGAGCTGGCGCCCGCGCCGGCGCGGAGCAAGAAGGGGCTCCTGATCGCGGGCGTGGCGGCGGTGGCCGTCGCCGGGATCGCGGTCTTCGCGTTGACCGGCAAGCCAGGTGGTTCGAAGGTCGAGGCGCCGGCGGCGTCGGCCGTCGCCCAGCCCGCGGAGGCGCCCAGGCCGGTCGAAGCGGCCAAACCCGCAGAGGCCGCCAAACCGGTCGAGGCCGCCAAGCCGGTCGAGGCCGCCAAGCCAGTCGAGGCCGCCAGACCGGCCGCCGAGCCCGCGGCCGAGCCCGCCGCGGTCAAGCCCGCGGCCCCGCCCGCCGAAGTGGCAGGTGCGAGCCCTGCGCACGACAGCAAGGGCGAGGGAAAGGGCAAGGGCAAGAGCAAGCCGCACGGACACGGCAAGGAGCATGGAGGCGGGTCGGCGAAGCCGGCCGCCGGGAAGCCTGCGGCGGGCGGCGTGCCCGTGATCGATTGAGGTGATGACGCTGAATCTCGGAAAGAGAATCGGACAGATCGCCGGCGCCGCGGCGCTGGCCCTCGCGCTCACGCTGGCGGCTCGGCCCGCGCGCGCGAACGACGTCGCCGAGGCCGAAGCGCTGATCCGCCAGGGCGTCGAGCTGCGCTCGCAGAAGAAGGACGAGCGCGCGCTGCCGCTGTTCGAGAAGGCCTACCAGCTGTCGCGCACGCCGCGCACGGCCGGCCAGCTCGGCCTGGTGGAGATGGCGCTCGGCTACTTCGTCGACGCCGAGCGCTACCTGGGCGAGGCGGTGGCGTCGCCCGATCACCCGTGGGTCGCCAAGAACCTGGCGACGCTGAAGGCGCAGCTGGCGACCGCGAAGTCGCAGATCGGCGAGCTCTACGTCATCGGCGAGCCGGCCGGCGCCGAGGTGCTGGTCAACGGCAAGACGGTCGGCAAGCTGCCGCTGTCGGCGCCCATCCGCCTCGACAAGGGACGCGCGGACGTCCAGGTGCGCGCGCCCGGGTACGTGTCGACCAGTGATTCGCTGATGATGGTCGGCGGCAAGCGCGAAGACCGTTCGTACCGGCTCGCGCGCGAGGCGGTCGCGGCCCCGGTCGCGCCGCCGCCCGCGGCGATGCCGCCGCCCGCGGCGATGCCGCCGCCCGCCGCGATGCCGCCGCCCACGGAGACGAAGCCGCCCGGACCGTCGGTGGCGCTGGCGACATCGTCCGCCTCGGCGGGCGCCGGGGCGAACGAGCCGGCCGCCGCGATCGCGACCACCTCCACCTCCGCGGGGCAGGGCGGCGACGATCATACGAGCCTGCGCCCCTACGCCTGGGGCGCCGGCATCGCGGGGGTTGCCGGGCTGGCGTTCGGCGCCTTCGAGGGGCTCGCCGCGATCAAGAAGCGGAACGACTTCAACAATCACATGGGGCCTGACCCGATGACGGGTGGGCAGATCACCGACTGCGCCACGTCCGACCTGACGCCGGCCTGCAAGTCCATCAAGGACTCGTGGTCGACGGCCCGCACGCTGTCGATCGTCGGCTTCGTCGCGGGGGCCGTGCTGGCGGGCGGGGCGGCGGCGCTGTGGGTCGTGTCGTCTCCCAAGGAACATGCAGGGTCCACCACCGCGCTCGCGTGCGCGCCCGATGTGGGTGTCGGGTCGCGCGGGGTCGCCTGTCAGCTGCAGTTCTGAGGAGGTCGCGCGATGCTGCTTAGACGTAGCCTGGAGATCACCATCGTCGTCGCGCTGGCCGGTTGCGGCGGCTTGCGCGAGCGACCGATCACCGCGCGCGACGGCGGCCCGCTGGGGAGCGGCGGCAGCTCGGCCGGCGCGTCCGGACACGGCGGGCGTGGTGGGACCGGCGGCAGCGTCGGTGGCACCGTCGGCAGCGGCGGCACCGTCGGTGGCACGGGCGGCAGCGCGGGCGGGACGGGCGGGACGGGCGGCAGCGTCAGCGACGGCGGCATGGACGCCCCCACCTGCACGCCGGGCGGCGCCTGCGTGCCCGCCAACCCGTGCCACAAGGGTCAGTTCGTCTGCGGCGACGCCGGCACGATGACCTGCATGGAGCTGACCGACCTGCAGTCGAACGGCACCGTCTGCGACACCGACAAGGTCTGCCACAACGGCAGCTGCGACAGCTGCGTGACCGGCATGGCCTGCGACGTCAGCGGCAAACCCTGCCGGGTCGGCAGCATCATCTGCACCACGGGCGCGCCCATCTGCACGGAGACCGACAACAAACCGAACGGCACCAGCTGCGGGACCGGGATGGTCTGCCAGAGCGGGGCGTGCGCGCAGTGCCAGTCGGGCGCCGCCTGTCAGCCCACCAACAAGTGCCACAACGGGACGCTCACCTGTTCGCCGTCGATCAGCTGCACGGACGCCAGCACCAACGTCGCGGCCGGCACCCCGTGCGGCACGGACCTGGTCTGCAGCGCCCAGGGCGCCTGCGTGTCGTGCGTGGCCGGGAGCGACTGCGCCGTGCCGGGCAAGCCGTGCAGCAAGGGGACGACCGCGTGCAACACCGGCGCGCCCGTCTGCATCGAATCGGGCAACGCGCCCAACGGCACCGTGTGCGGCAACGGCATGGTCTGCCAGAGCGGCGGCTGCGTGGCGTGCACCGCAGGCGCCGCCTGCGTCCCCGCCAACGCCTGTCACGGCGGCATCACCGTCTGCTCGCCCAGCATCGGCTGCACCGACACGGGGAACGCGCTGGCGAACGGCGTCTCTTGCGGCACCGACAAGGTCTGCAACGCCGGCGTCTGCACGGCGTGCGCGGCGGGCGCCAGCTGCCAGCCACAGAACGCGTGCAAGACCGGCGTCACGACCTGCGCGACCGGCTCGCCCGTCTGCCTGGACTCGGGCAACCAGCCGAACGGCACGACCTGCGGCCAGAACATGGTCTGCAACAGCGGCAGCTGCGCGGCCTGCACCAGCGGCACCTGCGTGCCGTCCGGCAACCCCTGTCACACCGGCACGCTCAGCTGCAGCACCGGCGCGCCGGTCTGCACCGACAACGGCGCGAACCAGCCGGACGGCACCGGCTGCGGCACGAACCTGGTGTGCAAGGGCGGCAGCTGCCTGTCGTGCACGGCGGGCCAGGCCTGCCAGCCGACGAACCAGTGCAAGACGGGGACGACGTCGTGCACGACCGGAGCGTCGCTCTGTGTCGAGAGCGGCAACAAGGGATCGGGCACGCTGTGCGGCGCGGGCCAGTCGTGCGCGAACGGCGTCCTGACCTTGCAGGGGATGTGCAACGCGAGCGGGACGTGCACGGCCGCCACCATGCAGTGCACGAACGGCTGCAACACCAGCGGCACCGATTGCGCGACCTGTCCCAACGGTCAGACCAGCTGCTCGGACGGCTGCAAGGATCTCACGCGCGATCCTGACAACTGCAGCGGCTGCGGGATGGTCTGCCCGACGCCGGCGGCCAACACGGGCATCGCCCTGTGCGTCAGCTCGACGTGCGACATTCAGTGCAACCCCGGCTACCTGGAATGCCTGCCGACCTCGCTGGGGATGTGCCAGACGACGACGTGGGACTTCGAGAGCGCGACCATCGAGGGCTTCAAGCTGCTGGCGACGCCGTCGGCGGTGTCGGGGAAGTTCGTGGCGGTCAACACCGTCTCCCACGGCGGCAAGTACTCGCTGGGCGTGCCGATCGACGCCACCGGGCAGATGCGGCAGTTCGACGTCGGCCCGATCATCTGCGGGGGTCGCGGGCCGGTCGTGGGCAAGGGTCTGACGGTGAGCGCCTGGATGGCGCTGGTCCCGTCGGGGAAGCCCGACGCGCCAGGGCGCGGCAGCTACATGGGCCTTCGCATCACGTCGGAGAGCGGCGACACACTGGTCAAGGCCGCCATCCCCGGCTACAGCGTATGGTTCCAGGTCAAGGCGGCGGTGCCGGCCGGCGACACGCAGGTGAAGCAGGTCGCGGTCGAGGGCGTGTTCGCGCCGCCCGACATCATCGGCGTCACCCCTGACTGGACCGGCGCCGTCTACATCGACGACGTCATCATCCAGTAGGCAGTAGGGCAGTAGGCAGCAGGCGGCGACGGGCGCGGCTGCGGAGTTCGTTAAGACTCCTCACCAAGGGTCCGATCTTGATAGATTCGGGGCATGGCGCTCCCGCGCGGTTGCAGCTCGTGCGCGTTGGCCCTGCTGATCGCGGCCGGCTGTGGCGGCGCCGCCGGTGGCGGGATGGCGGGATCGGGCGGTGGCGGTGTCGGCGCGAGTGGGGGCAGCGTCGGCGGCGGCAGCGGGGGCAGCAGCGGCAGCGGTGGATCGCCTGGCGCGGCCGGCAGCGCGGGTAGCGTCGCGCCGGGCGGCGCGGGCGGAAGCGCCGGCGCGGGCGGAAGCGCCGGCGCGGGCGGAAGCGCTGGCGCGGGGGGCGCGGGCGCAGGCGGGACCGGCGGCGGCGCCGCGGGGACGGGCGGGCGCGGTGGCGCGAGCGCAGCGGGCGCGGGCGGCGGCGCGGGGCAGGCGGGGCGCGGCGGTGCGGCCGGCGCGGGCGGTCGTGGCGGGGCGGCGGGGACGACCGGCACGGCGGGCGCGGGCGGCAGCGGCGGCACCACCACGGCGACGCCGCTCGAGACGCTGGAGCGCAGCTACGTCGATCTCCGCTTCGGCATGTTCATCCACTTCGGGATCCTGACCTACACGGGCATGTGGTCGCAGGCGAACCTGCCGATCGACATGTTCAACCCGACCGGGCTCGACCCGTCGCAGTGGGCGACCGCCGCCGCGTCGGCGCACATGACCTACGGCGTGCTGACGACGCGCCACCACGACGGCTTCGCGCTGTGGCCGAGCAGCGTCGGCAACTTCAACGTCCGCAACGTCTCGTGGATGAACGGGCAGGGCGACGTCGTGCGCGCCTACGTCGACGCGTTCCGCGCCAAGGGCCTGGCCCCCGGCCTCTACTACTCGGTCTGGGACAACACGGAAGGGATCGGCAACGGCACGGTCACGACCGCGCAGATGAGCTACATCACGACGCAGATCACCGAGCTGCTGACCAACTACGGCCCGATCCCGATCCTGATCCTCGACGGCTATTCGTGGCGGATGGGGCACAAGGCCGTCCCCTACGAGCAGATCCGCGCGCTGGTGAAGTCGCTGCAGCCCAACTGCCTGCTGACCGACCACACGCACCTGAACGATCCGTGGGACGTCGACATCGTGAACTTCGAGGAGCCGGCGGGCAGCTTCTCGCCCGCGGGCAACACATACCCCGGCAACCAGGAGCAGAAGATCAACGCCAGCGGCGGCAACGACTGGTTCTGGGCGCCCAACATCGGCGGCCTGATGAGCGTCAGCGCGGTCGTCGATTCGCACCTCAAGGTGCTGGAGCCGCGCTGGACGAACTTCCTGCTCAACTGCCCGCCCAACCGGCAGGGCCTGCTCGACGCGGCGATCGTCAGCCGCCTGCAGGAGGTCGGCGCGGCCTGGAGCCCGAACGCCGCGCGCGCGCCGCTGCCGGCGCAGGGGCCGCAGCTCGAATTCCCGTACACACCCACCGGCGCGACCGCCACCAGCGGCACCGCCGCCAACGCGATCGACGGCATCAACGACAACTACGCGTCGCGCCCGAACACGATCTGGCGCTCGTCGGGCGCGCTGCCCCAGTCGATCACCATCGATCTCGGCGCCAGCAAGCCCGATGTCGGCATGCTCGGCTACGTCCCCGAGTACATGAACAACGCCGCGCTGACAGCCGGCGCGATCACGTCGTACGGGATCCTGACCAGCAGCAACGGCACCACCTTCACGGAGGCGGCCTCCGGCACGTGGGCGGCCGACGGCAAGATGAAGCTCGCGACGTTCGGTCCGGTCGCCGCCCGTTACGTGCGCCTCGAGGCGCGCGCCGTGAACGGCACCAGCGCGGCGGCCACCGAGATCACG
>DATBHU010000654.1:0-19065 GCA_036557265.1 Polyangia bacterium
GGCCGCGATGTCGATTCGATGGTGCGCGATCTGGCCGAGACCGCGGTGTCGATGCTGCGCGAGGAGGAGCGCGAGCGCCTCCGCCCGCGCGCGCGGGAGAACGCCGAGGAGCGCCTGCTCGACGTGCTGCTGCCGCCCGCCCCGCGCCAGCGGCCGGTCGGCCCGCCGGGCGCGGCCGTCCCCGCCTTGCCCGCGCCGCCGTCGGAGCCGCCGCCCGACAACGCCACGCGCGAGAACCTGCGCCGCCTGCTGCGCGACGGGAAGCTGGACGAGAAGATGGTCGAGATCGACACGGCCGACGCGCCGCCGTCGTTCGTCGACGTCTTCTCCGGCACGGGCATGGAAGAGATGGTGCTGAACCTGCGCGACATGTTCCCGCAGGGGGCGCGCCGCACGAAGCGCCGGCGGCTCTCCGTGCCGGAGGCGCTGGAGGTGTTGACCGAGGAGGAGGCGACGAAGCTGATCGACCTCGAGCGCCTGCAGAAGGACGCCATCCGCCGCGCCGAGCAGGCGGGGATCATCTTCATCGACGAGATCGACAAGGTCGCGGGGCGCGAGTCGGGCGGCCACGGCCCCGACGTGTCGCGGGAGGGCGTCCAGCGCGATCTGCTGCCGATCGTCGAAGGGTCGACGGTGTCGACCAAGTACGGGCCGCTCAAGACCGATCACGTGTTGTTCGTCGCCGCGGGCGCGTTCCACGTGTCGAAGCCGAAGGACCTGATCCCGGAGCTGCAGGGCCGATTCCCGATCCGCGTCGAGCTCGAGTCGCTGTCCGACCAGGATTTCGTCCGCATCCTGACCGAGCCGGAGAACGCGCTGACCAAGCAGTACACGGCGCTCCTTTCGACGGAGAAGGTGACGCTGGACATCCGCCCCGAGGCGGTGGCGGAGATCGCCCGCATCGCGACGCTGGTGAACGCGCGCATGGAGAACATCGGCGCGCGCCGGCTGCACACCATCATGGAGCGGGTGCTCGACGATCTCGCGTTCGAGGCGCCGGAGCTCGGGCAGACGACCATCCCGATCACCGCCGCCTACGTCCGCGAACGCCTGGAGGGGATCCTCAAGGACGAGGATCTCTCCCAGTACATCCTCTAAAAAAAAGGCGCCCGCGATGGCGGGCGCCTTTCGTTCGCTCGAACGCGCCGGGCGCTACTTCTTGCGGTTGCCGCGCGAGGGCGCGGGCGCCGACTGCACCGGGATCGGAGCGGGGCGCGACCCGCCCGGCGACGCCGTGCTCGGGCCGCGCGACGACGCGCCCATCGAGCCACCACCCCAGCCGTGACCGCCCCCCATGGCCGGGCCGGGGCTCGGCGCCGGGCTCGGCGGGCGATAGGTGCTGCCACCGCCCATCGACGGGGCCGGGCCGCCGGCGTGCCCAGGCGGCATGGCGCCCGCGTGTCCGGGCGGTCCGCCCGTCGGGGGAACGCGACCCGGGGGAACGCCGCCGTTCGACTGTCCGGGCGGCGGAGCGCCCCAGCCCGGCGGCGTGCCGCCGTGACCGGGCGGCGGGTTACCAGCCACCGGAGGCGCGCCGCCACCCATCGGAGGCGCGCCGCCACCCATCGGAGGCGGGTTGCCCGCCGTTGGCCCACGCCAGCCGCCAGCCGCCGGAGAGCCAGCGGGCGGAGGCGCCGTCGTCGGGGCAGGCGCCGGACCCGGGGTCGCGCCGTGCCAGCCGCCAGCCGCGGGCGGCGGGGAACCGGGCGGCGGCGCCGCGGCGCCACCGTGCCAGCCGCCGCCGGCCGCCGGGGGCGGCGTCGAGGCCGTGGGCGCACCACCGCGCCAGCCGCCACCAGCCGCCGGAGGCGGCGTCGAGGCCGTCGGGGTACCCCCACGCCAGCCGCCGCCCGTCGCGGCCGGAGCAGCGCCACCGCGCCATCCACCACCCGCCGGGGCGGGGCCAGCCGGGGCGGGGCCACCAGCGCGCCAGCCGCCGCCCGCAGGCGCCGGACCCGGGGCGGCCGTGCCGCGCCACTGCTGGTGCACGGGCTGCGAGCGCCAGACCGTTGGCGCGGTCTGCGGGGTGCCGCGCCACGCGGCCGGCGGGGCGCCGCGATAGCCGCCGTAGCCGTACTCGCGGTAGCCGTTCCCGCCCTGCCAGTAGCCGCGGTAGTAGACCGGGCGGCCCTCGACGTACACGTAGCGGGGGGCGATGTAGGCGTAGCCGACGCGCTCGGGGACCCAGTAGCCGCTGCTCCAGGTCCAGTCGTAGCCCGTCCAGTCCCAGTAGCCGTCGACCCACGTGTAGCCGGCGCCGGGAGGCATCGGCCGGTACTCCGGGATCGGCTCGGGCGCGAAGCTTGACGGATACACTGTGGCGTAGTCGCTGCTGCCGGCGGTCGGCTCGACATAAACGCCACCGCTCACCGCGACCGGAGCGGGCGCGGCGCGCACGACGCAGCCCGACGCAAGCGCGGCCATGGCCAGCGTGATAACGGGACCTGCCAACCAAAGGGTTCGTGTCATCGGCACACTCCTGGAGATTGGACGGTTCAGCGTACTCATGAATCGTTGGTCAAAGCAAGGATCGGACCGGTCTCTCGACACATTGCGCGCGTCTCTTGACCTTGCACGTCGCGCCGTCTAAACAACCCCTGCGATGGAGACGGTGTTCTCCGGTATTCAACCGTCGGGCGAGCTGCACCTCGGCAACTACCTCGGCGCCGTGCGCAACTGGGTCGCGCTGCAGGGGCAGTACCGCTGCTTCTACTGCATCGTCGACTATCACGCGATCACGCAGCCGTACGATCCGGCGCAGATGGCGGCGCGCGCCCGCGCGATGGCGATCGATGTGCTCGCGTGTGGGGTCGACCCGGATCAGGCGACGTTGTTCGTGCAGTCGGCGGTGCCCGAGCACACCGAGCTGGCGTGGGTGCTGGCGTCGGTCGCGCCGCACGGCGAGCTGGAGCGGATGACGCAGTTCAAGGACAAGGCCGAGCATCATCCGGAGAACATCAACGCCGGCCTGTTCATGTATCCCGTGCTGCAGGCGGCGGACATCCTGCTTTACGGCGCGACGCGCGTTCCGGTGGGCGAGGATCAACGCCAGCACCTGGAGCTGGCGCGCGAGATCGTGCGCCGCTTCAACGCGCGCTTCGGCGAGACCTTCGCGGAGCCGCAGGCGCTGTTCTCGACCACGCCGAAGATCCTCGGGCTGGACGGGCAGGCCAAGATGTCGAAGAGCCTGGGTAACACGATCGCGCTGTCGGAGACCGACGCGGCGATCTGGGACAAGCTGCGGACGGCGGCCACCGATCCGGCGCGCGTCAAGCGGACGGATCCGGGGACGCCGGAGAAGTGCAACGTCTACACGCTGCACAAGTTCTTCTCGGACGACGCCCGCCAGAAAGAGGTGCACGTCGGCTGCACCACCGCCGGCATCGGCTGCATCGACTGCAAGAAGATGCTGTTCGAAGGCGTGAAGGCGGACCTGGCGCGCATCCGCGCGCGCCGCGAGGCGCTGGTCGCCGATCCGGCGCGCGTCGACGCCATCCTGGCGCACGGTGGGGCCGTCGCGCGCAAGGTGGCGGCCGAGACGATGGCGCGCGTGCGCGCGCGGCTCGGCCTGGCGGGCGCCGGCGTATGAGGCGCGCGCGGCTCGCCTGTGCGTTGCTGGCCTGTGCCCTGCTGGGGAGCGGCAGCTGCGGGGGACGGGACGACGGGTCCAGTCCGGAGGCCGCCGTCGAGTCGCTGATCGCGGCGGCGCGCGCCGGCGATCGTGAGGCCGTCTACGCCCGCTTCGGCCCGCGCACACGCGCGCGCATCGACGGGCTGCTGGCGTCGGCGCAGCGCACGGGCGGAACGCGAATGCTGCGCCCCGAGGATCTGGTCACCGTCGGCTGGCTGCCGCCCGCCTGGGAGCCCGCCGGGACGCGGCTGCTCCGCCGTGACGGCACCGAGGCCGAGGTCGAGGTGTTCTCGGCCGCCGGCGACCGCCAGGCGATCAAGACCGTCCAGGAAGGCCGGAGCTGGAAGGTCGAGCTACCGTTCCGTTAACATGGGGACCCTCGAAGGGGCCCCAAACCCCCCCGCGATGAGCTCCGCGCGGCGAAGGCGCGCTACGCTCGACGCGATCGACGGTTACTCGGCTGACGCGGGGGCGGCGGGGAGGATGGGGCGGGCCCGCACCTGCGTCTGCTCGACGTCTTCCAGGTCGTTCTCGGCCAGCTCGATGACGATCTCGTCGAACTCGGACAGCCGCATGTTCGGATCGGTGTCGGCGTAGGCCTCGCGCGACGGGCCGCGGCGCTCGCCCACCCGCCGCTCGCGCGGGAAGATGCGCTGGTCGATCGTCTCGCCGTCTCGGCGATCACCGTCGCGGCGATCGCGGCGCAGCGCATGGCGGATGTCGTCGACGGAGTCGGGCACCTCGGCCAGGCGCATCACCTGCGCGGCGCAGTCGTGGCAGAACGGCAGGCTCCGCCCCTTCAGCTCGACCAGCTTGAGCAGGCTGCGGCGCTTCTCGTGGCAGATGGTGCACGAGGCGCCGCGCCCGACGGGGCGCGACTCGGCCCAGCGGTTGTAGCAGCCCCAGCAACGCCCGCGGCGCAGCTCGCTGACCGCCGCCCCGCAGACGCCACAAGGCAACGTGGCGCGATCGACTTCTACGCTCATGCTGCCAGTAGAAACCCGAACCGGGCAGGGGGCAAAAAAATGGACTCATTTCGAGTAGGATTCAGTGCCACATGCCTCCCGCCGACGACGACGCGCCGATTTTCCTGATCGGCTTCATGGCGTCGGGCAAGACCACGGTGGGGCGCCTGCTGGCCGAGCGGCTGGACTGGACGTTCGTCGACCTGGACAAGCTGGTCGAGGACGCGGCCGGCAAGACCGTCGCGGACATCTTCGCGGCGGAGGGGGAGGCCGGGTTCCGGAAGCGCGAGACGGACGCGCTGCGCGAGGCGGCCGGCCGGACGAAGGCCGTGATCGCGACCGGGGGCGGCGCGCCGTGCCGCGAGGAGAACATCGAGGCGATGCTGGCGGCGGGGCGCGTGTTCTGGCTGGACGTGTCCGCGGAGGAAGCGGTCCGGCGCGCCGGCAAATCGTCGGGGCGGCCGCTGCTGGACGGCGCGGCCGATCCGGTGGAGGCGGCGGAGAAGCTGCTCCAGGCGCGCCGGCCGTTCTACGAGCGCGCTCACGCGGGCGTGGAGACGCACGATCGGACGCCCCGCGAGATCGTCGAGGACCTGCTCGGGGTGTCGCTGACCATCGGCGTCCTGGCCGCCGGGCAGGCGGAGGACACCGAAAGGTGAGCGTTCGCGACGAGATGTCGGGCAGTATTCGGGTCGAGCTGGGCGCGCGGAGCTACGACGTCAGCATCGGCGCGTTTTCGCCGGATGAGATCGCCGGCAAGCTGGCGGCGGCGCTCGATCCGAAGACCACGGGCGTCGCCGTGCTGATCGACGCGAACGTGGCCGAGCGGTCGGTGCGCGCGCGCGATCTGGTGGCGGCGCTGGCGGCGCGGCTGCCGCGCGTCGAGCGGCTGGAACTGCGCGCCGGCGAGGCGTGCAAGAACCTGACGGAGCTCGAGAAGACGTGCGAGTGGCTGGCGGCGCGCGGCTACGACCGGCGCGCCGCGATCGTCGGCATCGGCGGCGGCGCCGCGACCGATCACGCCGGCTTCGCGGCCGCGGTCTATCTGCGCGGCGTGCCGTTCGTGACGGTCCCGACGACGCTGCTGGCGATGGTCGACGCGTCGGTGGGCGGGAAGACGGGCGTCGACCTCGGGGCGGGCAAGAACCTCGTCGGCGCGTTCCATCAGCCGCGCGCGGTCGTCGCCGACGTCGGATTTCTGGAGACGCTGCCGGCGCGCGAGCGGATCGCCGGCCTCGCCGAGGTGGCCAAGTGCGGCTTCATCGCCGACGCGGGGCTGCTCGACCTGCTGGAGCAGAGCGGGCCCGAGCTGACGGTCGCGCAGCTGGAGGAGGTGATCGCCCGCGCCGTGCGCGTGAAGGCCGACGTGGTCGCCTCCGACGAGACCGAGTCCGGGCGGCGCGCGATCCTGAACTTCGGCCACACCGTCGGACACGCGCTGGAGGCGGCCTCGGGGTACGGCCTCCTGCACGGCGAAGCGGTGGCGCTCGGGATGGTGGCCGCGCTGGACCTCGGGGCGGTGCTGGGCGTCGGGCCGCCGGCGCTGGCCGATCGGGCGCGCGCCCTGCTGGCGCGCCTCGGCCTGCCGATCGACTACGAGCGGCGCTTCGACGCCCAGGCGCAAGCCGGGATCACCGTCGACAAGAAGCGCCGCGGATCGACCATCCGCTTCGTGCTGGTCCCGACGCCCGGAGAGACCAGCTTCCTGGAGATCTCACCCGCCGAGATCGCCGGACACTTGACGCGGAACCCTCGAAGGGTTCCGGACCTCCCGCGATGAGCTCCGGCCGGCGAAGCCGGCCTGCGCTCACGCGATCGGCCTGTTCGCCCGCGAAGGCTTGACGCCCGAATCACCTCCGGTTACAAGCGGCAGTCACGATGGCCGGTCCATTCCGGGAAAGCATCAGGCAGCTGGTCGAAAGGCTGGACGGGGGCGTGGCCGCCGTCCTGATGGGCTTCGACGGCATCACCGTCGATTCGTTCGCCCGCAGCGGCTACGACGGCGCGCTGCCCGACATCCAGACGCTGGCGATGGAGTTCGCCCATCTGATCGCGCAGGCACGCCGCACGCTGATGTCGCTGGACGCGGGCGCCCTGGAGGAGTTCACGCTGCGCGCGGAGGCGCTGACGCTGGTCGTCCGCGTCCTGACCCAGGAGTATTTCCTCGCCTGCGCGGTGCTGCCGAGCGGCAGCGTCGGCAAGGCGCGCTACCTGATGCGGATGACCGCGCCCGCGCTGCGGGCGGACCTGTGAACGTGCGGACAGCGAAAGGACCTGCTCGCCGATGAGCAAGCAAGGGCAAGGGCAAGGCAAGGATCAGAAGTCCAAGTCGTCGCTCAAGGTGGTGGCGGCCGCGCCCGCCCGCCGGGGCGGCAACGGCGGCATCGACTTCGAGTCGGTGCGCGAGCTGGCGCGCATCGCCGCGGAGTTCGACCTGGCCGAGGTGGAGGCGGACGGGAGCGGCCACGTGCGCGTTCGCCGCGGCGGCGGCGGCGCGGTCGACGTCATGCCCGCGATGTCCGGGCCGCGCCCGATCGCGCTGACGCCGGCGGCGCCGGCCGCCGCCCCGGTCGCGGAGGCGGCCGGAACGTTCATCAGCTCGCCGTTCGTCGGGACGTTCTACCGGGCCCCATCGCCCGAGGCGCCGATGTTCGTCGACGTCGGTCAAGCGGTGCGCAAGGGTCAGGTCGTCTGCATCGTCGAGGCGATGAAGCTGATGAACGAGATCGAGGCCGAGTCTGAAGGGAAGATCGAGGAGATCCTCGTGCAGAACGGCGAGCACGTCGAATACGGCCAGCACCTCTTCCGCTTGTCCAAATAAGATGGGAACCCTCAAAGGGTTCCCAAACCCTCCCGCGACGAGCTCGGCCAGGCAAAGCCCGGCCTCGCTCACGCGATCAGACGATGTTTAGGAAGGTTCTCATAGCGAACCGCGGCGAGATCGCGCTGCGGGTCATCCGCGCGTGCCGCGAGATGGGCATCAAGACCGTCGCCGTGCACTCGACGGCGGACACCGACTCGCTGCACGTCCGCTTCGCCGACGAGAAGGTCTGCATCGGCCCGCCGCCCTCGCGCCAGAGCTACCTGCTGGTGCCCGCCATCATCAGCGCCGCCGAGGTGACCCGCGCCGACGCGGTCCACCCCGGCTACGGCTTCCTGGCCGAGAACGCCCACTTCGCCGAGGTGGTGAAGAAGTGCGGTCTGCACTGGATCGGGCCGCGGCCGGAGGTGATGCGGCTGATGGGCGACAAGGTGTCGGCGCGCGCGGCGATGGAGAAGGCGGGCGTCCCGACCCTGCCGGGCACGGGCGTGCTGGAGACCGACGAGCAGGCCGAGGAGGCCGTCGAACGCATCGGCCTGCCGGTGATCATCAAGGCGTCGGCGGGCGGCGGCGGCCGCGGCATGAAGATCGTCGAGAACAAGGCGCGCCTCTCCGCCCAGCTGGCGGCGGCGCGCAGCGAGGCGCAGGCCGGGTTCGGCAACCCGGCCGTCTACCTGGAGCGCTTCGTCGGCCGTCCGCGCCACGTCGAGGTGCAGGTGCTGGGCGACGGCAGCAAGGCGGTGGCGCTGGGCGAGCGCGAGTGCTCGATCCAGCGGCGCCACCAGAAGCTGGTCGAGGAGGCGCCGTCGGTGGCGCTGGACGACGAGCGGCGCGCGCGCCTGCTCGGGATCGCGCGCCAGGCGACCGAGAGCATCGGCTACGAGACCGTCGGCACGCACGAGTTCCTGCTCGACGAGGACAAGAACTTCTACTTCATGGAGATGAACACCCGCATCCAGGTCGAGCACACCGTCACCGAGGAGGTGTTCGGCGTCGACCTGGTGCGCGAGCAGATGCGGATCGCGGCGGGCGAGCCGATGAAGGTGGTCGGCAACATCCGCCCGCGCGGCCACGCCATCGAGGTGCGCATCAACGCCGAGGATCCGGTGACGTTCGCGCCGTCGCCGGGGCGGATCACGGCGCTGCACCTGCCGGGCGGGCTGGGCGTCCGCATCGACACCCACATCTACAACCAGTACCTGGTGCCGCCGTTCTACGATTCGCTGCTGGCGAAGCTGATCGTCCACGGCGAGAACCGCCCCGCCGCGCTGGCCCGGCTGCGGCGCGCGCTGGACGAATTCGTCGTCGAGGGGATCAAGACCAACATCCCCTTCTTCAAGCGCCTGGCCCAGAACGCCGAATACGTGGCCGGCAAAATGGACACCCACCTGGTGGAGAGGATGTAGACTCCGGGGCGCCCCGGTGCTGATCAAGAAAGACAAGCATCTGGCCGCCGCTCAGAAGTTCCTGGAGCGGGGGCAGGAAGAGCGCGCGCTGGAGGAGTTCGCGCGCGTCGTTCAGGAGGATCCGAACGACACCCGCACGTGGCTGAAGATGGCGGAGATCCACGCCCGCCGCGGGGCGCTGGAGCAGGCGCGCGACATCTACCTGCGGACGGCCGAGATCTACGTGGAGCAGGGGTTCCATCGCAAGGCGATGACCGTCTACAAGAGCGTCCTCAAGCTGACGCCGGGCCTGCCGCAGGTGCGCGAGCGCCTGGCGGACACCTACCGGCAGCAGGGGATGGTGGCGGACGCGCTGCGCGAGCTGGAGCTGGCCGCCGAGGAGCTGCAGCGCGCCGGCAAGATCGAGGAGGCGCTGCCGGCGCTGCGCAAGATCGTCGGCCTGCACCCCGACAACATCGCGTCGCGCATCCGGCTCGCCGAGACCGCGTCGCAGGTCGGCAAGGTCGACGAGGCGGTCCACGAGCTGTCCCAGCTGGCGGTGCAGCTGAAGGCCCAGGGGCGGGCGGACGACTTCGTGCGCGTCGCCGAGCGCCTGCTGTTTCACCGCCCCAGCGACTTCGGCGTCGCGCGCGAGCTGGCCGCCGCCTACATCACGCGCCGCAACGCGCGCCTGGCCCTGGTCAAGCTGCAGGCGCCGCTCAAGGCGGCGCCGCGCGATCCCCAGAACGTCACGCTGCTGGCGGAGGCGCTGGCGCAGCTGGACCCGGCCAAGGCGGTGTCGGTCTGGCGCGAGCTGGCCGAGCTGCACGACGCGGCCGGGCGGCTGAACGACCGCGACGCGGCCGTGCGCGCGGCGCTGGCGCTGGATGCCACCGACGGCGAGACGCGCGAGCTGTCGGCGCGCTGGGGGATCACCGTCAACGCCGTGAAGCCGCGCGGCGTGAACGTCAGCGTTCCGCCGCCGCTGCCGCCCGGCGCGAGCGCCCCCCGCCCGCTGCCGCGGGCGGAGGGGTCGTTCCCGGGCGTCGAGCGCTCCGGCCCGGTGGCGGGCCTGGCGGGCGTCGGCATCTCGGGCATCTCGTCGGTCTCCGGGTTGACGCCGGGGCCGAACGAGATCGGACGCGTGCTGGCGCAGGCGGACGTGTTCGTGAAGTACGGCCTCGTCGAGCGGGCGGTCGATCACCTGCGGCGCGTGTTCGCCCTCGATCCGCGCCATCGGGGCGCGCGCGAGCGGCTGGCCAGCGTGTTGACGCAGCTCGGGCGGCGCAGCGAGGCGGCGGCGGAGCTGGCCGTCCTGGCCGGCCAGCTCGTCGAGGAGGACGCCGGCGACGCCGCGCTGGTCGCGGAGCGCGCGCTGACGCTGGACCCGTCCTGCGCGCCGGCGGCGAAGCTGCTGGGCCGCCAGGTCGCCGCGCCGCCCGCGCCCGAGGCGGTGGCGGCGGCGCTGAACGACGAGCTGCGCGGCGAGCTCGAACAGGTCGACTTCTTCCTGCACCAGTCGCTCCGCGACGAGGCGCTGTCGGTGCTCGACGACCTGGCCCAGCGGTTTCCCGGGCACCCGCTGATCGACGAGAAGCGGGCCGCGATCGAGCGGTCGCGCCGGGCCGAGGCGGATCAGGGCGCCATCCCGGGCGGCCCCGTCGGCGTGGCGGCGATCCCGCACGGCCCGGTCGCCAAGCTGAGCATCTCGGAGCGCGCCGATCCGGGGACGCACGGCGACCTCGGCATCGCTTACAAGCAGATGGGCCTCTACGACGCGGCCATCGCCGAGTTCAAGCTGCTGCAGGCCGACCCGACGCGCGCGGTCTTCGCGCTGACGATGATCGGCGAATGCATCGAGGCCAAGGGTGAGATGGGCGAGGCGGTCGGCAAGTACAAGGAGGCGCTGAACCAGGCGCAGATCAGCGGGCCCGAATCGCTCGAGCTCTACTACCTGCTCGGGTCGGTGTTCGAGCGGCTCGGCGACGTGCGCGAGGCGCTGTACTTCTTCGAGAACCTGCACAAGCGCGACGCCACCTTCCGCGACGTCGGACGCCGGATCGCGGTCCTCAAACCCGCCAAGGCACGACAGGCCTGAAGCATGCCCGCCACCACCCTCGACGATCGCGCCGCCCAGTACTTCCAGGAGCTGCAGGACCGCATCACCGTCGCCATCGAGGCGGCCGACGGCGGTGGCCGTTTCCGCGAGGACTCATGGACCCGTCCGACGGGCGGGGGTGGGCGCACCCGGGCGATGGCCGACGGGCAGCTGTTCGAGAAGGCGGGGGTCGCCTTCTCCGACGTGCACGGGACGCTGCGGCCGGAGATGGCCCGCGCGCTCCCCGGCGAGGGCGAGGGGTTCCGCGCCACGGGGATCTCGTTGATCTTCCACCCGAGGAGCCCGCGCATCCCGACCGTGCACGCCAACGTGCGCCACATCCAGCGCGGTGACGCCGGCTGGTTCGGCGGCGGGACCGATCTGACGCCGTACTATGTGGTGCCGGCGGACGCGGCGCAGTTCCACCGCACGCTGCGTGACCGTTGCGCGCGCCACGACGACAGCTTCTATCCGCGCTTCAAGCACTGGTGTGACGACTACTTCTTCCTGGCCCACCGCAACGAGCCGCGCGGCGTGGGGGGGATCTTCTTCGACTACCTGGGCGCCGGCGCGGAGGCGACCGCCCGGCAGACGGCGGCCGGGCCGCCCTCGCCGCGCGAGTCTGATCCGGAGGCGATGTTCGCGTTCGTGCGCGACGTGGGCGACGCGGTGCTGGCGGCGTATCTGCCCATCGTCGAGCGCCGGAAGGGCGACCCGTGGGGCGAGCGCGAGCGCCGCTGGCAGACGCTGCGCCGCGGGCGCTACGTCGAGTTCAACCTGCTCTACGATCGCGGCACCGTCTTCGGCCTGCGCACCGACGGGCGGGTGGAGTCGATCCTGATGTCGCTGCCGCCCGAGGTGCGCTGGGAGTACGGCTTCGTGCCGGAGCCCGGCAGCCCCGAGGCCGAGTCGCTCGAGGCGATCTGCGCGAAGAAGGACTGGGCGGGCGGCGAGTAGCTGATCTGCAGTCGCCCCTCTCCCTAACCCTCTCCCCGCCTTGCGGGGCGAGGGGACCAGATCGCCCTCTCCCTGCGAAGTGGCGAGAGGGACCAGATCGGATCAGATCACCTCGCCCCGCGAAGCGGGGAGAGGGTTAGGGAGAGGGGCCGCGTTCCCTCAGCCTACCGCCGCCGCCGCTGGGCCCGGGCCGGCGCGGGCGCCGGCTCGGCCGCCGGCGCGGCGCTCCGCGGCGCCACCTTCAGCACGTCGCGGAAGCGGGCCACGTCCAGGGTCAGCTGCCCGAGCAGCATGTCGAGCATCGTCTCGCCGTTGCGGCAGATGTCGCCCAGGCGCTCGACGCGCTCGACGACGAAGTCGGCGTCGGCCCGGGCGGGGCCGCGAACGGCGGCCTGGGCGGCGCGGGCGGCCGTCTCGGCGCGGCCGACGACCTCGACGGCCGCGCCGATCTCGCGGCGCTCGCGCTCGTTGAGGACGCCGGAGATCATCTTCCAGAAGTCGGTCTCGGCCTGGTAGTGCTCGCGGCGCTGGCCGCGCACCCAGATCTTGTGCACGACGCCCCAGCGCCCGAGCGCCGCCAGCGTCATCGACGCGCTGCCCGCCGAGATGCCGAGCCGGGACTGGATCTCCGCCTGCGCCAGCGGCTCGCGCGACAGGTAGAGCAGGCCGAAGGCGCGGCCCATCGTCCGCGTGAAGCCCCAGAACTCGGCGATGCGCCCGCACGCGTCGATCGCCAGCGCGCGCGCCTGCTCGAGCTCGTCGGCGGCGGCGCTCATGCCCGTGCAGACAGCGTGACCAGCTCCCGCGCGGCGAGCTGGCCGCACGCGGCATCGATGTCGTCGCCGCGCGGCGAGCGGATGTAGACCGAGACCTCCGCGGCGCGCAGCCGCTCCTGGAACGTCCGGATCCGCTCCGCGGACGGCCGCTGGAATTCAGGGCCGTTGAACGGGTTCCACGGGATGAGGTTCACCTTCGCCGGGATCCCGCGCAGCAGGCGCGGCAGTCGATCGGCGTCGGCGTCGCTGTCGTTTACGCCGGCCAGCAGCACGTACTCGAACGTGACGCGGCGGCCGTGCGAGAGCGGGAAGCGGCGCGCCGCCTCCAGCAGCGCCGCGATCGGCCAGCGCTTGTTGATCGGCATGATGCGCGCGCGCACCTCGTCGGTGGTGGCGTTCAGCGAGATCGCCAGGTTCGGCGCGGGCTGCAGGGCGCCCAGCTTCTCGATGCCCGGCACCAGGCCGGCGGTCGACACGGTCAGGCGGCGGGGCGAGAACCCCGCGCCCCACGGGTGCTCGAGCAGCGCCAGCGCGCGCGCGACGTTGTCGAAGTTGTGCAGCGGCTCGCCCATCCCCATGAACACCAGGTTGGTGGGACGGCGGCCCGCCAGCGCGGTCGCCCGGTAGACCTGGGAGACGATCTCGCCCGCGCCCAGGTGGCGCCCGAAGCCGAGCGTCGCGGTGGCGCAGAACTGGCAGTCGATCGCGCAGCCGACCTGCGACGAGATGCACAGGGTCAGCTTGTTCCGCGCCGCGTCCTCGTCGGGGATCAGCACCGATTCGATGGCCCGTCCGTCGTGCGTGCGAAAGCGCAGCTTGCGCGTGCCGTCCTGCGCGCTCTGCACCAGCTCCTGCGTGAGCGGGGTCAGCGCGTGGTCGCACTCCAGCGCGGCGCGCAGCGACGCCGGCACGTTCGTCATGGCGTCGAGCGATTCGACGCCCTGGCCGTGCAGCCAGCGGAACAGCTGCTCCGCGCGGTAGGCGGGCTCGCCCGCGGCCTTGACCGCCGCCGTCAACTCCTCGGGCAACAAGGCGCGGAGGTCGGCGCGTGGGTCGGGTTTGGGGGCCGGGGGCGCGGGAACTGCGGGTGCGGCGGTCAAAGCGGCGCAAGGATACCTCACGCTTCGCCGCCGCGCGCTTGTGCTGTATGAAGGGTAACAATGTTAACGAAGCAGGCGCTCGCGCTCGCGTTGACGGCCTGGGGCCACGGCAGGGGCGCGGGCTCGGCCGGCGGCCCGGTGCCGCAGGGCGCCAGTCAGGCGCCGCCGACGTTCGCGGTCGCGGGCGGCCGCCTGCGCATCGAGGTCTGCGCCGACGACATCGTCCGCGTCGCGTTCGCGCCGCACGACGCGTTCTTCGCCCGCCCCTCGCTGATGGCGGCCCCGAAGCGCTGCACGTCGCCGGCCTGGAAGCTGACGAAGGCCGACAAGCTGGCCACCCTCACGACCGCGAAGCTGCGCGTCAACGTCGAGCTCCCGTCCGGCGCGGTGTCGTTCACGGACGCCGCCGGCCGGTCGATCCTCGCCGAGCGCCCCGGGGCGCGGACCATGGTCCCGGCCACCGTCGCGGGCGAGGCCACCCATCACGTGCGCCAGCAGTGGGAGCCGCGCGCGGGCGAGCGGCTCTACGGCCTGGGCCAGCACCAGCAGGGGCTGGTCGACATCAAGGGGACCGACCTCGAGCTGCGCCAGTACAACGGCGAGATCTTCATCCCGCTGCTGGTGTCGAACCGCGGCTACGGCATCCTGTGGGACAACACCTCGCTGACGCGCTTCGGCCGCGCCGAGCCGACGAGCTGGGAGGAGATCCCCGGGGCGCAGAGCGGCGCCGCCGACTGGACGCGCACCCTGACCGCGACGGTCGCCGGCGACTACCAGCTGCGGACGTATTCAGCCGGCGAGATCGCGGTCGAGGCGGGCGACCGTCCCGTCATCGATCACTGGCGACAAGGCTGGCTCCCCGGCGAGGACGTCGCGCACCTGTCGCTTCGCGCTGGAGAGACCGTGAAGCTGCGGTTCCGCTGGAAGGCGGACATCGGCGTGAAGATCGCGCGATACGTGATCACGCCGCCCGCCGCGGGCGCTCCGACCTCGCTCTGGTCCGAGGTGGGCGACGGCGTCGACTACTGGTTCGTCTACGGGCCGGCGCTGGATCGCGTGATCGCGGGCTACCGGCAGATCACGGGCGAGGCGCCGCTGATGCCGCGTTGGGCGTTCGGCCTGTGGCAGTGCCGCGAGCGCTACCGCACCGCCGCCGAGAGCGTCGCGGTCCTCGACGGCTTCCGGAAGCGCGGCCTGCCCGTCGACGTGATGATCCAGGACTGGCAGTACTGGCGCCCGACCGAATGGGGCTCGCACGTCTTCGATCCGGCGCGCTTCCCCGATCCGGCGCGCTGGGTGGCCGACCTTCACGACCGGCACGCGCGGGTCATGATCTCGGTCTGGCCGAAGTTCTATCGCGGCACCGCCAACTTCAAGGCGCTGGACGCGGCCGGGGCGCTGTACCGGGCGAACCTCGTCGAGGGCAAGCAGGACTGGCTCAAGAACGTCTTCACGAACTACGACGCGTTCAACCCGTCGGCGCGCGCGCTCTACTGGTCGCAGATCCGAGATGCGCTGTGGAGCAAGGGCATCGACGCCTGGTGGATGGACGTCAGCGAGCTGGAGGCGGTCGAAGGACCGTTCTCGACGCCCGCCGCGCAGGTCGAGGCCTACCAGACGCACATGAACCCGACCGCGCTCGGCTCGGGCGCGCGCGTGCTCAACGCCTACCCGCTGGTGCACGCCCAGGGCGTGTTCGAAGGCTTGCGCGCGGCGGCGCCCGACCGGCGCGTCGCGATCCTGACCCGCAGCGGCTTCGCGGGCATGCAGCGCTACGCCGCGGCGTCGTGGTCGGGCGACATCTCGTCGACCTGGACCGCGCTGCGCAAGCAGCTGGCCGCCGGGCTCGGGTTCGCGATCTCCGGGATGCCGTACTGGACCTTCGACACGGGCGGCTTCTCGGTGCCGCCGCGCTTCGCGCACGCCGCGCAAGGTTCGGCCGCCGCCGACGAGTGGCGCGAGCTGGCGACGCGCTGGTTCGAGCTGGCGGCGTTCGTCCCGATCTTGCGCGTGCACGGGCAGGCGCCCAAGCGCGAGATGTGGGAGTTCGGTGGCGACGACAGCCCCGCGTTCAAGGCGCAGCTGAAGTTCGACCGGCTCCGCTATCGCTTGCTCCCGTACGTCTATTCGCTGGCCGCCGCGGTGACGCGAGAGGGTGGCACGATCATGCGCCCCCTGGTGATGGACTTTCCGGACGGCGGCGCCGTCACCGCCGTCGACGATCAGTACATGTTCGGCCCGGCCCTGATGGTCAGCCCGGTGACGGCGTACAAGGTGCGCGAGCGCGCCGTCGTGTTTCCGGCCACGCCCGGGGGCTGGTACGACCTCTGGACCGGCGCCGCGCTGCCGGCCGGCGGCGCGCGGTCGCCGGCGCCGTTCGACGGCATTCCGATTCACGTGCGCGCCGGCGCGATCATCCCGTTCGGGCCCGAGCTGCAATACACCGACGAGAAGCCGGCCGATCCGATCACCCTGTTCGTCTACGCGGGCCGCGACGGCGCGTTCACGCTGTATGAGGACGACGGCGTCAGCACGGGCTACGAGAAGGGCGCGTTCGCGACCATTCCGCTGCGCTGGGACGACGCCAGGCGCACGCTGACCATCGGCAAGCGTGAGGGAGGCTTCCCGGGGATGCTCGCGCGGCGCACGTTCCAGGTGGTCGTGATCAGGCGCGATCGCCCGGTGCCGTTCTCGTTCGCGCCCACGCCGGACAGGACCGTCGTCTACACAGGTGACGCAACGGCGCTGAAGTTCTGACCCTTCCGGCTCCCTCGCCCCGCAAAGCGGGGAGAGGGGCCGCCTAACCGCGGCGGCGCTTGCGCGTGACGACGAGCGCGAGACCGAGCAGCAGCCCGAGCGGGCCGTAGGACGCCGACTCGCCGACGGCGCAGCTGCAGCCGGAGTTGCCGCCGCCCTTCTGGCCGACCGTGATGTTGACCTGCTGGCACTTGTCGTTGTCGACGACGCAGGTGCCGATGCCGTCCGCCGTCACCTTGCAGGTCCAGCAGTCCGACGGGCACTGGATGATCTGGCACGGGTCGGGCACGCAGGTGTTGGTCATCGACACGCAGGCCATGCCGGCGCCGCACTGGGTGCCCGGGCACCTGTCGGTCTCACACTTGCCCGTCTGCGGGTTGCAGAACTGCTTGTCGCCGCACGGCACGGTCGCGCACGAATCGGCCTGGCAGTTGCCGGCCACGCAGCGCTCGTTGGCGGCGCACTTGCCGGGCACGCACAGGTCCTTGCACGCGCCGTCGTCGCAGTACTGTCCGGCCGGGCAGGTGACGTTGAGGCACTTGTCATCCTGGCACTTGCCGGCCACGCAGATCTGCGGCGCCGTGCACGCCAGCGACGGATCGTTGCAGTCGAGGCAGCGGGCGACCGTTCCGCTCGCCACGCAGATCTTGGGCGACGGGCAGACCACGTTCGCGCACAGGTCCACGCAGCGGCCGCTGGTCTCGTCGCACTTCTGACCCGCCGAACAGGTGATGTTCTGGCAGAGCTGCGGCACGCAGAAGCCGTTGACGCACTTGTAGCCGGCGGAGCAGGGGAACTCACCGCCCGTGCACTGCATGATGCACTGGCCGTCGCGGCAGCCGAAGCCCGACGGGCACTGCGCCTGCGTGTCGATCATGCCGTCGCAGTTGTTGTCCTGGCCGTCGCACACCTCGGGCGTCGGCAGCACGCACCCCTCACAGACGATCCCCTGCGCGCCGCGGCAGACGTAGTGGCCCTTCTTGCAGGTGCTGTTGGGGACGTCGATCTGCGCCTGGGTCAGGCCGGCGCAGAGACATTCCTGGCCCACCGTCGGGAAGTTGCCGTTGTCGATGACGCCGTCGCAGTTGTCGTCCTTGCCGTTGCAAACCTCGGCCTCCGGCATGCCGGTCGCGTTGCAGACCAGCTGGCCGTTCATGCAGATGAACGTGCCCGACTTGCAGGCGCCCAGGTTGTTGCCGCACTTCTCGCCGACGCCGGGCAGCGTCCCCTCGTCGATCATGCCGTTGCAGTTGTCGTCGATGCCGTTGCAGACCTCGGGCTGCGGCGTCGTCGTCGGCGCGTCGCAGAACGTGCCCGAACCGTCGGGCTTGCAGGCCAGCAGGCCGCCGCGCCGGCAGGCGCCGACGCCGTTGTTGAAGCAGGTCATGCCGACGTTGAAGCCCTCGTCGATGTCGCCGTCGCAGTCGTTGTCGAGGCCGTCGCAGATCTCGGTCGGCACCGCGCAGCCGCAAGGCTGGCCGCAGGCGTTGGGCGGCAGGCCCTCGTCGATCTGGCCGTTGCAGTTGTCGTCCGCGCAGTTGCACTGCTCGACCGCGCAGTGGTGGGCGGTGCCGCCGTTCTGCGCCACCACGTTGTCCGGGTCGGTCTTGACGTCCGGGGCGATGGTGAAGCTGCCGCAGGCGGCGATGCCGCTGCCGGCCGTGCACATCCGGCAGGCGTTCGACACCCCTTCGTCGATCTGGCCGTTGCAGTTGTTGTCGATGCCGTCGCAGACCTCGGCGGGCGGGACGGCCTTGGCGATGATGTCGACCAGCTTCTGCTTGACCGCGTCGGTGTCGGTCAGCGTCACGAAGATCGCCGAGCCCGTGCCGCCGGCGGCCGCCATCTGGTTGGCGGTGGCCTTGTCAGCGTCGCTCAGGCCGTCATCGGTCAGGATGTAGACGAGCACGCCCTTGGGGCCGACCGCCGCGTGGCGGGTCAGGCAGGCCTGGCGCACGGGGTTGAAGGTGACGGTGTTGGTCGGCGTCTGCGCGCAGCTGTCGGGGTCGGTGACCGTGTTGTTCGGCGTCTGGTCGCAGGTCTCGGCGCCGTCGGTGGCGATGATCAGGATGTTCTGGCGGCAGTCCTTCTTCGGATCCATCGGGTAGACGTAGTTCTCGAAGTAGAGGCGGGAATAGAACATCGACCGTCCGAGCGGCGTGTTGGTCTGGGGTGGGATGCGCAGCTCTGGGTCCGTGTTGCCGGCCCCCGTGCCGCCGCTGTCCGACTGGTCGATCCACTTGTAGACGCTGGTGACGTTCGCGCCGGTCGGGTCGAAGTCGGTCGGGGCGCCCGGCTTGAGCCCGGCCGCCGCTCGCGTGACCGGAACCATCAGCGCCTGGCCGATACCGTTGTCGAACCAGGTCCCGTTGCCGTAGGCGGTCTCGGGCGCGCTGTTGCTGTGCGTGGTCATCTTGCAGCCGACGTTGCCGCTCACGGCGGTGCAGGTGGTGCTGGTGTTGCAGTTGTTCGTGGTGCCGTTGCTCCAGTGCGCCGCCGGGCAGCCGGTGGAGTTCGTGTTCTCGAGCTGCGGGAACCGCGCCAGGCCGAAGTTGGCCTCGTCCGTGCCGACCTG
>DATBHU010000655.1:0-16828 GCA_036557265.1 Polyangia bacterium
CGTGCTGAACACGATGTCGCGCGGCAAGAAGGTCAAGATCGCCCTCGAGTACAAGATGCTCTGGAAGGGAGACCACTGGGTGGTCTACGACGTCGTCACCGACGAGCAGAGCATGCTCGAGAACTACCGCGCCGAGTTCAACAAGATCATCAACAAGGAAGGGTTCGACGCGCTCATGAAGCGCATGAAGAAGAAGCTGGACGAGAAAGAGGAGTGAGGAGGCGTCGCGTGCGCTGCGCGCGCGCTCTGGCCGCCGGGCTGGCGGCCGTGGCGGGTAGTGTGGGCAGCGTGGGGTTGCTGGCCGGCTGCGGTGACGACTACGCGGCCGTCCTCGACTCGCAGCCGATCGTCCTCCAGCGCGCGCAGATGGGCGGCGGGCGGACCGACCTGGGCGCCTTGCTGGTGACGGCGTCGCTGCCGGATTCAGTCAGCCCGACGTTTCCGATGCTGGTCGACACCGGGACGGCGCTGACGCTGCTGGGCGCCCCCGTCGCCACCACCGCGACCGAGAAGGCCGGGTTCGACCTCATCGATCCGATGCCTCCCCCGCTTCCGTCCGGGGCCGTGCCCGATCCGGCCGTTCGCGGGACGTTCCGCGGCGTCAGCCTGCTCCGGCTGCCCTTGCAGCCGATCGGCGACGGCAGCCAGACCCCCGGCGCCATCCTCGGCGGCGACATCCTGAAGCGCTACTCCGTCGATTTCCGCCTGGGCGCCACCTGCATCGACGCGACGACGAAGATGCCGACGATCTGCTCGTCGATGACGTTCTGGGCGCACCTCGGCCCCGATCTCGGCTTCCTCGAGGACGCGGGCTACGCGGTCCTCCGCTTCTCCCCGTTCGGCGGCGGCGAGACCACCGCCCAGGGCGACGCCGACTTCCTCGGTGAGCGCGGGCCGCTGGTGCTGGCGCCGACGCGCATCGTGCTGCGCGCGTGCGCGGCGCCCGCGCCCTTCACGCCGGACCTGCCCACCGAGATGTGCTGCAAGAACGCCGACGCCGCCCGCCTCGCGACCGGCGCCGACCTCGCGCTGCTGCTCGACACCGGGGTCGGACCGATGGTGCTCAGCCAGTCTGCCTGGGCGCGCGTGAAGGCCAAGATGACGGCGACGATGATGGCGCTGCCGCCGGAGCAGCCGGGCGGCCAGCTGTTGATCGCCACCTGGCCGACGCCCATCGAAGCCACCTGGTCGTCCCTCCCCAAGTTCGCGCTGGTGGACAACGAGGCCGGCTCCGACCTGGATCCCGGCCCCTGCGTCGAGCTGGGGCGCGCGCGCCGGATCGAGCAGGTGTCGTATCAGGTCGTAAACGGCACCATGCCGGACGCGTGCACGCAGCCCTGCGACAACGATCCGCGCGAGACCGACAAGGCGCAGAACAGCGCCGCCTACCTGGAGCTGACGGGGGACGTCGCGGTGGCCGTGATCCGCGACGACGAGCCCTATCTGCAGGGGCTGCGCTTCGACGTGCGGCCGGAAGGTCCCGAGGTCGACGGCCTGCTGGGCGCCGGCGCGCTCGGACGCGCGCGCGTCGAGCTCGACTCCATCAACAGCGCGCCGCGCGCGGTCTTCTCCTGCGAGGTGGACGTGCCGCGCGACAAGTGCTGGGCGGCCGCGCGCTGCCCCCGGCTGCCGGATTCCGTGTCCGAGCACCGCTGCTTCGGGCTGCCGCCCCACCGGCTCGCCCCCATGTGCGCCCCGTCGGGATGTTGACGCGGACGCGGACGCGCCAGAGGCCGACGCGGATACCGACGCCGACGCGCGCCCTCGTGCGGGGAGGCACTAGCGCGAGCTCCGGCATGACCTGTTACAATGGCGACGATGCGTTTCTATGTCGCCGCCGCGCTGGGCGCCCTTGCGCTCTCGGCGACGGCGGGCGCGCGCGCCACGACGACGCGCCTCCGCGTCTCCATCCCTGAGTTTCAGCTGGAGGGCTCGCCGCCCCCGGCGCTCGGCATCCAGCTGCAAGACGGGTTCGTGCTCGGCTGGGTGCGCGCCGGCGCGCACGTGCTCGATCCCGCCGACACCGCGAAGAAGCTGGAGGGGCACCCCGAGCTGCAGCGCTGTGATGCCTCGCCGTGCCTGAAGGCGGTGGGCCAGCTGCTCGACGTCGGCTACATCGTGCGCGTCAAGGTCGACGTCGCGGGCAACAGCTACAAGAGCGTCGGCCGCCTGTTCTCCACCGAAGGGGCCGCGCCGGCGGCGCTGCCGATCGCGACCGAGACCAAGTCCTGCGACGTCTGCACCGTCGCGGAGGCGCGCGCGGTGATGCTGCGGCTCGCGGACGCCCTGCGCGCCCACATCGAGGACAACGCGCCTCCGCCCCTCCCGCCCCCGCCGGCGCCGCCGCCGCCGCCGCGTCTCATCGGCCCGCTGCTGGTGGCGATGACGGGCGCGCTCGCCATCGCCGCCGGCTTCGCCGTGCTGGCGACGAACGGGAGCTGCACGGCGGCGAGCTGCGACGAGAACCGCACGCGCAACATGACGGGCGGCGTGTTGATCGGCGCGGGCGCCGCGCTCGCGATCGGCGGGACCTATGTGACGATCGTGCGCGGCCACGGCGGCGACCCGGTGATGGGCGTCTCCGTCGCGATGCGCTGGTGACACCACGAGGGGGCTCAATGTCCAGCGCGACCAAGACCACCAAGACGACCAGGGCGACCAAGGCGACGACGACCGGGCTCGGGCGGCTGGCGCTGCTCGGCGCGCTGGCGGCCGCGGCCGGAGCATCGAGCTGCGGTGGCGTGACCGACGCGCGCGCGACGGCGCGTGACAAGGCGACCAAGGCGGCCTGCGACAGCTATCAGCGCTGCATGTTGATCGGGCCGAACGCCGACGACACGTACACGACCTACGACTCCTGCGAGACGGTCTGGAAGGCCAACTGGGAGCAGGCGTGGCCGGCCGCCACCTGCAACACGATCGATCAGGGCAAGTTGAACGTCTGCCTGAGCGCGATCGCGGCCACCGACTGCATGAGCTTCCTCGACTTCCTGGCGACGCTCGGGAAATGCCAGGCCACGGACATCTGCGTCGGCCTGGCCGACGCGGGCGCCGCGGACTAGAGGGTCGCGCCGAGCGCGCCCAGCGTCTCCGCGAACGTCGGGAACGACGTGGCGATGTCCGCGGCGGGGACGACCGTCTCGTCGCCCGCCGACAGGCCCATGACCGCGCCGGCCATCGCGATGCGGTGGTCGTGCTCGGGCCGCACCGTGCCGCCCGCCGGCGGACGGCCGCCCAGGCCGGTGACGACGAAACCATCCGGGCGCTCCTCGACGGCGACGCCGGCGCGGCGCAGCTCGCGCGCGATCGCGACGATGCGATCGGATTCCTTCACGCGCAGCTCCGTGAGATCCGCGAACACGGTCTCGCCGTCGGCCAGCGCGGCCGCCACGGCCAGCGCCGGGATCTCGTCGATCGCGCGCAGCGCGAGCTCGCCCGCGACGGTCGTGCCGCGAAGCCGCGACGCGCGCACGCGCACCTGACCGACGGGCTCGCCCAGGGCGTCTCCGGCGGGCGCGACCGTGATGTCCGCGCCCATCGCGCCGAGCACGTCGAGCGCGCCCGCGCGCGTCGGGTTGAGGCCGACGTTCTCGACCGTGACGTCGCTGCCGGCGACGGTCGCGGCGGCCACGAACAGGAACGTCGCCGACGAGAGATCGCCCGGAATGACGATCGGGACCGCGCGCAGCTTCCCGTTCCAGCTACCCGGCGCGACGACCACCGCGCCGCTGTCCGCGTCGACGGAGATGGGCGCGCCCATGGCCCGCAGCATCCGTTCGGTGTGGTCGCGCGAGCGGCCTGGCTCGCGCAGCGTCGTCGTCCCCTTCGCCTGCAGGCCGGCGAGCACCAGCGCGCTCTTGAGCTGGGCGCTGGCCACCGGCAGGTCGTAGGCGATCCCGGTCAGCCCCCCGCCGCGGACGCGCAGCGGCGGGAAGACGTCAGCCGGGCGGGCGGCGTCGGCGCGCCCGTCGACCGTCGCGCCCATCCGGCGCAGCGGATCGGCCACCCGCCGCATCGGCCGGCGCGTCAGCGACGCGTCGCCGTAGAGCTCGGTCTCGAAGGGACGGCCGGCGAGCAGGCCCATCAGCAGGCGGATCGTCGTCCCCGAGTTGCCGCAGTCGAGCGCGCCGGCCGCGGCCCGCAGGCCCGCGAAGCCGACGCCGCCGATGCGCGCCTCGTCGCCGGCGAGCGTGACGTCCACGCCGAGGGCGCGCAGCGCGGCGGCCGTGGACAGGTTGTCGCCGCCCCGTCCCAGCCCGCGCGCCTCGACGGCGCCGTCCGCGAGCGCCCCGAACAGCAACGCCCGGTGGGAGATCGACTTGTCACCCGGGACGCGGCACGTGCCGCGCAACGGGCCCGATCGGCGAACCGTCAGCGTCGATCTGTCGTCAGCGGCCATGCGGCTTCACTATCACATCTGCCGTCGCGATCATCGCCTCGCCTTGGCGAGCAGCTGCAGCACCGCCAGCAGCTTGTCGGCGAGGCCTTCGCGCTTGTCGGCGCCGATGTGCAGCCGGGCGTGGACGCGCGACCCCTCCGCGGCGACCGACAGGCCGTCGAACACGGGGCCGAGCCCGAGCAGCGTGATCATCCGCTGCCGCGCGTAGGTCCGCGCCAGGTCGTTCCAGATCGAGGCCGCCGCCGCCGCGTGCGGACCGCTGTCGAACAGCGCCAGCGCCTCCAGGTTCAGATCCTCGCCGAGGTCGAGCCGCGCCCCGATCCGGCGCAGGCCGTCCGGCACGGCGAGCGCGCCCGCCGCCCGGGTCCGCATGGCGTCGGTGACGGAGATCGCCAGCGTCACCGCGGGGGGATTCTTGTCGGCGTCGAGCGCCCGCCGGAGCTCGCCGAGCGGCCCGGCGCCCCCGTCGGGCACCATCGCCCAGGCCGCGTCGACCGCCGCGCGCACCCGCGGGCCGTCGCCCTGGGCCAGCGTGCGCGGCGTGACCAGCACGACCGCCCGCCCCTGCCCCTCCCACAGCGGGCTGCCGCGCCAATCCGCCGTGGTGGCGCCCGGTGTCGCGGCCTGAAAGGCGGCGCCGATGCGCGCGCCGTCGAAGCGGCCGCGCGCGATGGTCAGCGTGCTGGTGCCCGTGGGCGTCTCCGCGCCCGTGACCAGCATGCGATCCGCCTCCGTGAAGACGTCGTAGCCGAAGGCGCGGCGCCGCGCCTCGCGCGCGCCGTCGAAATCGCCCTGCATCAGCGAGCGCGACCAGGGAGAGGCGCGCAGCGCCGCCAGATCGACGTCCGCCAGGGCGTCCGTGTCGCCCGGCACCACGTTCCACGGATCGGCGTCGTCGGCGCTGGTGCGCGGGCCGCGCGCCTGCACGGCGCCGGTCGTCTCCGCGCAACCGAACGCCGCGCTCGACGCCGCCAGCAGCGTCCACACCAGAGCCGATGACCGCATCCGCATCGCCGCTCAGCCGCCGCTGAAGCGATCGCGGCCGTTCTTGCCGGCGACCAGCAGCTTCTCGATGCGCGCGGCGTCGCCCGCGGCCACCGCGGCGCGCAGCTCCTGCACGCAGGCCGCCAGCCGATCGATGAGCGGCACCACCTCGGCGCGGTTGTCGAGCATGATGTCGCGCCACATCGCCGGGCTGGACGCAGCGACGCGGGTGGTGTCGCGCAGGCTCGAGGTCGGCAGGCGCTGGATCCCCTCGATGACGTCCGGCGCGAGCTGGCCGATGGCGGCGGCCAGCGCGTAGGCCGCGACGTGAGGCAGGTGGCTGCCCGCCCCGAACACGCGATCGTGGAGATCGGCGGCCATGCGCACCGGCTCGGCGCCCATCGCGGTCCACAGCCGCTCGACGGTGGCGACGGCCGCCTCGTCGCTGCGCGGGGTCGGGCAGATCACGCAGCGCTTGCCCTCGAACAGCAGCGGGCTGGCCGCGTCGGGACCGACCCGTTCGGTGCCCGCGATCGGATGGCAGGCGACGAACGCGCCCGGGCGCAGCTTCGGCTCGACGGAGGCGATCGCCGCGGCCTTGACGCTGCCGACGTCGAACACCAGCGCCTCGGGGGCGAGCTCGCGGGCGACGGCCGCGGCCGCTTCCCCCAGGCTGCCGACCGGCGTCGCCAGCACGACGACGCCCGCGCCGCGCGCCGCCTCCGCCGTCGACCGCGCCGTGCGATCGATGATCCCGAGCGCCTGCGCGCGCTCCAGCTTCTCGCGGGTGCGGCTCCAGGCGACGACCTCCGTCACGGCGCCGGCCACGCGCGCCGAGAGCGCCACCGAGCCCCCGATCTGCCCGACGCCGATGACGGCCATCCGTCCCAGCGCCGGTCCCGACCAGCGTCGCTGCGCGCTCACGATTGCCCGTCCCCGCGGTCGCGCGGGTAAGACCCGAGCACCTTGAGGAGCGGCAGCCCCGCCGCGATGGCGTCGAGCGCCTGCCGGCAGCCCGGCTCGTCCTGGTGGCCGTCGAGGTCCAGGAAGAAGAGATCCCGCAGCCCGCGGCGATCGGTCGGGCGCGAGGCGATGCGCCGCAGGTTGAGGCCGGCCGCGCCAAGCCGGTTCAGTACCTCGGCCAGCCGGCCGGGCTGGTCGTCGAGGCCGATCAGCAGGCTGGTCGCGTCGTCGCCGGTCGGACGGGCCGCCTGCCGCCCCAGCACCAGGAAGCGCGCCACGTCGGCGGGCCCGTCGTCGAGGCGTGGCTTCGCCACCACGAGGTCGAACAGCTCCGCCGCCAGCGCGGGCGCCAGCGCCGCCGCGTGCACGTCGTCGCGCGCCATCGCGGCCGCGCCGGCCGCCGACGGGGCCGCCACCACCGCCGCGCCGCCCACCGCCTCGACCAGGCCGGCCGCGCAGCGCGCCGCCGCGACCGGGTGCGCGAACACCCGCTCGATGCCGGCGGTCGTCCCGGTGTGCGTCAGCAGCGCGTGGGCCGCCTCGATGACGATCTCACCGACGATCAGCAGGTCCGAATCGATGAAGTGGTCGAGCGCGTGCGTCACCAGTCCCTCCGACGCCTCCTCCACCGGCACGACGCCGTACTCCGCGCCCCGCCCCACCTCCCGGAACACCTCGCCCAGGCTGGCGGCCGGCCGGTAGAGCGCCGACAGGCCGAAGCGCGTCTTGCCCGCCAGGTGGCTGAACGTCGCCTCCGGCCCCGGGTAGGAGACCACCAGCGGGCTCTCCAGCGACAGGCAGGCCGACATGATCTCGCGGAACACCGGGCGGACGGCGTCGCGCGGGAAGGCGCCGTTGGCGGCCGCGGTCAGCCGCTGCAGCACCGCGCGCTCGCGCTGGGGGACGTGAAACGCCTCGCGCCGCTCGCGCTTGCGGCGGCCGACCTCGCGCACCACCTCGGCCCGCCGGTCGAGCAGCGCCAGGATCTGATCGTCCACGGCGTCGATGGCCGCGCGCAGCGACGCTAGATCGTTTGAAGGGTCGGGCCCACCGGGCATCGGGAGACTATAATGCATGACCCTCGATGAACGTCAGCGGTCACCCCAGCGTCTGGGTCGCGCTCGGCGCCGGGCTGCTCACGGGCCTGAGCCCGTGCGTCTACCCGATGATTCCGATCACCCTGGCGATCTTCGGCGTGAAGGCGGGGACGCCCCGGGCGCGCGCGCTGGCGCTGGCGTCGGCCTACGTGGCCGGGATCGCGGTGACGTTCGGTGTGCTCGGAACCGTCTGCGGGCTGACCGGCAGCAAGTTCGGCGCGTACCTCGGCAGCCCGTGGGTCGTCTGGCCGCTGGCGCTGTTCTTCGCGGCCATGGGCCTGTCGATGTTCGGGGCGTTCGAGGTCGCGCTGCCGGCGGGGCTGCAATCCCGGCTGTCGCGCGTCGGCGGGCGCGGCTTCGGCGGCGCGTTCCTGATGGGGCTCGTGGGCGGCATCATCGCCGCGCCCTGCACGGGCCCGCCGCTGCTGTCGCTGCTCGCGTACGTGACCACCACGCGCGACGGCCTCTGGGGCTTCATCACCCTGGCGACCTACGGCGTCGGTGTCGGGCTGCCGCTCTGGCTGCTGGCGGCGTTCTCGGCGTCGATGCCCAAGCCCGGCGCCTGGATGGACTGGATCAAGAGCTTCTTCGGCATCCTGCTGTTGCTCGCCGCGCTCTACTACCTCAAGAACGTCGTCCCGGCGCTGGCCCACTTCGGCTCGCCGTCGCCGCGCTTCGTGATCGCGATGGCGGCGATGATCGTCGGCGGGCTCGCGCTCGGCGCCATCCACGCCAGCTTCTACGGCGGCGTCGGCGAGAAGCTGCGCAAGGGGCTGGGCGTCGGCCTGGTGACGATCGGCCTGCTGGGCTCGATCAACTACCTGTTCCTGCCCAAGGGCGACGTGAAGCTCGCCTGGCTGACCGACGAGACGGTCGCGCTGGCCGACGCGCGCGCGGCGGGCCGGCCGGTGCTGATGGACTTCGGCGCCGACTGGTGCACGCCCTGCAAGGAGCTGGACGTCAAGGTGTTCTCGAAGCCGCAGGTGGCGGAGGTGATGAACCGGTTCACCCTCCTGCGCGTCGACGTCACCAACGAGAACGACGTCCCGGCGCTGAGCGAGATGCGCCGCCGCTACGACGCCCAGACCTTGCCCGCGGTCCGCGTCGTCTCGCCCGACGGGAAGCTGATCGCCAAGGTCATCGACGGCGACGTCCCGCACCCCGACCGCTTCCGCGAGAAGCTGGTCGCCGCCCTGCCCGCCAACTGACGGATGGTCCGGCGAGCCGGCGCGATCGTCGCCGCGGTGCTGTCGCTCGCCTGCCCGGCGCGCGAGCGGCCGCAGACACGCGCGGGCGACGGCGGCCCACCCACCGGCAAGCGGTCCGGCCCACCCGTCGGGCAAGTGGTGCTTCGCACCGATGATCCGTGGCTGCGCTGCCTGAGCTTCGACGCCGACACGCTGTTCTTCGTCGCGAACGAGCGGATCCGCCACGACAGGACGGTGTTCGTGGGCGACGGCATCTTCGCCGTCGATCTGGGCAGAGCCGGTCCCGGACCGGCGCCGCCGCGGCGGCTGGTGGCGGCCCCGCTGCCCGATCGGGCCGCGTGGGCAAGGATGCTCCGCGCGGAAGAGGAAGCCCAGAAGGCCGGCGCCGCGCCCGGGCCGATGTTCGGGGACGACGACAATCCCGGCGCCACGAACGCGGGGCCGACCCGCTTCTGGCTGTCGTCTTCGGGAGGCCGCCTTTTCTGGATCGAGGACGGCGACCTGAAGGTGATGACGCCACCCGGCGGCGCGATCGAGACGTTCGCGCATTCGCTGTACGCGTACGACGTCGTCGCTGACGAGGTGCTGTGGCGGAAGGACGGCGTGCTGATGCATCGGCGCGCGGCCGGCGGCGACGCGCGCGTCCTCCTCCGGTCCGTGCGCGGGACGACCGTGCGCGAAGGCGCGAACGAGATGATCATCGCGCAGGCGGCCGGCAAGCGGACGACGCTCCTCGCCTATCGGCCCCGCGAAGACGCGCCCCGCGTCGTGGGGTCCGTTCCGTTCACGGCCAGGCCGCTGGCGGCCGACGACGCGCGCGTCTACCTGGCCGCGGGCGCGCGCCTGCTCAGCCTGTCGACGGCGACCGGGTCGGTCGCGGAGATCGGCCGCGCGGGGGGCGAGGTCGACTCGGCGGTCATCGTCGGGCCCTTCGTGCTCTGGCAGGCGCGCGACAGCTGGAAGCTGTGGCGGCGGCGGCGCGACAGCAGCGACGCGCCGACCACGATCGCCGCCGCCTTCCGGATCGAGGCCGTGTGCGGCGCCCTGGTGATGGTCGGCGAATCCAGCGGGCGGATCCGGGCGCTGAACGTGGCCGACGGCAGCGAGCAGACGATCGCGACGTCACCCGAGCGCGCCCCGGCGAGGTACCTGTTCCGCGCCGCTCACCACCTCTTCTGGCAAGCGAACGGGACGATCTACCGCGCGCCGGTCGAATGCGAGGGCCCCGATCCGTTGCCGCCGCGCGGCTTGCCGCCGATGGGCGGCCGCCAAGGGTCCTACACGATCGACGCCGACCCGTTCCCGTGAGCGGCCCCGGCTACGCGCCGAGGTGGAACGTGAAGTTCGCCAGCCCGACCAGGTGGTAGCCCGCGGAGTGGTCGGCGGTGTTGTTGATCGCCTGGCCGCCCAGGAAATAGTGGTAGCCGAGGTCCAGCATCGCGCCGACGCTCATGAAGTCGTTGAGGTAGAAGTCGTAGCCGACCCGCAGCCGCGACACGAAGCCCTTGTCCGCGAGCTGATCGTTGGTGATCGGCAGGCTCACGGGCGCGCCGGTGCCGAGCGCGCCGCCCGCCTGCATCCCGATGCGGATGATGTTCAGGCTCTGGCCGCTCGGCAGCTTCGCGTGCCCCGCCGGCAGGTCGACGTCGATCCCCGCCATCAGCTGGATCAGCGTCCCGTCCAGACCGCCGTCCTTCACGATCTGCAGGAAGTCCACGTCGACGGCGAACACCAGCAGCTTCAGGCCCGCGGCGAACCCGAACCCCGGCCCTGCCGCCTGATTGAAGAAGTCCGGCGTGTTCGAGGTCGTCCCCCACCCGTACATGCCGCCGGCGTTTCCAGCGAGGTGCAGGTCGACGATGCGGGCCTCGGCCACCGCCGGGACCGCGACGCCGGCGAGCAGCGCGACAGCCAGGACCGAGCTTCGCTTCGTCATGTGGCTTCTCCCAGCAGCGCCTCGATGCGGGCGCGATCGAACCCGAGCAACAGCCGGCCCCGCACGTCGATGACCGGCACGCGGTCCGTCGGGATCCCCATCTTGGCGGCCTTGGCGGCCAGCTCGCGCGCCGCCTCCGGATCGCGCTCGATGTCCTTGTCGGCGAACGGGATCTTGCGGCTGGTCAGGTACTGGCGGGCGGCGCGGCAGGCGCCACACCAGGACGTGCCATAGATGGTGACGACCGGTGGCCCGCCGGCCGCGGGCGGGCTGCCGGTCGCGGCGCCGCCGTCGAGGGCGGGGATGGGCGCCGGGCGCATGCTCTGCGCCGCCAGCGGCGACGACTCGCCGGTCGGGTGCGCGGCCAGCGCCGCGGTCTCGAACGCCGCGCGCGACATCGGCTTCGCGGGCGCCCGGCCCTTGCTCATCACATCGTTGAGGTTCGTGACGTAAACGCGGTCGCCGCCGGGCGTCTTCTCGGGCGCCGAGGGATCGAAGACCCGCACCACGGCGCGGGCGGCCTCCGGCACGCTGTCGGGCTTGTCGGTCGTCGCGAACGTCCCGCTCGGCTCGGCGTAGGTGAACAGCCAGCGCCCTTCCTTGAGCACCTCGATGGTGGCCGGGGCGCCCGCGGCCGGAGGCGGCGCCGCCTCCGGCGCGACCCGCTTGCACGCGGCGACCAGCAACGCCGCCGACGCCGAAATGCAGGCCAGGCGAAGCAGGCAGGGCATGAAGGCTGATTGTAGCAGCTGTGAGCGGTCGCGCGATGCGTGCTAGTCGCTCCGCGCCGCAGGCGCGGTATGCGACTGTCGTTTTTTCAGGTAGCCGCGCTCGCGCGCTTCGCGCGCGGGCGGCTAGTTCACAGAAACCAGCGCCGCGCCGTCGCGCCCACAGAATGTGGCGTCGCTCTCATACCGACGCGAGCAGTGTGGGCAGATCTTGCCGAGCAGGCCGACGCCGAGCACGGCCGGCGGGACGCCGGGCGATCCGAGGGCCAGCGTCAGCGGCACCAGCTCGTCGCCGTCGAAGGGGCAGAACCGCTTCATCGCGTCGAACGATCGCCGGCAGCTCGGACACGTCATGCCCGGAGCGGCGGCGCGCGCGGCGGGATCGCTGACGGGGACCAGCTCCCGGGCGTCGTGCGGGCAAAATTGCAAGCCGGCGTCGTACTCGCGCTGGCAGGCCGGGCAGACGACCATGGCCGGCGCCGCCTCCGGCCGGGCCGCCGCCTGCGCGGGCGCGCCGCGCCGTCGGCCGGCCGCCGCGCGCGCCTCCCGGCGGCCGCGCGCGAACGGCCACAGGATGTAACCGATCAGACCTGCCGCCAGTGCGATCACGGCGCCGAACAGGGCAATTTCGATCGGCTGCATGGGGGCAGGCCCCACGCTAGCAAAACCTTCGACGCCGGAAAAGCCCGCCCGTCAGGCCTTCTTCTTGGCGGGCTTCTTGGCGCCGCCGGCGGGCTTGGTGGTGGCGCCCAGCTTGGTATTCGCCTCCTCGACGGCCTGCTTGATGGCGCTCTTGAGTGCCGCGCTCGAAGCCATGGCGCTGTCCTTCGCCATCCGACTCTCGGACACCTCCGCCTCCACCCCCGATTCGCCGTTACCCTCGAACGCGAACTTCGCGTCGGGGATCGTCGCGCCGATGATGGTCAGCTTGACGTTCACAGCCAGCTGCTTCATCCGGCCGCCGGGACGCGGCTCCTTCATCTCCTGCTTGAAGCTGTCGATCCGGACGGTCACCTCGAAGCCGCGCAGCTTGCGCCTGGCCAGCTCGGCCGCCAGCGCCGTCGGGTCCTGTCCCGCCGCGGCCGGACCCAGGTCGGACGCCCATTCGGAGCGCGAAGCCAGCTCGGCCTTCAGCGCCTCGGCGGCGCGGGCCTTCACCGACGCGTCCACGTCGGGGGCCGCCGTGACCTCTTTGATGTGGAAGTAGAACTTGGGCTCGGCGGCGCGGGCCGGGACCGCCGCCGCGATGGACAGGGTCGCCGCCAACACCGAAGTTGCGAAAAGCGAGCCTTTCATGTCTCCTCCTCGTTGCCTGTATACTGCGCCACGCCGCCGACACCCAAACTTTAACGTCGGCGTCGTTACAACGATTCATGCCAGCCCGTAGAAAGGGTCGATGATCAAGCTCACGTTGACCGAAAAGGGAGGCGAGCCCAAGGTGCTCACCTTCGACAAGGACGAGATCACGATTGGACGCGTTTCCGGCAACGACATCGTGCTCGCGAAGGGAAACATCTCGAAGCGGCACACGCGGCTGACGAAGCGCGACGCCGGCATGGAGATCGCCGACCTCAAGAGCACGAACGGCACCTACGTGAACGGGCGCAAGATCGCCGGCCCGACGGTGGTCGCGGCGTCCGATCGGATCTACGTCGGCGACTTCCTGATCGGCATCGACGGCCCCGGCGCCGCCATGGACACGGGCGCGCTGCACAGCCCCGCCAGCTCGGCGAGCACCAGCAGCGCCGCGCGCCGGCTTCCCGTCCCGCCGCCGCCGCCGCCACCGGCGCGGAGCGGATCGAGCGCGTCGCGACTTCCGGACGACGACGACGAGACCTCCTCCGGCCCGGACGAGGAAGAAGAAGGATTGGCCGCGCGACCGCCCCGCGCCGGCCGCATGATTCCGCCGCCCCCGCCCCCTCCACCCCCGGTGGCGCGCCGGCAGCCGACGCCGTTGGCGAGCCGATCGCTCGGCCTGGACGACGAGGAGGAGGAGGTTCTCTCGGACGGTCCGCCGCTCGACGCCCCGTCGGAGAACACCGGCAACGTCGGCCTGTTTCAGCACTCTCGCCGGAACGAAGCGGATGACGACGGCGAGGGGACCTCGCGCCGCGTCCCGACCGGGAACCGCCCGGGTGCGAACGGCGGCGGCGTGGTCGCGCAGGCGCCCGCCTTCGGCGGCGCCACCGGCCCCGTCGCGAGCAGCGCGGCGGACATCAGCACCGGCGGCGGCGCGTCCGCGCTGGAGGAGCTGCTCGCCGATCCGGCGGTCACGCAGATCTTGATCACGGCGCCCGACGCGGCGCTGGTGGACCGCGGCTCCGGCCTCGCGTTGCACGACGCCAGCCTGGGCGACTCCAACGCGGTCGCGGACGTGCTGTGGCGCTACGCGAACAACGCCTACCCGCCCCCGCCGCCCGACAACCCGGTCGTCGACGTGCGCCTGGCGGACGGCACGCGCGTGTCGGCCGCGTTTCCGCCGGCGGCGCCCGGCGGCGTCGTCGCGTCGATCCGGCGCGCGGCGCTGCCCGAACGGGTGCTGGTCGACCTCGTGCCCGGCGCCAACAAGGATGTTCAGGCGCTGCTCGACGCGCTGGTGGCGACGCGCCGGAACGTGGTCGTGACCGGCGACGCGGCGGCGCTGCCGTCGGTGCTGGCCGCCTTCGCGCGCGAGGTGCCCGCCGACAGGCGGGTCGTCGCGATCGGCGCGGGTGGGCGGGCGCGCACCGGCTGGATCGATCTCGCGCCATCGACCGACGCGGCGGGCCTGCTGCGGGTGGCGTCGTCGCTGCGGCCCGACCACCTGGTGGTGGGCGAGCTGTCCGGACCGGAGGCCGGCGAGCTGGTTTTGACCGCGACGCGCGGTCAGAACGGGATCATCCTGGCGATGCCGGGGCGCACCGCCCTCGAGGCGATCACGCGGCTGGGTGCGCTGGCCGCGGTCGGGCTGGGCACGGGGGCGACGGCGGCAGCGCTGGTCGCGAGCGCGTTCGATCTCTACGTTCACGCGGTGGCGGCCGACGGCGGCGCGCGGATCATCGAGATCGGCGAGCTGCGCGCGGCGGGAACGGAGATGGCGCTCGACGTGTCGCTGTCGATCTACGCCGAGGGCGCCAAGCGCGATGCCGCGAACGGGCGGCTGCAGGGCCGGGGCGTATCGGCGCGGCTCGGCGCTGCCATGGCGGCCGCTGGAAGCTCGCTGCCGTCCGCCATCATCGGCAAGTAGACAGGCACGACGTTGGCCCGGCGCAAGCGCGCGGCGGCGGCAGGCGCGGCGTTCTTCGACCGCTTCCGCTCGGCGGTGGCGCGCTTGCCGGCCGGGCTGATCCGCGTTCGTCCGCCGGCGGCGCCCGAGGAGATCGCGCGCGCCGAGGCGGCGCTGGGGCGCCCGCTGCCCGAGGCGTACGCGTCGTTCCTCCGCTCGTTCGACGGCGCGGACCTGTTCCACGAGAGCGTCGTGATCGCGGGCGTCGGTCCGGGAGCGACGCGGGAGCTCGGCGCGCTCGAGCCGGGGCGGCCCGGCGAGCTGGTGTTCGCCGAGGCGATCGCAGGCGACCGCTTCGCGCTCGACGCCGGCGGGCGCGTGCTGCGCTACGACCCCGGCGCGGAGGAGCGCGCGCTGGCGGGGTCGAGGTTCACGAGCTGGCTGGACGCCACCGTCGCGCGCGAGCAGATCCTGTTCGGGCCCGACGGCGAATACGCGGACGACGTGTTCGATCCGTCGGGGCAGGAGGTCCTGCCGGCGATCGCGCTGCGGCAGGCCGAGCGCGCCCTCAAGGTCGATCCGGGCGCGGCGGACGCGGAGCACGCCCGCGGTCTGGCGCTGGCGCGTCTGGGGCGCCGCGAGGCGGCGCTGGCCGCGTTTCGGGCGGCGACCGAGCTGGACGCCGACAACCCGTGGCCGTGGTTCGATCTCGGGCGCGGCGCGCTCGCGCTGGACCGCCCCGCGATCGCGCTGCCCGCGTTTCGGCGCGCGGCGGCGGCGATCGGCGAGCCCGCCTCGGCGGCGCGGCTGCTCGCCTGGTGCGTGCGGGCGGCGGTCGCGGCGGGCGACGACGGCGCGGCGGTGGCCGCGCGCGGGGAGGCGCTCGCGAAGGATCCCCACCTCGTCGACGGGCTGGTGCGCTCCGTGGCGGACGCCGAGGACGACGCCCGGGACGAGGCGCTGGCGCTGGTCGAGGCCGTCGCGCCGGGGACGCCGATTCCGCGCCGACTGCCGGTGATCCCTCACTAGGGTCGGCCCTCTGCCCGGCGAGCGCGGCCGCTCGCAAGGCTGGCCCTCACCCCGACCCTCTCCCGCAAGCGGGAGAGGGAGAAAGAGTCAGACCCTCTCCCGCTTGCGGGAGAGTTGGAGAAAGAGCCAGACCCTCTCGCGCCGGAGGAGATCAGCGCAGGTCCTCTCGCCCCGCGAAGTGGGGAGAGGGTTAGGGAGAGGGGACGCCGCTACCGGACCGGCGCTTCGCCGACGGCGACGAACTCGCCCGCGTCGTCCTCGCCGCGCAGGACGGCGGCGATCTTGCGCGCCCCGGCGGGCACGCTCAGGCGCGCCGGCTCCGCCGTGGGGGCCAGCGCGGCGAGGGGCCGCCGCTGACCGGCCGCGTCCTCGACGAACAGGCGCAGCTCGCCCTTGTGAACGCCGCCGCGCGCGCCCGCGACCGACGCTTGAACGACGCCGCCGCTGATCTCCAGCCGGACCTCGACGCGGAACAGATGATTGACCAGCCCCGCGCCGTAGCCGGCGATCTCGGGCAGCAGCAGCCGCGCGTTGTCCGCGTAGACCGTCTGGTCCATGAAGAACCGCACCCGCCCCGGCACGCGCTCGTAGGCGAGCAGCCGGCGCTTGTCCTTCGTGAGGGCGTATTGCTTGCGGCCCATCGCCTTCAACTCGAGATGAGGCAGCCGCGGGTAGGCGTACGGGAGCGACGCGCGCGCGTCTCCCATCACCTCGGCGGACGTCGTGCCGCGATCGACGACCGCGTCATCGGGCAACGAGCCGTCGGAGAAGAAGCGCCGCTGCGTCCGGTCCGCCAGCCCCTGCCCGTCCGCGGCGGTGATGAACGCCATCAAGGTCGGGCGGCGGACCGGCGTCACCGCCGCCGGCAGGCCCATGCGCCCGTAGGTCTCGGCGACGTACTGTTCGAAGCGCGATCCGCGATCGAACGGGCTCACCCCGGGCGACGCCAGGTACGATCGGCGGAAGTCGTTGCGCACGTGGGCAGGCTCGCCCGCGTCCTCCAGGATCGTCAGCACCCCGCCCAGCGCCATCAGCGCCCGCGCCAGCGACGTCGCCCGCAGCTGCGGCCTGTCACCCGCGACCGCCGCCTCCAGCGCCGCGTGAAAGGCGTCGAGCCCGACGTCGTTCTCCGGCGCGCGCAGCCACTCGGTGGACGGACGCCCGGTCATGTTGAACTGCGTGCCCGTGAACAGCGCCCGGAATCCGCCGCTGTCGAACAGCAGTCCCAGCGTGTTCCCCAGCGACGCCACGCTCCCGGACTGCGACAGCCCCGACCCGC
>DATBHU010000656.1:0-10490 GCA_036557265.1 Polyangia bacterium
CGCGTCGACGACGGCGACCTGCGGCTCGGCCAGGATGCTGATCGGCGGCACCACCACCTCCAGCGCGCCCTTCGCCTCGCGCACCTCGAGATACGCCTCGTTCTCCCAGGCCAGGTGGACGTCGCCGATCTTCTTCTGCACGAACGTCGTGGTGGCGCCGCGCGCTCCCGAGTCGAGCACCGGCACCTGCTGATACAGCCTGGTGACGTAGTCGATCGCGCTCTGGCGCGAGCCGCCCCGCAGGATCACCGAGCCCCACGCCGCGAAGAAGCTGATGTAGCCGTTGCCCGAGGTCTTCGGGTTCGGCGTCACGATGGCGACGCCCGGCTTCACCAGATCGGGCCAGTCCTTGATCCCTTTCGGGTTGCCCTTGCGCACCACGAAGACGATCGTCGACGTGTACGGGCGTGACTTGTTGGGCAGGCGATCGACCCAGCCGTCCTTGATCAGCCTGCGCTGGCGAATGGCGTCGGTGTCGAGGAACGACGCCAGCGTGGTCACGTCCGCGTCCAGGCCGTCGATCACGGCGCGCGCCTGGGTGCTCGAGCCGCCGTGCGACTGCTTGATGTTCACCTTGACGCCCTTCTCCTTCTCGTAGCGGGCGGCGAAGTTGGCGTTGATGTCGCGCCACAGCTCGCGGGTCGGATCGTACGAGACGTTGAGGATCGTGACCTCGCCCGCCGCCGCGAGCCGCGCGGCGGTGGTCCCGCCCACCAGCGCGGCGATGGCGGCGATCCAGGTGCCTGCGGTCCGTCTACGCATGTTCGCCTCCGACCAGCGTCAACTCGGGCCGCTGACCGGCCTCGGCCTCCGCCGCGGCCGCCGCGGCGGAGACGCGCGCGAGGGCGCGGCGCCAGGCCCACAGCGCGTACCCGACCCCGGCCGCGAGGGCGGTCGGCGCCACCGCCGCCAGCAGGACGTTGGACGCGCCGACCAGCTTCACGCCCGACAGCACCAGGACCACGATCAGGGCCGGCCGGATCAGGTAGTCGGGCGCGCGCGACGACAGCCGCGCGCCCAGGAAGACGCCGGGGATGCTGCCGATCAGGATCGACGCCGTGAGACCGATCTTGAAGCTGCCGAACAGCAGGTGACCTACGGCGGCGCTGGCCACCAGCGGGATCGCCTGCACCAGATCCGTCCCGACCAGCTCCGACAGCCGGATGCGCGGATACAGCAGCAGCAGCATGATGATGATCAGCGAGCCCGACCCGACCGAGGTGACGCCGACGACCAGGCCCCCCACGATGCCGATCAGCAGCGTCGGCAGCGGCTTGACCGCCAGCAGGGCGGCGCCGTCCTCGGGCCGATGGCGTGCGCCCAGCAGGGGCCTGACGATCAGGCCGGTCGCCACGGTCAGCAGCGCCACGCCGAGCGACAGCTTGATGTGCGTCTGCAGCACCGCGCCCGAGCCGAGCCGGCGCAGCAGCAGCACGCCCAGGAACGCCGACGGGATCGACCCGAGCATCAGCCACTTCACCAGCGGCCCGTGCACGGTGCCGCGGCGCCAGTGCACCGCGCCGCCCACCGGCTTCATCACCATCGCCGCGACGATGTCGCTGGACACCGCCGTCAGCGGCTCGACGCCGAACAGCAGCACCAGGATCGGCGTCATCAACGCGCCGCCGCCCATGCCGGTCAGGCCGACGACGAAACCGACGCCGAGCCCGCTCGCGATCACCAGTGGATCGAACATGGTCTTCTCCTTCCTTTCAGAAGCTCACCGTCAGAAGCTCACCTGCGTGCGCCCGATGATCACGTGCTCGGTCGGGCGGTCCGCGATCACCGCCGCCGTCATCCCCGACGCCGCCGTCCCCGCCCCGCCGTCGAAGCGCGTCTGCTCATAGCTGACCGACAGCCGCGCGCTGCGCCGGGGCACCCACGTGATCGCCCCGCCGAACGCGTTGGCCGAGCGCGCGCTGGCGATCGGGTTCGCGTAGGTGGGGAACGTGGCGTCGTCGACGGCGATCCAGCTCCAGCGGGCGGCGATCACCAGCGCGCCCAGGGCGCCCTTGGCGGGATCGAACCCGACCAGCGGGGTGGTGCCGTCGTAGTTCTCGCGGCCGTTGATGGTGAAGCTGGCCGTCACCGCCGCCGACTGGTTCGTCAGCTCGGCGACGCTGTTCCCTTTCTGCAGCCCCTGCTTCAGCCACAGGTACTCGGCCAGCAGGCCGAACGACTCGTAGTAGTAGTAGAGCTGCGGGTTGATGCGCGTGGCGCGCTCGTGCGCGAAGGTCGTCTGCGCGCCCGTCGTGTCGGTGGCGGGCGCCAGGTACTGGAAGAACGCGTTCTGCCCCGAGGTGCGGAACGGCGACAGCCCGGTCTGCGCCGGCGCCGTCGGGATGGGCAGCCCGGCGACCGCCGTGGGCAGCCGGCCCTTGCGGTTGCCTGTCGCGGCCGAGACGCCGATGCCCAGGTTGCCGAGGCCCTTGAGCGCCTCGGTGCGGAACGGGTGCACGAACAGCCGGCCCTGGAAGTCCTTGGCGTGGTTGATGTCGGTGTCGGCGGCGGTCGTGTCGGGCGCGCCGTTGAAGATGCCGATCGCGTAGTGCACCAGCCCGCCCGCGATGTCACCCCACAGCTCCACGCCGACGTCGCGCTGGCTCGACAGGTTCGAGATCAGCGACTGCTCCAGGAAGACGCGGTCCGCGTCTGTTTGCAGGCGTTCGAGCCCGACCGGCGCCTTCATCTTGCCGACGCGCAGGCGCAGCCACTCGCGCGGGTGCAGGTCGACGTAGGCGTCGAGAATCTGCACCGTCCCGGCGAACTCCGGCTGCATGCGGAAGTCGACCAGCGAGAACACCGTCCCGTCGAACGACGGCCGCAGCCGGCGGAGGATGAACGTGTCGTTGGCCTCGAGCGCGTCGTTGTCGAGGAAGAAGCGCCCGTCGGCCTGCACCAGGCCGCGGAACTTGAGCTGGAACGAACGGTCGGGGAGCGCGACGGAGAAGCCCTTGTCGTCGACCGACAGCCGGGGCGCCTCCTTGGCGCGCTTGGCCGCCTCCTCGTCGAGCAGCTCGTGCTTGCGCGCCGCGATCCGGGCGAGCAGCTCGATCTCGTCGAGGCGCCCAGGATCGGTGGGCGCTGACACGGGTGCCGCGGGCGGTGTCGGGGCCGCGTCGGCCGGAGCGGCCGGCGCCGCGTCGGTCGGAACGGTGGGGGCCGCCGCCGCGCCCGCCGCGGGCGTCACAGACGTGTCAGTCGGCGCGGTCTGCGCGCGCGCGGCGGCAGAGAGCGCCAGCCCGGCCAACAGGACGGCGTGTCTCGTATAACGGATCACGCGGCACCTCCCGCCCCGCCCGTTCCGGCCGCGCCGCCAGCACCGCCCGCCCCACCACCACCGCCTCCTCCTCCGCCGGCGCCGCCGGCCGTCCCCGCCGCGCCGCCGCCGCCGTTGCCGCTGCTGCCGGCGCCTCCGCCGCCGCCCGCTCCTCCTCCCGAACCTCCTGCCGAACCGTCAGCCGCCCCCGCTCCGTCGATGAGGGCCGAATCCTTGGGCCCGTCGCCGCCCGCGTCGAACACGAACGTCGGGTTCGGATCCTTGCAGGCACCGGCCCCGGCGCAGAGCGCCAGGAGTGCTCCCAGCGTCCAGGTCGAGAAGCGTCGCGGTCGACGGCGGCCGGGCTCGATTGACATGTTGCGACGCTAGCCGACGCGTCCTCAGCTCGTCAATTAAAAAAGACATAATGTCTTTTTTACGAAAACAGCCACTTCTCGACGGACAGAAAGCGACGGGCGCTCCTCGTGCTGGCTCACAGCAGGCGCCTTGTGGCCCCCTGTATCCCACCTTGCGGGCTCGGGACGTAACCTTAGGTTTGCCTGCCGTGGCTCACCTGCAGTCGTATCCGGAGATCGCCGGCGCGCCGCAGAAGACCCCGGCGCCGACGGGGATCCGGATGCTGCTGGTCGAGGACGACACCAGCATCCGGCTGGCGCTGACGGACATGCTGGAGGACGAGGGGTTCGCGGTGACGACCGCGAATAACGGCCGCGAAGCGCTCGACGAGCTTCGCCAGGGCCCCACGCCCGACGTGATCCTGCTGGACCTCATGATGCCCGTGATGGACGGGTGGGAGTTCCGCGTCGAGCAGCGCTCCGACCCGATGCTGGCCGGCATTCCGCTGCTGGCGATGTCGGCGGACCTGAGCGCGAAGGCGCGCGCCATCGCCGCCGACGCCTACGTTCGCAAGCCGATCGACTTTCCCGAGCTGCTGAGGCAGCTGCACGCGATCGTGGGGCGGGCGACGCGGCAGCGCCTCGCGGCCGCCGACCGGATGGCCGCGCTCGGGACGCTGGCGTCGGGCATCGCCCACGAGATCAACAACCCCCTCACCTACGTCATCGCGAACCTGCAGACGCTCGCCGAGCGGCTGCCCGCGTCGACGGACAGGGCGATGCGCGACCTCGGCGAGATCGTCTCCGACGCGCTCGACGGCGCCGACCGGATCCGCCGGCTGGTGCGGCAGGTGCAGATGGTCTCGCCCGGCCAGCACGCGGAGCGGCTGACGCTGGTCGCGCTGCGCGTGGCCCTGGGCCGGGCGGTGGCGCTGACGGAGAATCAGATCAAGCACCGGGCGCGCCTGATCTGCGACCTGGACCAGGACGCTTACGTGCGCGGCGACGCGGAGCGGATCGAGCAGCTGTTCGTCAACCTGTTGCTCAACGCGGCGCAGGCGATCCCGGAAGGCAGCGCCGGCACGAACCGGGTGCGGGTCGGCGTCCGCGCGCTGCCCGGGCAGAACCGCGCCGTGGTCGAGATCGACGACAGCGGCGTCGGCATCCCGATCGCCGTCCAGGAGCGCGTCTTTCAGCCCTTCTTCACCACCAAGCCGATCGGCCAGGGGACGGGCCTGGGGCTGTCCATCTGCCGGGGCATCGTCACCGCCCTGGGCGGCCAGATCTCTTTCCAGAGCGACGGCTCGAGCGGGACCACCTTCAGGGTCGAGCTGCCGACGACGACGGGCCCGGCATGACTTCCCCTTCCCCGGGTGCGCCCGATGGCACGGCGCAACAGACCGTGCTATTTAGGCAAGCGACTCTTTCGTCTCGTCTTCGTTGCTCTCGCGGGAGCTCAGCGACCGCCCCGACTTCGGTGACCTGCATGTTTGGGTTCTGCAGACGGCAGCTCCGTCGGTAATCAATCACAGCAACGAGGAAATCCATGGGAACGAGACTCTATGTTGGCAATCTGCCCTATTCGGTGACCGAGCTGGACCTGCGGGATCTGTTCGGCGGCCTCGGCACGGTGACGGACGCGAAGATCGTCACCGACCGCGAGACTGGCCGCCCGCGCGGCTTCGGCTTCGTCGAGATGTCGACGGAGGACGAGGCGCGCAAGGCGATCGAGGAGATGAACGGCCGTGACGTCCAGGGCCGCCAGGTTGCCGTCAAGGAGGCCGAGGATCGGCGCGGCGGTGGTGGTGGCGGCGGTGGCCGCGGTGGTGGTGGTGGCTACGGCGGCGGTGGTGGCGGCGGCTACGGCGGTGGTGGCGGCGGTCGCGGTCGTGGTGGCGGTGGCGGTGGCGGCGGTCGCGGTCGCTGGTAAGCCGGCCCGCTACTCCGATTCCGATCCCCTCTCCCCGCCTGCGGGGAGAGGGTTAGGGTGGGTTAGGGTGAGGGCCGCCGCCCGGCGGCCTACGCCTCGTCCTTCATGCCGTGCATGAGACGCGCCTTCACGCGCGCCGCTTGCCGGTCCTTGTACTTGTCGTGGCTGTTCTCGCCGCTCTCGTTGTTCTCGGCGGTGCGGGCGTCGATAATCTGGAACTCCGTCAGCACGAAGACGATCGTGCCGTATTCGGAGAACATCGGATCGTCGGGACGCCGGCACAGGTACTTGTCGATGCGAACCGGCAGGTCGCAGACGAAGTTGATCACCCGGTAGCCCGGACCGGAGAACTCGTTCTGCGTCGACGGCAGCTTGTCGGCGGCGACCGCGGCCAGGTCGGTGATCTCCGGGAGGAAGCGCTTGAGCGCCGGTGAGCGGTCCAGCGTCTCGCGGATCTTGATGATGTCGTTCTCCGACTGTCCCGGGATCACGTAGTTGAACGGGATCAGCCGCTGCGTCAGCTCGCGCATCACGAAGATCAGCTGCTCCTCGCTGTTCGTGATCACGCGGAAGCGCAGCTTGTCGTAGACGTCGGCCGCGATCGACTCCTTCTTGGCCAGCAGCTTGGTGATCAGGCTGTCGGCGTGCTTGCGGCTCCACTCGAACTCGACCACCGGGCAACCGACCGCTTTCAGGTCCTCGACGGTGCGCAGCACCTTCTCTTCGATCAGGTGGAAGATCTGGTCGTCCGAAACCGGCAGCTTGGTCAGCAGCTCGCGGCCGGCCAGGTGATGCATGACGTGCATCACTTTCAGGACGACGCACGCGTGCGTCCTCCGCCGCCCCTTCTGCGACGCGATCAACAGGAGGTCCCGCGGGGGCACGCCATGCGCCACCTCGTCGGGGATCTGAAAGCCGAGGTGCCGCTCGAGGTACTCGACCGCCGCTTCGCGCAGCTCGCCCAGCCGCCGCATGTCGTTCTCGTCGGCCGGGTCCATCTCGTTGACCCGCAGGAATCGGTCGACCTCGTCGCGGTCGGTGAAGTAGAGGCGGTGCCAGTCGATCACCGATCCGCCCCGCAGCAGGTTGCGGATCCCGGTCAGATCGCCGATCGAGAAATCTTCGTAACGAAGCCCGCGGCGCTGGCTGCGCTCGCCGGTCGGCGCGCCCGGCGCTGCGGGCGGCGTCTGAGCGGGGGTTGCGTTGTCGGTGCTGGGCACGTTGAGCCCCGACCGCGCTCGGGGCGCGGCGGTTTGAAGCCCGACAGTCTAGGTCCGGTGCAACGCCCCGGCTACCTCAAATCGCCCAACTCACCCCCGCCCGAGCGAGACTGTCACCAAGAACAACAACCCGGCGAAAGCACTCATGATCAGACTTCCGATGACGGCAATCATACCTTTGCCTACATTGCACTACAGACTCGGCTATCTGTCAAGAAATGGCCCGATTCGGTAGCATCGCGATCGTGAAGATCGCTTTGCTGTCCGTCGCGCCCTTGCTGCTCTCCGCTTCGATCGCGCGCGCGACGCCGGCCTCCGACGCGGCGTTCGAGGAAGGGAAGGCGCTCGTCACGGCCAAGGACTACGCGGGGGCCGCGGCCAAGTTCGAGACGGTGATCGCCGCCGACGCGAACAACGACCTCGCCTGGTACCAGCTCGCCTCCGCCAGTCGCCAGGCGGGGCACTGCGATCGCGCCATCGTCGCCTACAAGCGCTACATGGACCTGGTCCCGAACATGTCGCTTCCCTACTACGGCCTCGGGCTCTGCCTGGCGCAGACCGGCGACAAGGCCGGCGCGGTGGCGGCCCTCAAGCACTTCGTCGCGGTGGCGCCGCCGAACTCGAAGCGCTACGCGGACCACGCCGCGGCCGTGATCGCCGAGCTGACCGGACCGGCGCCGGGAGCCGCGACGCCGGGCGCGGGCGGAGCGGCCGACGCCGCCGCGGCCAAGCCGGTCCCCGTCTCGCCCGGCAACGCCGCCTACGTCGAGGCGCAGACCCTGCGCGATCGCGGCCACGTCGAGGAGGCGATCGCGAAGTTCAAGCAGGCGTTCGCGACCGATCCGCGCCACTGGGCCGCGCGCACGGCGCTGGGTGAGCTGCTGCTGAAGATCCGCCGCGACGACGAGGCGATCACCGTGCTGAAGGGAACCGTCGACAAGAACCCGAGCTACTCGCTCGCCTGGTACGACCTGGCCTTCGCGCTGCGCGTCCGCACCCAGTACGCGGCCGCGGTCGACGCCTACGATCACTACATCAAGCTCAAGCCCGCCGACCCCGATCCGTACTACGGCCTCGGGCGCTCGCTGCAGCACCTCGGCCGCGCGGCCGATGCCCGGCGCGCGTTCGAGACGTATCTCTCGCTGGAGAAGCGGCCGAGCGAGCAGCGCTGGGTCGAATCCGCGGAAATGCAGCTCAGGACCCTGGCCGAGTCGGGCCAGCCGGGAAAGTCGGGAAAGTAGCCCCCGACGCCGGCGCTTCCAGGGGAAGCTCCAGCGTGAACGTCGAGCCGTGACCCGGCCGACTGTCGACGGACAGCGCGCCGCCGTGCGCCGCCGCGATCTGCCGCCCGATGTAGAGACCGAGGCCGAGCCCGCCGACCCGGTTCGCCGTGGTCACGCGTTCGAACGCCTGAAAGATCCGGGACTGGTCGGCGCGCGAGATCCCCGGTCCTGCGTCCGTCATGTCCAGCCGGACGCGGCCGTTGGCGGCGTGCGCCGACAGCCGGATCGGCTTCCCGGCGCCGTACTTGATCGCGTTCGAGAGCAGGTTGGTCACGATCTGCTCGATGCGGCTGCGATCCCAGCGACCGACGATGGATGGCGGGACGGCGATCTCGATCGTCGACCCGGCCTCCGCCGCCTGCTCGCGCAGCCGCCCGGCGACGTCGCTCACGAGCTCCGGCAGCGAGACCACCTCGAGGTGGAGGGCCAAGCGGCCCGCGGTGAGCCGCGAGGCATCGAGCAGATCGTCGACCAAGCTCACCAGACGGTTGGTGGTCGTGTCTGCCGCGCTCAGCGCGCGCGCCAGCTTCTCCTCGGCCACGGCGTCGCGCGGCGGCGGGGTCCGGTGCGTGCGCGCGGCGGCCGTCAGGCGCAGCTTCAGCGCCGTGAGCGGCGTCTTCAGCTCGTGCGAGGCGATCGAGATGAACTCGTCGCGCACCCCGATCGCCGCGCGCCGTTCCGCGAGCGCCGCCGCCAGCGTCAGCATGCTGATGGCCGTGACCGCCATGTAGCAATCGGTCATCAACAAGCGTTCGTGCGGCGTGCGCGCCGCGAAGTAGCTCCCGGGTGAGGAGGTCGCCGTCACGGCGATCACCGCCACCAGCAGCAGCGCCGCCGTCACCCCGCGCTGCTCGAAGCGAAGGGCCGTCCAGATCAGCAGCGGAACGATGGCGTAGGTCCCGCGAATCAGCTCGACGGCGCGCGCGCGGGCCGGCCCCCGGAAGACGGCCATGCTGACCAGGGTGAGCGCGATCGCCAGCAGCGCCGCCTCCAGCCAGCGCAGCGGGCGCCGCGAAAGTCGCACCGGCGAGGCCCACACGCAGATGAGCGGCGCGATCAGGAGAGCGCCCATCGCGTCGCCCACCCACCAGACCACCCAGAACACCGGGTAGCTCTCGGCGCGTTGCAGGTTCGCCAGCGCGGCGGCAGCGGCGCCGAAGGTGGCGCTGACCACGGTGCTGAGCAGCGCCGCCAGTCCGATCAGCAGCAGCACGTCGCGCAGGCTCGCCAGCCGCGCGTCGAATGACATGCGCCGGAGCAGGCTGGCGCCGACCAGCGCCTCCAGCGTGTTCCCGGTGGCGATGATCGCCGCGCCCCAGAGCGGGATGCCCGTGGTCAGGTTGACCACGAACGCCGCGAGCGCCACCGCCGGCCACAGCTGGGTCCCGCGCAGGATCAACGCCGCCAGCGCGATGCCGGTCGGCGGCCAGACCGTCGTCGCGATGCCCGCCAGCGCGTCGAACGACAGCCCGAGATGCGCCGTCGCGACGTAGGCGAGGAAGACCGCGGCGAAATCCAGGCTGCGCCGGACTCCCGCGGTCATCCCGGGATATTAACGCCGGGCCGGCTTTCCGCCGAGCCCGGCGCGCCGCAGCCTCAGGCGTTCTTGGGACCCTCGGTGTACTCGGCGTCGATCACGTCGTCCTTGCCGCCGCCGCCGCCGCCGCCGGCGGCGCCGCCGCCCGCCGCCTCGCCTTCGCCGCCGCCCGCGGGCGGCGCCTCACCGCCGCCCGCCGCCCCGGCCGCGCTGCGATACAGCGTCTCGGCCATCTTGTGCGACGCCTTCTGCAGCCGCTCGAACGCGCCCTCGAACGCCGCCGCATCCTTGGGATCGCGGTTGTTCTCGACCGTGTCCTTGGCGTCCTTCAGCGCACCCTCCAGCTCGGCGCGATCGGCCTCGGCGATCTTGTCGCGGTTCTCGTCGAGGTGCTTCTGCACCTGGAACGTCAGCGACTCGAGCTTGTTGCGCGCCTCGATCGCCTCGCGCCGCTTCTTGTCCTCGGCCTCGTGCTCCGCGGCGTCCTTCACCATGCGCTGGATCTCGGCCTCCGACAGACCCGACGACGCCGTGATGGTGATGTGCTGCGCCTTGCTGGTCGCCTTGTCCTTGGCAGACACGTTGACGATGCCGTTGGCGTCGATGTCGAAGGTGACGTCGATCTGGGGCACGCCGCGCGGCGCCGACGGGATTCCGTCGAGGCCGAACTTGCCGAGCAGGCGGTTGTCCGCCGCCATCGGCCGCTCGCCCTGGTACACCTTCACCTCGACGGAGCTCTGGTTGTCCGCCGCGGTCGAGAACGTCTCGCTCTTCTTGGTCGGGATCGTCGTGTTGCGCGGGATCAGCGTGGTCATCACTCCGCCCAGAGTCTCGATGCCCAGCGACAGCGGCGTGACGTCGAGCAGCAGCATGTCCTTCACGTCGCCCGACAGCACGCCCGCCTG
>DATBHU010000657.1:0-13818 GCA_036557265.1 Polyangia bacterium
CCATCGAAAAGTTCGATGAACGTGTCGTCGTGAAGTGGAAGCTCCGACCGTACCGCACGCAGCTTAATCGATAGAAACTCGGCAACCTGTTCGCGCGTTGGATTCCCGAAGATGAGGACCTCTTCGAACCGGCGCCAGAGCGCTCGGTCTATCAGCCGTTCATGGTTGGTCGCGGCCAGCACCAGGCTCCTTCCCCGGTAGCCATCCAACATCTGGAGGAAGGCATTGACGACGCGTTTGAGCTCACCGTGCTCGCTCGGATCGTCTCGCTCCTTTCCGACAGCGTCGAACTCGTCGAATAGCGCTACGACGCGTTCCTTTTCGAGAAAATCGAAGACCCTGCGCAAGTTTGCAGATGTCTCTCCGAGCAGAGAAGACACGATGGCATCGAACCGTACAACAGCGAGGGGTAACCCGAGCTCACAGGCTATGACCTCCGCCAGCAAAGTCTTCCCGGATCCGGGCGGACCGCACAGCAGAATGCGGAACAACGCACGAAGTCCGAAGGTTTGTAGAACGTCTGAGCGTCCCTGCTCGAGGAGAACCTGATCGACCGTCGAGCGGTTTTCGGCGCTAAGGACGATTTCACCGAGGTCACGCGCCCCCTGACGTATCTCGAAAAAGGGAAGGTTTCGGTCCCGGTCGCGCGGAACATCGAGTGCGAGACGTCGCGGACCTCCTTTCGTCTCCCCATACAGGATCCGCTCGAGATCGTTCGCGAGCAGGTGATGTTTGCGCGCACGCTCCTCTCGGATCACCTCCTCCGCGGCGCGCCGGAACTCGACCGTATCTGCGGCGACGCCCGCCTGCATGAGGCGGCGGAGGAGTCTTCCTTCAGCCATGTCACTCATATCCTACACATTCCGGCCAAGTTTTTTTTGCCGCTCAACCTTGCGTCTTCGAATCAAAGGCAGTCTACGACCCACCTATGACAGAACGGGTCATGGTTGCGCGAGGCCGCAGGCTTTCAGCCGCGGCGTCGCTGCGCCAACCCTACTTGAGGGCGATCGGCCCTGCCCAGTCGATGAACGTGCTCGGGAACACGCCGAGCAGGACCACGGCGATCGCCGTCAGCAGGATCCCCGCGCGCATGGTCGCGCCCTCGGTCGGCTCGAACGGGCGCATCGGGTTGTAGAAGTACATCGCGACGACGATGCGCAGGTAGTAGTAGACGCTGACCACGCTGTTCAGCACCGCCAGGATCACCAGCCAGTACAGCTGGGGCGACTCCATCGCGGCCTTGAACAGGTAGAACTTGCCGAAGAAGCCGCCGGTCGGGGGCACGCCGCCCAGCGACAGCAGGAAGATCGTCATCGCCAGCGCGACGCCCGGACGTTCGGAGGCGATCCCCTTCCAGTCGTCGATGAACAGGCGCTCGTCCTTGCGGTTGCCGATCCAGGCGACCACGCCGAACGAACCGAGCGTCGTGAACGTGTAGGTGATCAGGTAGAACAGCACGGCCGGCTTGGCGCTGGCCACGCCCAGGCCCGACGCGACCACGCCCAGCAGCAGGTAGCCGGCGTGCCCGATCGACGAGTACGCCAGCATGCGCTTGACGTTCTCCTGCCGGACCGCGGCCAGGTTGCCCAGCGTCATCGTGATCGCGGCGCCCGCCGCCAGCACGTTCGCCCAGCCGGTGACGTCGAACACCAGGGCCGGGCTCGAGAACGCGGTCCCGAGCAGGCGCACGATGGCGCCGAACGCGGCCGCCTTCACGCCCGCCGCCATGAAGCCGGTGACGGGCGTGGGAGCGCCCTCGTACGCGTCGGGCGCCCACATGTGGAACGGCACCGCGGCGACCTTGAACGCCAGCGCGACGAGGATGAAGTATTCGCCCAGGAAGAACAGGGGCGCCTTGGTGGCGGCGTTGACCTTGGTGGCGATGCCGGCGTACGACATCTCGCCGCCCGTGGTGCCGTAGACGAGCGCGATGCCGTAGACCAGGAAGCCGGTGGCGAACGCTCCCATCAGGAAGTACTTCATGGCGCCTTCCGAGCTGCGCAGGCTCTTGCGCCAGCACCCGGTCAGCACGTACGCCGCCAGCGACATGGTCTCGATGCCGATCAGCAGCGACACCATGTGCGTCGCGTGGGCCACCATCACCATGCCGGCCGCGGCGAACAGCACCAGCGCGTAGAACTCGCCGAACTCGAAGCCCTGCTCGCGCAGGTACGGGGGTGAGAACAGCAGGGTGAGCAGCGCCGAGATGATGAACGCGCCGTCGAGATAGAGCGACATCCGATCGACGACCAGCATGCCGTCGAAGTGCGAGGTCGGCTCGGCGGCCTCGGGCCACTGGAAGATGATCGCGATCAGCGCGGCGACGCAGGCGGCGACGCCCAGCCAGGCGAGGCCGGAGCGGTTCTGCCCCTTCACGAACGTCTCGGCGAGCAGGATCACGCAGCCCATGCCGATCAGGATCAGCATCGGCGTGTAGGCGAACAGCTGGGCGGCGTCGAAGGTCACTGCGCGGGTCCTCCTGCGTGCGGGAGCGCCGGCGGCGCCACCGGGGCGGGCGCCGGCGCGCCGGGCGCGGCCGGCAAAGCCGGGTAGACGTGGGCCGGCGCATCGGGCGCGCGGCGCGCCTCGGCCAGCCGATCGCGGTAGCCGGTGATGAACGCGTTCACCGAGGTCTCCGAGCGCGACAGGATCGGCTGCGGGTAGAGGCCCATCACCAGCGCCGCCGCGACGATGATGCCGAACACCCAGGTCTCACGGCCGTGGATGTCGCGCACCGTCTTGTTCTCGGGCTTGTCGAGCGGCCCGAACATCAGCTTCTGGTACATCGTCAGCAGGTACATCGCCGCCAGGATGACCGCCGAGGCCGCGATGGCGCCCATCAGCTTGGGCATCGGGAAGTACCCGGTCATGCCGACGGTCGCCCAGGTCTTGTGGGCGGTGAACGTCCCGATCAGCACCAGGAACTCGCCGATGAAGCCGCACAGGCCGGGCAGACCGACCGACGCCAGCACGATGATCAGGAACAGGGCCGCGAACGTCGGGGTCTGCTTCCACAGGCCGCCGAAGTCGGAGAGCAGGCGGGTGTGGCGGCGGTCGTAGAGCAGGCCGATCGCGAAGAACAGCCCGCCCGTCGAGATGCCGTGGGCGAGCATCTGGTAGAGCGCCCCCTGCACCCCCTGCGCGTTCAGGGTCAGGATCCCGAGCACCACGAAGCCGAGGTGCGACACCGACGAGTACGCGACCAGCTTCTTGGCGTCGGGCTGCACGTACGCCATCAGCGCGCCGTAGACGATGCCGATCAGGGCCAGGATCGCGATCAGGGGCGCCGCCGCCTCCGCCGCCAGCGGGAACATCGGCAGCGCGAAGCGGATGAAGCCGTAGGTGCCGAACTTCAGCAGCACGCCGGCCAGGATCACCGAGCCGCCCGTGGGCGCCTCGACGTGCGCGTCGGGCAGCCAGGTGTGCAGCGGGAAGATCGGCACCTTGATGGCGAACGCCAGCGCGAAGGCGGCGAAGCAGGCGAGCTGCGCCCCGAACGGCAGCGTCAGGTGCGACAGGTTGGTGTAGTCGAAGCTGCTGCTGCCCGTGGCCGCGTGCCACTGCGAGTAGAGGTAGAGGATCGCCACCAGCATCAGCAGCGATCCGATCAGCGTGTAGATGACGAACTTGATCGCCGCGTAGAGCCGCCGGTCGCCGCCCCAGATGCCGATGATGAAGTACATCGGGATCAGCATCAGCTCCCAGAAGACGTAGAAGACGAAGAGGTCGAGCGCGAGGAACGCGCCGACCATGCCGGTCTCCAGCACCAGCATCGCGACGGTGAACTCGCGCACGCGGATGTTCCTGATCCCGATCGCCTGCGGCGACAGCAGCGTCACCGGCATCAGGAACGTCGTCAGCAGCACCAGCCACAGCGAGATGCCGTCGATGCCGAGGTGGAAGCGGATGCCGAGCGGCGCGATCCAGACCTTGTCCACTTCCAGCTGGAACCCGGTCTTGGCCGCGTCGAACTCGGGCAGGATCAGCAGCGACACCGCGAAGGTGGCGATCGAGAACAGCAGCCCGAGGCCGCGGTGAATCGACTCCTCATCGCGCGGCACCAGCATCACCAGGCCGGCGCCGAACAGCGGAAGCAGCGTGACCCACGCGAGCAGGCCCATCACGGCACCTCGACCTTCTCTTTGAAATCGTCCTCCGTGCCCCAGCGCGGATCCCGCACCGTGACCTGGATGGTGTAGCTGCCCGCGCGATCGTACTCGTGGCGCTGCTCGGCGTTGCTCCCCTTGACCACCGGGCGGCCGTCACCGAAGTCGAACGCGTACTCCAGCGGGCGCGTCTGCTGCTTGGTGCCGCGGCGGGCGTCCACCTCGACGGCGCGCCCGCTCTGCGCGACCTTGATCTTGGTGAACGGCAGCGTCGGCTGCGTGGCGAGGTGCACCAGGATGGCGACGCCGATGGCGAACACCGCCATGTAGCGCTGCCCGTCGCCGCCCTGGACCGCGCGCGCGATGCGCGAGAAGACGTCGACGACGAGGGCCGTCCCCTCGACCAGGATCTTGTCGACGATGACGCGGTCGACGAACGCGTACAGCCCCCGCGCGAAGGCCCGGACAGGGCGGATGATCGCGCGGTCGTACAGCTCGTCGATGCGGAACTTGTCCTGGACCAGGCGAACGAAGCCCGGGTACGACTCGGCGAAGCGGATAGCGGGCGCCTGATAGCCGCGCCAGTAGAAGGCCGCCGCCAGCGCGATGCCGAGCCCCGCCAGCAGGGCGGAGACGACCATGAAGATCGCCTCGGTGGTGCGCGGAACCTCCAGCTCGGGCCCGACCACCGGCTCGAGGTGATGCGCAAGCACGTTCCAGTTCGGGTGGCTGAACAGGTCTCCGGGGAGGCCGATGAAGCCGACCAGCGCCGCGCCGATCGCCAGCACGACCAGCGGCGCCGTCATGATCGGCGGCGACTCGTGGATGTGGTGCCTGATGTGCTCGTCGGCGCGCGTCTCCTTGCCCGTGAACACCAGGAAATAGAGACGCGACATGTAGAACGCGGTCCCGAGCGCGGCGATCAAAAGCATCACGCCGACCAGCTTGCCGACCCACTCGAAGTGCTCGACGTGCTCGAAGATCTCCGTCGCGAACGAGCCCGCGATGATCGAATCCTTCGAGAAGAAGCCGGAGAAGAACGGGATGCCGCAGATCGCGAGCCAGCAGGCGACGAAGACGCCGTGCGTGATCGGAAGCTTCTTGCGCAACCCGCCCATGATCGTGATGTCGCCCGACCCGCTCATGGCGTGCATGACCGAGCCGGCGCACAGGAACAGGCCGGCCTTGAAGAAGGCGTGGGTCACCAGGTGGAAGACGCCGCCGTCGAAGTTGGCGGTGCCGACGCCGGCGAACATGAAGCCGAGCTGGCTGACCGTCGAATACGCGAGCACCTTCTTGAAGTCGTTCTGCGCGAAGCCGATGATCGCCGCGAACATGGCGGTCGCGGCGCCGACCACCGCGACGATCGCCATCACCGCCGGCACCAGCATGTAGACCGCGTGCATGCGGGCGATCATGTAGACGCCCGCGGTCACCATGGTGGCGGCGTGGATCAGCGCGGAGACCGGGGTGGGGCCGGCCATCGCGTCGGGCAGCCAGACGTAGAGCGGGATCTGGGCCGACTTGCCGGTCGCGCCGACGAACATGAACAGCGCCGCCCAGAACGCCACCGGCATGCCGAGCCAGAGGGTCTGCATCAGCGGCCCGCCCGGCGTCGCCGCGGCGGTGATGTCCGGGACCGAGAGCGAGCCGGTGTACTGGAACAGCAGGAACATCCCGAGCAGGAAGCCGAAGTCACCGATCCGGTTGGTGATGAACGCCTTCTTGCCGGCGTCGGCGTTGGCGGTGCTCGAGTACCAGAAGCCGATCAGCAGGTAGCTGCAGAGGCCGACGCCCTCCCAGCCGATGAACAGCACGGGCAGGCTGTCGCCCAGCACCAGCACCAGCATCGCCCCGCAGAACAGGTTCAGGTAGGCGAAGAAGCGCGCGTAGTCCGGATCGTCGGCCATGTACCCGGCCGCGAACACGTGGATCAGGAAGCCGACGAACGTGATGACCAGGCACATCACGCCCGACAGCGCGTCCATCCGGAACGTCAGGTCGATGTGGAGATCGCCGGTCGCGATCCAGGTCGTCACCACGTCCTGCAGGCCGCCCGGCCCGGCGTCGGGCAGCGCGGTGAAGAACGCATCGAGCGACACGATGCAGGCCGCGCCGATCGCCAGCGCCGCCACGACGAACACGGCGTCGCGCGACCACTTGCGCCCGAACAGCATGAGCAGCACGGACCCCACGAACGGGAGCAGCGGAATCAGGCGAAGGTCGAAGGTCATGGCGGCGTCGTCGCTTCCGGTCAGCGCTTCATCAGGGTCGCTTCATCGAGGTTGATGGTCTGGCGGCTGCGGAACAGGCCGACCAGGATCGCCAGGCCCACCGCGGCCTCCGCCGCGGCCAGCGCGATGACCAGGAACGCGAGCACGTGGCCCTTCTGGTCGTTCAGCTGGCGCGAGAAGGCGAGCAGCGCCAGGTTGCCGCCGTTGAGCTGCAGCTCGATCCCCATCAGCACGATCAGCGCGTTCCGCCGCAGCAGCACGCCGGCCGTCCCGATCAGGAACAGGATGAACGACAGGACCAGGTAGTACGCGACGGGCATGGCTAGTGATGTCCTCCGGCGGCCGCCGCGGACTCGTCCGAGTCGGCCTGCTTGCCGGGGTAATCGTGGGTGGCGAGGTGCTCGATCTGCTTGCGGTAGTCGGCGGCCCGCAGCGCGGCGGCCTCCTTCTGGTGCGACCGCGACACGACCACCCCGCCCACGATGGCGACCAGCAAGAGCAGCGAGATCGCCTCGAACGGGTAGAGGAACTGACGGAACAGGATGTCGCCGATCGACGCGACGGTGCCGAACGTCTCGGGGATGACGGGCGGCGCGTCCGCGGTCGGCACGCCCACCGCGACCACCCGCCAGAACACCAGCAGGAGGTAGCCGACCGCCAGCACGCCGAACACGCGCATCGGCCGCCAGGCGAGCGGCGCCACCTCCTCGCGGTTCAGGATCATGACCACGAAGATGAACAGCACCATGATGGCGCCCGCGTAGACCAGCACCTGCAGGACGGCCAGGAAGTGGGCCGACAGCGAGGCGTAGAGCGCCGCCAGCCCGAAGAAGGTCGCCACCAGCGACATCACGGCGGTGACCGGGTTCTTGCGGGTGATGGTCCAGAGCGCGAAGAACGTCACGAACGCGGCCAGCGCGTAGAACAGGATCTGATCGCCGATGGGCGGCGAGGCGGCGGCGACGTTCTGCGCGGGGTTCATGGCCGGGCCCCCTCGCCGGAAGCCGACGACGCCGCCGGCGCGCGCCGCGCCTTCGCCGACTGGGCCAGCTTGGCCTCGAAGTCGGCGCGGAACTTGGTGAGGAAGCCCAGCATCGGCCAGGCCGCCGCGTCGCCCAGCGCGCAGATGGTGTTGCCGCCGATGCCGTTGGCGACGTTGGCCATCAGGTCGATGTCGCCCGGCTCGCCCTCGCCGCGCGCGACCCGCTTGCAGACGCGGGCCAGCCAGCCCGAGCCCTCGCGGCACGGGGTGCACTGCCCGCAGGATTCGTGGGCGTAGAACTCCATGATGCGCGCGCACAGCGCCACCACGTCGGTGTGGTCGTCGAACACGACCACGCCGCCCGACCCGGCCATCGTCTTCAGCTTGCGGCCGCCGCCCAGATCGAACGGCACGCCGGGCTTCACCTCGACGTCCTTGATGCGGCTGTCGGTCATCAGCGCGTCGAACTCGATCGGCACGTCCAGCTCGCTGGCGTCCAGCGGCGGCATCGAGCTGCCGCCCGGGATCAGCCCCTTGAGCGCGCGCCCGTTGGGGATGCCCCCGCACACGTCGTAGATCAGCGCACGCGACGAGATGCCCATCGGCAGCTCGTAGACGCCCGGCTTCACCACGTGGCCGGAGACGCAGACGATGCGGGTGCCGCCCGACTTGCCCATGCCCGTCCCCGCGAACCACTCGCCGCCGCGGGTGACGATGTCGGGCAGGTTCATGATCGTCTCGACGTTGTTGACCACCGTCGGCGCGTTGAACAGGCCGCGCACCGCCGGGAACGGCGGCTTGAGGCGCGGCCAGCCGCGCTTCCCCTCCAGCGAGTTGAGCAGCCCGGTCTCCTCGCCGCAGATGTACGCGCCGGCGCCCCGGTGCAGCGTGATGTCGAGCTTGAACGGCCCGGCGCCGCCCGCCCCCGCGTGATCGCGGCCGAGCAAGCCGGCCGCGTACGCCTCGTCGATCGCCGCGTCGACGATGGCCGCCTCGCGCATCATCTCGCCGCGGATGTAGATGTACGCGTGCTTGCAGCCGAGCGCGTACGACGCGATCAGCATCCCCTCGATCAGGAGGTGCGGGTCGTACGCCAGCAGCTCGCGGTCCTTGCAGGTCCCCGGCTCGGACTCGTCGGCGTTGACGACCAGGTAGACCGTCTTCGCCTCCTTGGGGATGAACGACCACTTCATCCCCGTCGGGAAGCCGGCGCCGCCGCGCCCGCGCAGGTTCGACTTCTTGACCTCGTCGACCAGCACCGCGGGCTGCATCGTCAGCGCCTTGCGGAACGCCTGGCCGCCGCCGCGCTGCGTGTAGACCGACAGCTTGTGGCTGTCGACCACGCCGAAGTTCTTGGTGACGATCTTGAGGTTGTTGTTCGCGCCGCCGATTGCCATGGCTAGACCCTCAGACCTTGGCCCCCGGCAACGGACCCACCCCGTGCAGGGTGCTCTGGACGCCCGACGCCTTCTGCTGCTCGCGATAGCGCCGGCGCAGATCGTCGAGGATCGTGTCGACCTTCTGGGGTGTCAGGTCGAGGAAGTAGTCCTGGCCGCAGATCATCATCGGCGCGTTCGCGCAGGCCGCCAGGCACTCCTCTTCCACGAGGGTGAAGGCTCCGTCAGGTGTCGTCTGGCCCGCCTTGATGCCCAGCTTCAGCTCGATGTGGTGCAGGATCTCGTACCCGCCGCGCAGCATGCACGAGATGTTCGTGCAGACCATCAGCTCGTTCCGCCCGTGCCGCGAGCGGTGGAACATCGTGTAGAAGGTGACGACGCCGAACACGTGGGCCGGCGAGACGTCGACCGTCTTGGCGACCAGCTCGATCACCGGATCCGGCAGGTGTCCGAACTCGTCCTGCGCGACGTGCAGGACCGGCAGCAGGGCCGCCTGCTTGTTCGGATACCGCGAAAGCAATCTCTCGATGCGCTGCTTCGATTGCGCTGAAAACTCGAGCGGCATGGTCTTCTAAACCGCCGGCAACCTACGGAAAACTACGGATGGTGTCAACCCGAACGCGGGCCGGCTGTAGCCACCCTCACGGGCCGAAGCCGCGGACGTAGACGCCGTCGTCGTTACCGCCGGCGTTGACCGTGTAAACCACGATGTCCGCGCCCCCCGCAGCGGAGGTGGCGAACGAGGCGACCCGGCCGCTGACCATCGAGAGAGCGCGGCTGGATGGTCCCTTGGAGGCCGTTCGACCCCAGCCGCGCCATGGGTGAGTCTCCCGCCCGGGGATGGGGCAACAAAAGGTTCGTCTCGTGTCGCAGCTTGACGGGCGTCCCCGTCGGGGCAGTATCCTGCGCTTGAGCGTCTGGTCTTGCGGGGGGGAAGGTCGGCGCCAAGGAGGTCGGAGATGAGAAGTCGTCGTGGCGCAACAACGATGCTGGTCTTGGTTGGTCTCGGGGCGCAGGTCGCATGCTCGCGCAACGGGGATTGGGCGGTCGAGAGGCGTACCTCGGGAATAATCGGCGGAACACCCGTCTCCGTCGATCCGGCGGGTTTCGCTTTCGTGAGTAACGGAGCTGTCGAAGCGAGCGGGATGTTCCTGGCGCCGGGTTGGGTCCTGACGGCAGGCCATTTCATAGCCGATTGGGATGACGCGAGGCGCACGAGCTTTGGGTCGCCGCCGATCGTCAGTGCCGCCTTTGGGACGACCTCGGATGGATCGCAGGGTACGCCGTTTGTGCACCCTAATTGGTGGGGCGCATTGGGGGCGCCCCCTCCGCCGCTGGGCACGATGGATCCATCGTACGATGTGGGTCTAATCCACCTGACGTCGCCCGCAGACGGCAGCTCGTATCCCAATAAGCTCTACAACCAGATTTCGAACGACTGGCCAGGATGGACGGTGCGCTGCTACGGATATGGAAAAACGAATCTGGACGGTACGGGTGGCGGCATGGGAATGCTGCAGACCGCTGACTTCGACGTGACGGGCGACGAGCTCAAGCCCCTCGGTGATGGAGGAATTGAGCACCCGCATCCGGGAAGCTCTCTCCCTATGTTCACAGTCGCTGACAGTGCGAGCGGGCAGCGTTTGTTTCACGGTGACTCCGGCGGTACGTGCATGAGCGTAGACAGATCCCCGTACGTGATCTCCGGTATCGCTCAGTCGTACCTCGACCACCCCGACGGTACGCACACGACGTATCTCGTCGACCCGTACTACGTGAGGGACTGGGTCGACAAGACGATGCACAGCCCGGTCGAGACGATTCCGACGTCTTCTCCCGGCGCACCCGTCGCTTTCACATCGGCGTCCACTAAAACCGGGCTCATTCGCCGTAACTACGTCGTGGCGACATTGGCTGGGTTCGTGCCGTACCTGAATCAGAACGGCTTGGGCGGCTGGTCGGGCTGGTTTCCGCTGTCCCAGATTCCGCCGACGCCGTTCCTGTCTGGGTACACCCACGGAAGCGTGGGGCTGACGGTCGCGCTCGACGGGGCGTCGGAACCGCATGTCTGGATGGCGGTTGCCGTGAAACCGCCTACGGCGCCCCCGGGATTGCAGGCACCGCAGGTCATGTGGGTATCAGCGAACGTCGTACTCGGCACGAGACCGCCCTGGCCCACATTCACATGGAATGACGCCGGATCGCCGCCCGCCAACAGGGTGTTCTTGGGGAATCCAGCCATCGTGACGCCTGGCGCCCTAGGCACGGATCGCGTCGACTACTTCGCGTATGCGAGCGACCCGACGTTCGGCGCGTTCGGCAACATCTACACGCGATGGATGTTCAATGGCGCGTGGCAGGACTCGGGATGGGCGCCGCTCCCGGCGATACCGGGAGTGACCATCAAGAGCAGCCCGTCGGTTGCGTTGCAGGGCAGTACTTACTACGTGGCCGCGCGGGGCAGCGACGACCAGATTTGGATCACGACCTTGCCCAACGTGACGAACTCGAACAGCTACGGCGGGCCGTGGACGGATTGGTTTCCCTTGTCGGGGCAGTACCTAGGCCCCCCTGCCATTACGGCGTGGGATCGCGGCGTCGACGTATACGGGATCGGTTATGACAACTACTTGTATCACCAATCGATGGACGCCGATGGCGTCTGGTCAGGCTACGTCCAGCTTGGAGTGACGTTCACCAACACTGCGGCGTTGACTGCGTCGAACTATCTGCCATCGACGCACGAAATCGCCGTAGTGGGGATGGTGTCAGGGCCCCCGTCGAGCCCCCGGATCACGCGCTTCCCCTGGTAAGCAAACCCGGTCGGGATCGGCGCGCCTGCCGTAGCAACCCTGCTTCGGCAACCGGACTCCGAGCGCCCGGGCAGCAGCTTCCCGGGCGATGCAAGAGCTGATCAGAGGCACGAGGCTGTCGGCGCCCGTAACTCCGGTAAAATGTCGCCCATGTGCGAGCTACTGGGGATGGAGTGCAACGTCCCCACCGACATCGTCTTCTCGTTCACCGGGTTCGCGCTGCGCGGCGGGAAGACCGGCCCGCACGCCGACGGCTGGGGTCTGGCCCTCTACGACGGCAAGTTCGCGCGCAGCTTCCTGGAGCCGACGCCCGCCTGCACCAGCGTGATGGCCGAGTTCATCCGCAACCACCCGATCAAGACGCTGCTGGCGATCGCGCACGTGCGCCGCAAGACGCGCGGGCGCGCGTCGCTGGAGAACACGCACCCGTTCAAGCGCGTGCTGTGGGGGCGCCACTTCTCCTTCGCCCACAACGGCACGCTGCCGCGCATCAGGAAAGAACGCCGGCTGCGCGTCGAGCACCCGGTGGGCGAGACCGACAGCGAGCACGCGTTCTGCTGGATGATCGAGCAGCTGCGCGCCGCCTTCCCGGACGGCTATCCGAAGCAGCCGCGGCGGCTGTGGCAGACGATCGCCGAGCTCGGCCGCACGCTGGGCGCCGAGGGGAAGTTCAACTTCCTGCTCGCCGACGGCACCCACCTCTACGCGCGCTGCGGGACGAAGCTCTGCTACATCATCCGCCGCGCCCCGTTCGGCCGCGCCACCCTGTGCGACGCCGAGATGCAGATCGACTTCTCGGCCGTGACGACGGCGCGCGATCGCGTGGCGGTCGTGGCCACCGAGCCGCTGACGCGGGACGAGAGCTGGCAGCAGGGCACGCCCGGCACGCTGTGGGTGTTCAGCGGCGGCGCGCTGCGCGCCACCCTGCCCAGCGGCGACGGCGTGGATCGCATGCCGGGCCGGCGCCGTCCCTCAACGGCCGTGGCGCGGCCGAGGCGCGCCGCGTGAGCTCCGCCGCCGGGACCGCCGTCCCGCACACGTGCCCGCGGTGCAGGACGCCGCTCGAACCGGCGACGCTCCGGCAGATCCCGGTCGAAGCCTGCAAGAGCTGCAAGGGCACGCTGCTGGCGCAGGGGCGGCTGTCCGAGCTGCTCGACGAGCTGAGCACGCCGCTGCTGCGGAGCTTCGACATCGACGCGAAGCTGGAGGCGACCAACGATCCCAACGGCCGCGTCGACTGTCCGCGCTGCGAAAAGCAGATGGATCGCGACGACTACTGCGCGGCGGGCCTGGTGTTCTTCGATCGCTGCACGCCTTGCGCGCTGCTCTGGCTGGACGCGGACGAGCTGGGCGCGATGACGCTGATGTGGGCGCGCATGAACGGGCGCCAGGCGCGCGAGCAGGCGATCACGCGCGAGGTGTCGATGTCGTTCCTCCCCAGCGCCGTGCGCTCCGGCAGCGTCGATCGCAGCACGCTCAGCCGGAGCGTGTTCGACATGCTCTTTTGGTGAGCACCAGACCCCGCCGGAACGTCTGGTAGGCTGGCCGCGTGCAGTCGAGTCGCCGGAAGTTCCTCAAGCGGGGCCTCGTCGGCGGCGGCCTGCTGGCGCTGGCGGGCACGCTGCCGTTCGCGTTCCGGACCACGGCGCTGGGGCGGCCGCCGCGGGGCCCGCTGCGCCTGCTGACGCGCGAGGAGCACGCGGTGCTGGCGGCGGCGGCCGCGCGGCTGGTTCCCGGCGACGGCGCCGGCCCCGGCTGGCCGACCGCCGAAGCGGTCGACTGCGCGGGGAAGATCGACGCGCTGATGGCGACCGTGCACCCCGACGTCGGCGCCGACCTCCGCAAGCTGCTGCGGGTGTTCGAGAGCGGCTTCCTCGGCACCTTCATCGCGGGGTCGCCGCGGCCGTTCACGCGCGCCGCGCCCGCCGAGCAGGACGCGCGCCTCGAGGCGTGGCGGCGCTCGCGCCTCACCGTCCTGCGCAGCGGCTACCAGGCGCTCAAGCGGCTGGCCCACGCCACCTACTACTCGTCGCCCGAGGTGTACGCGCGCATCGGCTACCCCGGTCCGCCCGTCGTGCCGCAGGTGCCCGCGTGAGCGGCCCCCGGCCCCCCGGTCGCGTCGTGACGGGCGCCGAGCTGCCCGACATGTCCGCGCGCGAGGTCGACTTCGTCATCGTCGGCAGCGGCGCGGGCGGCGGCACGGCCGCGGCGGTGCTGGCGGCCGCCGGCGCCAAGGTCGCCGTCCTCGAGGAGGGCGGGCACTACACCAAGCGCGACTTCAACATG
>DATBHU010000658.1:0-2715 GCA_036557265.1 Polyangia bacterium
CACGCGAGCGGCGGCCACAGCTTCAACACGCTCGCCGTCAACCCGTACGGCAAGAACTCCACGCAGATCGTCCGCAAGATGCAGCGCTTCCGCTCGATCCTCAACGGCGCGCACGACCGCGGCGCGCGCATGTGGGTCACCGAGTTCGGCTGGTCGGACGTCGGCCCGGCGAGCAGCTTCCGCGCGGGGCGCTCGGGCCAGGCGCGCGACATCCGCCGCGCGATCCCCGCGCTCGTGAGGCGCCGCTCGCACCTCAAGCTGCGCGGCATCGTCTACTACAGCTGGCGTGACGGCGCCCCGTACGCGCCGCTCTTCAGGGACTTCTGGGGACTCCACACCGGCCTCCTCAAGCGCAACGGCGCCGCCAAGCCGGCGCTGGCGGCGTTCAAGGCGACCGTCAAGAAGTACCGCTGACGACTTCTCCCGCTCCGATGCCATCATCGGAGTGTTTGAGGAACGGACTCTTGAGACGGGCAGGCCACACTCGGATTCGCCTGGTCGCCGCAGCGCTCACCGCGCTGGCCGCGACTGTTCTTGCGCTGCCCGCGGGGGCGAGCGCGCGCGTCCACGGCCTCCAGCTCGGCTTCACCGACAACGCCGACTTCCAGTTCCAGCCGGATCCCACGCAGCGTGAGATCGCCTTCCAGCACGCCAAGGCCGCCGGCACCGAGCTGATCCGCGTCTCGGCCGACTGGGACAACGTCGCCCCCACCGCGCCGCCCAACATCGCCACCAGCGCGAACCCGGACTGGGCCGGTTACAACTGGACCTCGACCGACACCGCGGTGCGCGAGACGGTGGCCAACGGCTTCACGCCGGTGTTCATCACCACCGAGGCGCCGCGCTGGGCCGAGGGTCCCAACCGGCCGTCCGAGTCGGTCGCGCCCACCGGCAGCTGGAGGCCGTCGGACTCCGCCTTCCAGGCCTTCGCCACCGCGCTCGCCAAGCGCTACTCGGGCAGCTTCCCCGACCCGCTCAATCCCGGCACCAACCTGCCGCGGGTCAAGTACTGGCAGGGCTGGAACGAGCCGAACCTGTCGCTGTACCTCTCGCCGCAGTGGACCGGCTCACGCGGCCACTACAAGCTCGTCAGCCCGGCCCTCTACCGCGGGCTGCTGAACGCCTGGTACAAGGGCATCAAGTCGGTGTCCGGCAGCAACGTGGTGATCACCGCGGGCACCTCGCCGTTCGGCGATCCGCCGGGCGGCACGCGTGTGCCGCCCGCGCTGTTCGTGCGCGAGCTGTTCTGCCTCCGCGGGCGCACCGCCCTGCGCCGCGTGCGCTGCGCCGGCTCGCCCGTGCACTTCGACATCCTCGCCCACCACCCGTATCCCGTCGGGCCGCCGCGCCGCCACGCGCCCAACCCCGACGACGTGACCGTGCCGGATTGGAACCGCCTCAAGCGGCCGCTGCAGGTGGCGCTGAAGGACCGCACCGTCGCGCCGCACAAGGCCAAGCCGCTGTGGGCAACAGAGCTGTCCTGGGACAGCAGCCCACCCGACCCGCAGGGCGTCCCAGCCCACCTGCAGGCGACCTACATGGAGGGCGCGTTCTCGACCATGTGGAGCCAGGGCGTGAGCGCGGTGATCTGGTACCTGATGCGCGACGAGGCGCCCAAGCCGTCGTACGCCGCCACGCTGCAGTCGGGCATCTATTTCCGCGGCGACACGGTCGCCGACGACACTCCCAAGCCGTCGTTCACGGCGTTCAGCTTCCCGTTCACCGCGTACATCCACAAGGGCAAGGTGCAGCTGTGGGGTCTCGCTCCGACGCCCGGTGCGGTCACCGTTCAGCGGCAGACGCGCTCAGGCGCCTGGGTCAACCTCGCGCAGCTCTCGGCTCGCAGCGACCGGCTGTTCCTCGGCAGCAGCAAGCTGAGGGCGGGCACGATGGTGCGTGCAGTTCAGGGGACGAGGACCAGCTTGCCGTGGAAGGTGTTCACGCCAGGGAAATAGGCCACAGGCCACGGGCCACAGGTCCTATGCCCTATGCCCTATGCCCTATGCCCTATGCCCTATGCCCTATGCCCTATGCCCTATGCCTTATGCCCCGGGCGCTTCTGGCCGACGGCGCCCGAGCCACGCAAGTGCGCCCAAGAGCAGCGCGATCGCGGCGAGGATGAGAAGGAAGCCGATCCCAAGCGCCCCGCCGATCGAGTTGCCGGCGCTGAACGAGGTGTTCTTTGCCTGCACGGTGTCCTGAGCCGCCGGCGGTGTCGTGCTCGGCGTGGTGGTCTGGGTCGTGGTGCTCGAGCTCTTGTGCTTCGAGGCCTTTTGACGGTGCGCGTTGACCTTCGCCTTGGCGGGCGCCGCGGTATCCGCGGAGTTGGTGTTCGAGTTGGTCAGAGCGAGCACCGCGGCGCCGGCGGCGCCGGCCTGCTTCAGCGTCTGCGTGGTCTTGGGCGAGAGCCGGTCGCTCTTGCCGCCACCGCCCGATCCGCTGCCACCACCGCCACCGCCGTGGTGAGAGCCGCCGCCCGCGCCGCCGGGCGTGGGGATCGACTCGCAGTACTGATCGATGCCGGAGGTGCCGGGAGGCGCGTTGCAGTTGTCGGCCATCGCCGACGGCGCGGCGAAAAGCGCGATAAGCGCGAATGAGAGAAGTCCCAGGCAGGTCGTCAGTCTCATATGGCTAAATATCTTCACTTGACGCTGGATTCCTCGCAGGACCGTCGGACGGCCTCCCCAACCAGGGTAGTGGCTTTCCTGATCCCCG
>DATBHU010000659.1:0-12418 GCA_036557265.1 Polyangia bacterium
GCTCGTGAAGTTGCTCGAGCCGTGAGCCGCGCGGCGTAGTCCTGCGGCTTCCCCCAGTACCGCGCACCGACGGCGTCTCGTACAGCAAATCAAAGAGGAGAGCGCATGCCGATTTCGAACTTGAACGTGATTGGTCGCCCGTTCGCGCTGTGGCCAGCGACGCTGCAGCTGATGCCGGGCGGGGTCCTGGACGCCGGCTTCGGCCGGTTCTTCGTGGGCGTGACCGTGCAGAACGCCAGCGGCACGGCCTGGCCGGCCACCGAGGCGCACATCTCGCCGCGCGGACGCCAGGTGCTGGCGGCGGCGGGGATCAGCGTCGGCGACGGTCTCTCGCTCGGTGACGCCGCGGCCCTGGGCCAGACCGCGTCGGGCGAGTGGATCTCGATCCCGGCGCTGGCCGTGAACGCGTCGGCGGTCGTGTACTTCAAGCTGGACGTCGGCAAGGCGACCGTCGGCGCGCACACGCTGGAGATCGAGGTGCGCGATCCGGCGGTGCCCGCGACGCTGCTGAAGGCGGTCGCGCCGCTGTTCGTGTCGCGCACCAGCGTCTCCGGCACGCAGCGCGCCTTCTCGTCGGTCTGCGATCGCGGAACGCTGACCGCGTCGCTGTCCGCGGTGACGATGGACCAGGAGTCGTTCCGCCGCGTGCTGGGACGGGCGCGCACCGTGGCCGGCACGCCGCCGCCCGGCGTCCGCACCCCCGCCGAGACCGAGCGCGTGCGCCAGCGGCTGAAAGCAGTCCTGTGCGGCGAGGAGAGCGACGTCTGCGCCGTGATGGCCGATCTGACCAGCTCGTGCGCGATCCCGGCCGGCCTGCCGCCGGGGCCGCCGCCCGCGGGCGGCCTGGGCGCGCTCAGCATCTTCTCGACGACGTCGACCGACCTGCGCGACCGGACGAAGATCGCGGACGGCAGCGTCGGCTCGAACGGCACCGTCTCGACCGGCAACGACAGCGTCATCAACGGCAACATCACCGCGGGCGGCAACGTCACGGTCGGCGATCGCACCCGCGTGCAGGGCGACGTGACGACGGCGGGCGTGATCAACCGGACGCCGAGCGGCGGCGCCGTGATCACCGGCCTCGCCAAGGAGAAGGCGTCGTACACGCCGCTCACCATCGCGACCAAGTCCGTCGCCACCAACACCACCACCCTGACGATCGCACCCGACGCGATCACCACCATCAACCCGGGCACGTACGGCGCCGTCTCCATCGGCGCGCGCGCGAAGGTGACGATGTCGACCGGCCTCTTCCAGATGGCCTCGTTGTTCGTCGACACCGACGTGACGCTGACGTTCAATCAGGCGACCGGGCCGCTCGACATCCGCGTCCAGGGCGCCCTGACCTTCAGCGACCGGATGATCGTCAAGCCGGGCGCGACGACGGCGCCCGGGGCGCTGGCGCAGGTCTACACGAACGGCACCGGCGAGGTGCGCGTCGGGACGGACATCACGCTGTTCCCGGTCGCGCTGTCGGCGCCCAACGGCAGCATCCATGTCTTCTCGCGCAGCAACGTCATCGGATCGCTGCAGGCGAAGACCGTGACGATGGAGCCGGACACCGGCATCGCCCGCGTCCCGGCGGACGACTGGCTGGGGACCGGCGCCAGCGGGCTCGAGTTCATCGGCTACCCGACCGGCGTCTCGTACTCGGTCGCGTACAACGACGGCTACTTCGGCACCACCGGCCCGCTGGCGTTCGGAGCGTTGCAGTGGAAGACGCTGCTCGCGAACGCGGCGCTGCTGTTCGATCTCGGCATCCCCGGCGCGGTCGGCGCCGAGCTGATCTCGATGGCGGCCAAGGCGGTGATCGGCACCGTCAAGTTCGGTCAGCTGAACGCGCCGACCACGGCGCCGGGGACCAACCCGCCGCCCACCCAGGCCGGCTCGGTCGACGCGGCGGTCGCCAAGGTGAGCGCGGCGCGCTCGCTCGGCTTCCCGCTGTTCTCGCAGCTGGACGCGGCGCCGGGCGAGGCGAACGCCACCCCGATCAACACGCTGGGCGGCGTGTTCGGCACCACCGGCGGCTTCCTGACCAACACCGAGATCAGCGCCATCATCGCCGCCGCCGCCAGCGACCCGGACGGGCTGAAGGTGCACAAGTCCGGCGCCGGCACCGGCGTCACCAAGGGGAAGATCTCCGCGCTGGTGCCGGTGGCGCCCCGCGACGACGCGGGCGGCACGCTCTACTTCATCAACCAGGTGATGATCGTCCCCGATCCGCTGGCGCCGACGCCGGGCGGATTCGCGGGACAGGGCGATTCGGGCGCGCTCTGGATCCAGACGCGCTCGGGAAAGATCGTGGGCCTCGCCCACACGGTCGGCTCGAGCGGCGCGGTGGTGTCGCGCATCGAGGACGTGGTCAACGCGCTGCAAATCCAGTTTGCGTGAGGAGACGGAAACCATGAACGCCAGCAGATCGAAACGGAGCCTGAAGATGACCTGGAAGACGGTCGCCGACGTCGCGTTCGCCGAAGGACGCCGCCTCGCGAACGACCCCAACATCATCGCGGTCGGCCACGGCGCCAAGCTGCGCTGCGGCCAGCCCGTCGACGGCGAGAGCGTGGTGTTCTACGTCAAGGAGAAGCTGACGTCGGCGGAGGCGATCTCGGATCGACGCAGCGTCGCCGTGCCGTCCACCATCGACGGCTTCCCGACCGACGTGGTCGAGGTCGGTCACCTGGCCGCCGCCAGCGCCGACCGCGCCCCGCCCGCCGGAAACCGCGGCACGCGCATCGACGATCCGCTGGTGGGCGGCGTCGCGACCATGGCGCTGGGCAGCGCGGCGCCGGCCGGGCCCGGCAGCTACGGCACGCTGGGCGGGCAGTGCTTCGACAGCGTCAGCCGCACGCCGCTCGTGCTCTCGAACGCGCACGTGTGGGGAACCGCCCAGAACACCGAGATCGTGCAGCCGATCATGGCGTCGGCGGTCCTCGGCGCCGGCGTGACCACGGCCGTGACCGGAACGCCCGCCGTCGTGGTGCAGACGCGGATCCCGACCGGCGTGGTCGCGCCCGTCGCCTTCGCGAACTCCATCGCGCAGACGTACCTGATCACGGGGAGCAGCACCGATCCGCTGCCGCCCGCGCAGGGCGCGACCTCGGTCCCGGCCACCACCCGCACCGACAGCGAGCAGGTGACCGTCACGGCGCCCGCCGCCGGCCTGCCGCCGGCCGGGGTGCGCCTGTCGCCCACCGTGGCGTGGGACTACCAGCGCGTCGCCACCGGCGCGGTCCTGCAGAACAGCACCAGCGCAGCCCGCGCCGCCACCAAGATGCTGACCGCGCGGCGCGTGTTCACGAACGCGGCGTCGTACACGGGCAGCCAGCCGATCAACCTCTACGGCGAGGTGATCCCGGCGCCCGGCGGCGTGGGCGCCACCGCCGCGAACCACTTCGTGCTCGCCCTGCTCTATCCGGTGGCGACCGGCGACAAGTTCATCCCGCGCGTGCTCAGGCCGACGGCGCGCCAGACGGTCACGACGGTGACGACGTCGTTCTCCGGGTTTCCGAACCCGGCGCGCGCCGGCGTCGCGGTGCTGCCGGCGGTGGCGGGCGGCTTCGCGGTCGACAGCGCCGTCAACGGCACGTTCGTCACGCCGCCGGTCGGGTCGGGCCTGCCCGCCAACACCTTCGTGCTGACGTTGCCGACCGGCAGCGTGCGCCTGTTCGTTCCGATCGGCACGCAGGTGATCCTGGACATCAACCTGACGGGCAGCCCGGGGATCGCCGCGCAGGCGATCAACAGCGCGCGCGACGCGATCGCCACCACGGTGACGCAGGCGCAGGGCACGGGCGGCCGCACGCTGGTGACGATCTCCGCGTCCGAGATCGTCGAGGTGGTGCTGACCGGCGTCGCCAACGCCCAGCTGTTCGGCGTCACCAGCAAGCGGTCCAGCCCGGAGACGACCGCGCCGCTCGCCTACGCGGGCACGCTGAGCGCGGCCGATCTCAACCCGAAAGGGAAGTGGGGCGTCAGCCTGTTCGTGCAGGAGCTCGACACCGGCACCCCCGAGTCCGCGAACGTCGCCGAGACGACCATCGGCGGCGCCTCGCTGATCACCGACTGCACCTTCGACGTGGCGTAAGGCGAGCAATCCATGTCATCACGGCGCGGCACAAGCCTCCTCGACCTCCTGCCCCAGACCACCAACCTGGCGGGAGCGCTGCCCGACTCGATCGTCGATCGGATCGGCGTCCTGACCATCCTGGACCACCGGGCGCTGGAGAGCGACGACGCGTTCTTCCATCACGGGACGCTCCAGGACCCGGCCGACGCGCTCGGCTTCGACACCAGGCACTGGGCGCTGCGGATCCCCGGGCTCACCACCGGCCTGCCGTTTCGCCTGGTCGTGCAGCGCGGTCAAGCGGGCAGCGGCACCAGCCAGGAGGGCAGCTACGTCGGCTGGGTGCTCGACATCCTCGTCGAGGACGCGGAGGTGGACATCCCCGGCCTGCGCCAGGCGGAGCTCGCCGGTGGACAGGGGACCAACGCGCTTCACCTCGAGCGCACGCCCAGCGACTCGCCGGTCACGTTCGCGTTCTCGGGCGTCGTCCGCATCCGGGGCGGGGGACCGAACGGCACCGAGGTGGAGGTCATCGACCATCCCGATCCGTTCGATCCCGGCGCGCCGGCGGGCGCCGTCGTCCGCCTGAACGTCCGGCCGCCCTACTTCCTGCTGGGCGAGCTCGGCTTCGGCATCGAGGACGTGCTGGTCGACCTCTCGAAGACCTTCACGCCCGGGCCGGTCATCGCGCGCGGCCACGGCGAGGACTGGCAGGGCGTCTCGTTCAAGCGCTTCGGCCTCTACCTGCCGAAGTCGATGCCGATCTTCAACAGCCTGTCGCTGACCACCAAGGACGTCATCGTCGGCCTGCCCTTCGGCGTGCAGGGCGAGCTGGCCGTCGAGTGGGGCAAGCAGTTCCAGGGCATGGTCCTGGGCGGCGTCGACTTCTTCCAGGCCGGCTCGCCGACGGCGCTGGACAAGCTGACCAAGAGCCCCACCGAACTCGAGGTGACGCTGCCGGCGCCGGCCAGCGACGTCCTGGAGGCGTCGATCGACGTCAAGTTCACGAAGCCCGACAACCCCGCCGTCGACCAGGAGCCGGTGGCTGTCGACTGGAACGCGTCCGAGGGCGACCAGGGCGGCACGGAGGACATCCCCACCACGATCTCGGGCGTGCGCGTGAAGGTCGGTGACGTCTTCACCTTCACGATCAAGATCAGGCCGCGCAATCAGCCCGATGCGGACACCTCGACGTTGTCCCGCGTGACGGTCACGTTCGTCGCGGCGGCGACGGCGCCGGGCGAACCGGCGGCGAAGATCGACGTCGTCCTCGGCAACCAGACGTTCCGGGACGTCGCCGAGGTGCGCGGAACGCCGGCGAACCTGGACGGCATCAAGTTCCAGACCGCCGACACCGCGGGCAAGTGGTCGCTCGTGGCCGGCGGGGTCGAGCGCACGGGCGAAGGCCAGACGTTCCAGCCCGATCCGCTCCCGATCATGGGCGCCAGCCCCCAGACCTCGACGCTGACCCTCGACTCGCACGGTCACAAGCGCCGCCTGCTGCTGACGCTGGCGCCCGACGCGGCGGTGCTGATCGGCCATCGCGTCGAGGACGACTCGACCGGACGGGTGTCGACCCTCGTCTCGAGCACCACGCCGCTCGCCGTCGACAAGGTGCTGGGGACGTTCAACCTCAACAAGTTCAACGCCGACGGCGACGACGCGACGCCGGTCGATCCGCCCAGCACGATCGTGCTGGACGCCAACTCGACCAACGTCCCCGTGCCCAAGGGGCTGGTCAGCCGGGTGCAGGTCAGCGGCCCGGTCTCCGCGACCGGCAACGCGCCCACCATCCAGAACGGTCCGCGGCGCGGGGTGGTGCTGTTCTTCGACTTCGGCAAGTCGGACACGCCCATCGGCGCGCAGACGATCGACGACGAGAGCGCGCCGGCGGCGGACCGCCAGCCGACCGGCGCCCTCCCGCTGGTGAAGGCGTTCGGCGCCCGCGAGTCGAGCTGGAACGACGTGCTCGACAAGTGGGTCGCCGCGCTGCCGACGCCGGCGCCGGCCGGCCGCAGCTTCATCGTCTTCGGCCGCACCGACGATCTCTGGCTGCTCGCGACCAGCACCGGCGACAACGCCGCCCAGAACAAGGATCTCGCCAAGAAGCGCGCGGCCACGGGGGAGTCGCTGCTGCTCCGCGCCCTGCGCAACCACAACCTCGACGGCACCCCGATCACGGTCACCGAGCAGGATCCCGGCACGATCCCGAACACGGGCGTCGCGCGTCTGACGTCCGGACGGCTGGCGCTGCCCGCCGGCAGCGAGACGTCGCTCGATCCGCAATCTCCGATCTATAACGAGAACTGGTCGGCGGACGGCGGCACCTCCAACTCCGGCCTGCACACGAGCGCGCGCGACGACGATCACCGCAAGCCGTACCGGTGCGTCGAGATCTACGCCTTCGACCCGGGCCAGACCACGCCGCCCGCCCTCGATCCGGGGGCCAAGAACCCGGTGCCCATCCTGGTCCCGGGCCCGGACGGCGACCCCGAGAAGCGGGCGGGCTCGAAGACGGACAGCTCGCCGCCCATCAACTTCCGCGTCCGCCTGCGGGCGAAGTGGGACAGCCCCACCGTGGTCGGCCCCGGCGACTGGTTCCCGACGCTGCTGGAGGCGCTCGCCGACTTCGAGACGGCGCCCGTGACGCTGCCCGGGACGACCGCTCCGGGACAGACGCCCAAGACCGCCACGCCGGTGCAGCTGACCACGACGTCGCGGCAGTTCTGGGAGCTGATCGCGCGGCTCACCCACGACGCCCGCACGGGCAGCACCGAGGTGACCGCCTCGCTCGCCCTGCCCGAGGGAAAGATGCGCTTCGAAAGCGACGTCCTGGTCGGCGCGCTCGCGTTCGCGCCGTCGCTGGGTGCGCTCGTCGACAAGACCACGGGGACGTCCCAGGACGGAGCCGGTGTGCAATTCCTCAAATCCGCCGCGTTGATCCTGGCCGGCATCGCCATCGCCGAGTTCATCAATCCGGGCGGCCCGCCCGGGCAGGTGGACATCGAACGCTTCGAGCTGAAGTACCGCTGGGACAGCGACAGCTTCCTGCAGGCGACGGCGGATTACGTCTGCCAGGTCCACGTCAACGTCCAGAGCCTCGGGCTGACCGGCGAGAGCTTCAAGATCCGCTACAAGAACGTCGGGCTGCGCTTCGAGACCGACGGCGCGGTCGGACTGGAAGGCATCAGCCTGGTCTACGACCAGGTGAGCGTCGAGATCCAGGACAGCGGGAACTGGAAGATCAACGGGACGCTCGGCGAGCTGCTGCGCGTCGCGAGCGCGCGGCTCGGCACCGGCTCGGTCTGGATCGAGCTGAAGCTCGAGTTCGCCCTCGACCTCGGGGTGATCCGCCTCGACAGCGCCACCATCCGCGCGACGGTGCTCCCCTTGGAGGACGCCAGCGTCGAGCTGCGCGGGCTGGCCGCGCACGTCGACATCCCGGGCGTGCTGGCGGGCAGCGGCAGCGTCACCGTGGGCGACGGCGGCGAGCTGCGCGCGATGCTCGCGGTCGACGTGATCCCCGCCAAGCTGTCGGCCTACGGGGCGCTGGCGCTCGATCCGCCCCTCGCGATGGTGGAGGTCGGCGTGCGGTTCCCCGTCGGCATCCCGCTCGCCAACACCGGTCTGGCGCTGTGGGGCCTGATGGGCCGCTTCGTCGCGAACGGGGAGCGCAACATCAACCGCGATCCCGCCATCGATCCGGTCCAGCGCGAGCTGATCTGGTTCAGCAGCACGCCCCCCCAGAACAAGTACAACAAGCACTCCGGCCAGTACGCGATCGGGTTCGGCGCGGTCATCGGCACGATGCCGGACGGCGCCTTCGCGTTCAGCGCGGAGGGCGCGCTGTGCGTCGAGTTCCCGGATATCGCCGTGATCTTCGGGGTGAGCGCGAAGGGCTTCTCGCAGCGCGACGACGTCAGCGAGGGCGGCGACGGCCCGCCCGACCAGAGCTTCTCGATCGTCGGGATGACCGTGATCGACGACTCCGGCGTGAAGATCGGCCTGCGCGGCAACTACAAGATCGACAAGGTCCTCGACCTGAGCGTCCCCGTGTCGGCGTCGTTCCCGACCGCCCGGGACAGCTCCTGGTACATCCGGGTCGGGACCGACAACATCACGCCGCCCACGCCCGATCTCGGCCCGAGCCGCGCGGGCGAGAAGGTGAAGATGACCCTCTTCCCCGGGAGCATCTCCCAGGAGGGGAACGGGTTCCTGATGTTCGAGGAGAAGGGGATCTTCAACCTCGGCGGAACCGGCATCAACCTGACCGGCTTCTCGATCGGCTTCGGCGCCGGCTTCGTCATCGACTGGAGCGCGGGACCGTTCCGTCTGACCGCGGGCGTCGACTTCGTGGTCGGCGTCGGCACCCGGCCGTTCCTGCTCGCGGGCAGCATGAGCGTCCACGGCGAGCTGAACCTGGTCGTCGTCAGCGTGACCGCGCGCGGCGATCTGCACTTCCGCGTTCAGGACGGCGGCATCGCGCTGAGCGGCCATTTCTGCGGCGGCATCGACTGCTGGTTGTTCTCCATCTCGGGCTGCGTCGACATCACCGTCGTCGACAGCATCCCGGACACCATCCCGGCCCCCGACAGCCCGATCGGCGGCGTCACGCTGTGCGACCACCGCGCCGCGATCAAGGCGTCGCTCAAGGCCGGCGACGGCACCGGCGACCTTCCGGTCGTCTGGCCCGACACGCTGGCGGTGATCCAGTTCGGCCACTACGTGCAGGACGGCGTCGACACGAATCCGAGCGCGTCCTTCAAGATCAAGATCGACGAGATCGGCGCCAACCCGTGGTCGGGCTCGAGCGAGCTCAAGTACGCTTTCCGGGCCGACACCGTCGACCTGTTCAAGCTGAACGCGGGCGGCAATCCCGCCAACGACGCCGACTGGACCCGGCAGGCCGGACCTTTCGACGCGGCCTGGTGGTTCCCGACCTCGCACGACGCGGTCATCACGAGCGGGTCGAGCACGCAGTCGTCCTCCGAAGAAGGACGCGAGCTCGGCCTGTTCTGGTGGCATCCGGCGCCGTGGGCGCGCTGGCTCAACGAGACCGGGGGGCAAGACAGCCCCGGCGATCCCGCCAAGCCCTGGAAGAACGCCTGCGATCCTTCGCCGGCCGTGACGCCCGCGTGCGCGTTCGGCATCGACGCGGTGGCCATCGATACGCTGCAGGCCCGGGTCGCTTCCCGCCCCCAGACGGGCGCCGCCTTCCCGGTCGCGTTCAGCGCGGTCGTCGGCCTCGACTCGACCTTCCCGGTCGCCCTGCTGTTCTCGCTCGCCAACCAGCTCGGCATCGCGCTCGGCGCGCCCGGCGTGGTTCCGCTCTCGCGGACGGTCACCGTCGACGGGATCGACTTCTCGCAGGCGTGGCAGCTGGCGACGTTCACCCGTCAGGGGCGCTTCCTGCTGTCGCTGCCGACGGAGCTCGCCATCGCGCCGGAGCTCGTCCAGCCCGAGCTGACCGTCGAGGTGTGCGCGGACGCCGGCCGTGACACCGGTCCGACCACCATCGACCTGGGCGGCGGCGTGCGCACCTGCGACACCTTCGACGCCGCCGACGCCACCCGGGTCGCGCGCATGCTGCCGACCGACAGCGGAACCTTGATCCTGCCGGAGGCGCCCACCGAGACCGTGACGTCGTTCAACGACGGCAGCCGGATCGGGCTGGTGGTGCCCGCGCACGGTCTCCACGCCGACCTGCCCGGCGTGTTCAAGGAGGTCTCGCTGACCGGCTTCGCCGGACCGGGGCTGGTCGTGCAGGCGCTCGACGCGACCGGGACGATCGTCGACGACGGCGTGATCGAGGGCCCGGGGCCGCACACGGTCACCATGACCGGCGCGGCGATCGTGCGCCTCCGCGTCGTCCCGCTGCCCGCCGGATCGACCGGCGGCGGCAGCCCGGGCAGCGGCCCCGGCGGCGGCCTCCCGCCCGGCGGCGGGTTGACCGGTTCGACCTCGACCACCGGCACGAACGCCGGCTTCTGCTGCTGCGGCCCCGCGCCCACGCCCGGCTCTCACGATCCGGGCGGTCTGACCGGCGATCCGGGCCGGCCGAATGATCCGGGCACCTCCGGCGGCACGTCGGGCGCAGGCGCCGGCAGCCCCGGCCGCATCGTCGAGATCTGCCGGGTGACGGCCGGCCTGGGCGTGACGATCGATCCGGGAATCCTGACGCCGCCCCCGGGGCGCCAGCTGCCGGTCGTCGTCGGCGTTCTCGCCACCGGCGAGGAGGTCGAGTTTCCCGCCACCGTCCTCGACGTGCCGCCGGGCCAGACGCCCTGCCAGCACGTCAGCTATCAGGCCCCGGACCCGAGCGCGTCCTGGGCGCGCATCCGGATCAAGGCCTTCGACCTCGGTCGCATCAAGGTCGTCTCGCTCTGCGGGATCTCGAAGGACGCGCTCGAACGCCGCGCCGCGGACCAGGCCACCCGCGACTCGATCGTCTCGACCAACGCGACGGTCTCCGCACCCGACCCGAGCGCGCACCGCGATCGGGTGGTCTCCCTCGACGCCGACAGCGTCTACCAGCTGCGCGTGCGCTGGCAGTACCAGGGGTGGAAGGCGGAGAAGACCGGCGACCCGGCGCCCACGTCCGTGGGCGGCACCTGGTCGGGCGGCACGACGGAGCGCTTCACCTTCCGGACCGCCGACTGGGGCGCCGTCGCGGCCGCCACGGGCGCGGGCCTCGGCGACAGCCCCGCCGACGGCGGCGCGGCCTTCGACGAGCGCACCTTCGACGCGCGCGGCCTGGCCCGCTTCATCAGCTACAGCCAACCCACCGACGCGACGGGCTCACCGTTCTTCGTCGGCGATCCGCTGCTGTTCCGGTTCATGGTCGATCACATCGTCGGCCTGCTCGCCAAGTACGGCGCGACGCTCAAGGCGCGCGTGCTGCGCACCGACCCGCCGCTCGGCACGCTGAACGGCGTACCGGAGCACGTCCCCGGCACGCCGCACATCCTCGACGTCGCGCAGACCGCCACCGAGACGGGCGACCCGACGCCGTCGTTCCCGGCCGAGGGGCGCATCGCCGACGCGGCGACGTCGTCTCCCTGCATGGGCGCGCCGCCGCGGATCGGCGGCAGCACGCTGACCGTGGCCGCCAACCTCGATCCGGCGGCGAGCTACGACTTCCAGCTCTTCGCCCTGCGCGACGCGGAAGAGGTGATCGTCGCGCACGCGCAGTTCCGGACCTCGCGCTACCGCGACGTCGCGGCGCTGGTGGACGCGCTCGGGTTCGGGGTGGACAGCCCCAACACCACGGCCCCGCCCGACTTCATCCTGACCGGTCCGATGCCGGCCCTCTCCACCGGCGTCGGCGACGGGGCGATGGACACCGCGCTCGGCCAGCTGGGGCTCGATCCGTGGCCGGTGCCGGCCAGGCCGCGCACGACGCTGATCTGGCAGCCGCCCGCGATCGACGGCGGGCCGTGGATCCTGGCGGCCGCCCTGCTGGAAGCGGAGGAGCCGATCCATCGCGAGCCGCTGCCGAGCACGGCGTTCACCGCCGACGCCTTGAAGCTGACGCCGGCGCCGCGGATGGAGCCGACCAGCCTCGCGGCGGTGGCGATGCAGGGCGGCCAGCCGGCCGGGACGGCCTTCACGTTCACGAAGACCATCCGCAACGCCTCGGGGACGCGCGTCCTCTTCTTCATGGACGCGCCGGTGCCGCTCGTGGCCGGCGGCGTCTACCAGCTTCAACTCGCCGTCGCTGAACCCGGCGGCGTCAAAACGGGCGCGGTGCCGGTCTTCGACCGCCCCTTGGCCAGGATCTTGGAGGGTCTGTGATGTTGCTAGCTCCACCGTGGTTGCTCTTCGGCGGTGCCACCGATTCGAAGGACGTATCGGACACCTTCCCTTCCGTCACCACGCCCAACCCGCACCTCGCGCCGGGCGTCCACGTCCGCGTGCTGCCGTCGCCGCTGATCGGATTGCCCGCGACGCCGCTGTTCGTCTCCCGCTTCGGGTCGATCAGCGACGGCCTCCCGGGGCTCACGTTCCGGAATGACGTCCGCTGGGTCGACGGAAACGGCGCCGAGCTCACCATGCCGTTCGACGTGACGACGCCCGTGGTCACCGGCTACCTGCCCCCGGGTCACCGCGCCATCTGGGTCGAGGTCGACGTCGACTTCACCATCATCGTCGAGAGCGGCGGCGGCACCCAGGCCGCGACGACCGAGCCGGCGTTCGAGATCGAAGCGCGCACCGCCACCCCCGACGGGTATCGGATCGTGGGCGCCCGTCAGGCCAGCCCGTTCATCTTCACCGGCCCGAGCATCGACCAGATCGTCATCAAGATGAACGGGACGGGTTTCGGGGCGACGGTGCGGGGTTTTTCCTGGATCG
>DATBHU010000660.1:0-22416 GCA_036557265.1 Polyangia bacterium
CGACGACCTTTCAATCAAGGAGTACGACGCGGGCGGCGCGCTGCTCGGCGAGGTCGAGCACATCTATCCGACCTCGGCGAGCGGCTGGTACTTCTGGTCGGCGAACAACGTCGGGGCCGGCGGCACGATGTCGGGCTGCAAGACCAGCGCGACCTGCCTGACGATCAGCGGGACGACCGACGACGCCAGCTGGGGCGGCACCGGCGCCTACTTCGCGCCGACGCCGGGACACCAGTACAGCATCTCGGGCTGGATGCTGGGGACGGACCTGCCGGCGGGCGCGGCGGCGCGCATCCGCCTCGATCTGCTCGGCAGCTCGACGCCGGTCACCGCGCGCGACAAGGCGGGCCTGGCCGGCATGATGGCGCCGTACCTGGCGTGGGGCGCAGCGCGCGGCGTGCCGCTGTTCATGGGCGAGTTCGGCGTCTACAAGGCGTGCTTCGCGAACGGCAAGGGCGGCCTCGGCTGGGTCGGCGACGTCTACGATCTGGCGACCGGCGACGGCGCCGCGGGCGATCCCCCGATCGCCGGCCTCTCGTACCACCAGTACCACGAGGATGCGTTCGCGCTGTATTACGGCACCGGCGCGGTCGATCCGAACAACGCGAACCAGCCGCTCATCGACTTGATGACGGCGAAATTGCACGCGGCGCCGTAGGGCGAACGGCCCTCACCCGGAGGGAGAGGGGATCAGTGCCTGACGTCGACGGTGACGGTGGCGGAGAGGCCGGGGCGGAGCGGGAGGTCGGCGGGGGGATCGACCAGGGTGATGCGGACGGGGACGCGCTGCACCACCTTGACGAAGTTGCCGGTGGCGTTGTCGGGCGGCAGCAGCGAGAAGCTGGCGCCCGTGCCGGCGGACAGGCTGTCGACCTTGCCGTGCAGGTCGCGTCCGGGGAACGCGTCGACGTCGATCTTCACGGGCTGGCCGGCGCGCATGGAGCCGATCTGCGTCTCCTTGAAGTTCGCGACCACGTAGGCGGCCGACGGCACGATCTCCACCAGCGGCTGGCCCACGGCGACCAGCTGGCCGTCATGCACGGCCAGCTTCGACGCGAAGCCGTCGACCGGCGCGACGATCCGCGTGTAGTCGAGCTGCAGCTTGGCCAGCGCGAGCGCCGCCTCGGCGCTGCGCACGCGGGCGGCGGCCAGCGCGGCGCCGGCGCGCGCCGCCGCGATCTGCGGGGCCACCGGCGTGCTCTGGTTCAATCGTCCCTGCGCCTCGAACACGCGGCTCTGGGCGCCGCGGCGGGCGTCCTCGGCCAGCGCCACCTGCGCGTCGGCCTCGGCCTTGGCGGCCTTGGCGGCGTCGTAGCTGACCTGGGCGGTGTCGAAGCGATCCTGCGGGATCGCCTCCGCCTTGCGCAGGATCCGCGCGCGCCCGAGGTCCATCTCCGCCTTGTGCATCTCCGCGTCGGCCCGCGCGCTGGCCGCGCGCGCGGCGGCGATCTGCGCGGCGGCGCTGCCGACACCGGCGGTCGATCCGTTCAGCGCGGCGCGCGCGCTCGCCAGGCCGCCCTTCGAGGTCGCCTCGACGATCGTCACCTGCGCCTCGGACGCCTGCGCCTGCGCCTGCGCCGTCGCCAGCTCGGCCTCGGCCTGCTGGACGCGCGCGCGCGCGTCGGCGCCGTCGAGCTCGACCAGCAGGTCCCCGCGCTTGACCGTCTGGTTGTCGTGGATGGCGGTGTGGGCCACCACTCCGCTGACGCGCGCCGAGACCGGCACCACGTCCGCCGCCACCTGCGCGTCATCGGTGTTCTCGCGGCCCGCCGTCATCAGCGAGTAGCCCCCGATGGTGACGAGCGCGATCACGGCGACGACGCCGAGGATCACGAACGGCCGGCGGCCGCGCGGCTTTGCGCCGGCCTTGTCGCCCACGGCAGCCGGCCCCGGCTTCCCGTCAGTGACGTCGTTGTTCGGTGTCGAGGTCGGGATCTGTTGCTGTCGCGCGGTTTCCATCAGGCTCTCTTTCGGGGGTACGTCAATGGGCGTATCAGTGGAGATCCTCTAGCTTGGCCGCTTGATTCCCGGCGGCCCTCGGCTTGCGCAGCCAGAGCGCCAGCGGGATCACGATCAAGAACGCGATGCCGGCGGTCAGGAACATCCGCTCGAACGCCAGCACCGACGCCTGCTGCGCCAGCGTCCCGTCGATCATGCGGGCCGCGCCCATCCGCGCTCCGGCCGGGTTGAGGCCGCGGGACACCAGGAACGACTGCAAGCCGTTGAGCCGCGCCATCATCTCGGGCCGCCCCGGATCGGCGTGGGCGGCCAGGCCGCTGCGGGCCGAGGCGATGAAGTGCGGCAGCAGCGTCGCGAACGCCGCCAGGCCCAGCGAGCCGCCGATCTGCCGCAGCAGCGAGTTGAGCCCGGTCGCGTCCGTCAGCCGGTAGCGCGGGATGCCGGCCAGCGCGACCGTCGTCAGCGGCACGAAGATCGCCGCGAAGCCGAGGCCCTGGATGACGATCGCCGTCACCACGGACCGCGAGCTGGTCGCCAGCGTGTAGTGCGACATCAGGAAGGCGCTCAGCGACACCAGGAACACGCCGATGATGATCAGGACGCGCGGCTGCACCTTGTTGTAGAGGCGGCCCACCAGCGGGATGCCGACCATCATGGCCAGGGCCCGCGGCATCAGCGCGACCCCCGAATCCAGGGCCGGGAACCCGAGCAGCTCCTGCATGAACAGCGGCAGCAGGAACGTGATGGACATCAGGATCGCGAACATCACCGCGCCGATCAGCGTGCCCGACAGGAACACGCGGTCCTTGAACAGCGACAGGTCGACCGCCGGCACGGGCGCGGTCAGCTCGCGGATCACGAACGCCGCCAGCACAAACACCGCCACGAACGACACGACCGCGATGGTGTGCGACTGGAACCAGTCGTTGCTGCTCCCCTCCTCCAGCACGTACTGCAGCGACGCCAGCCCGACCGTCATCAGCACGATGCCGAGCCAGTCGAGGTTCTTGCGCTGCGCCTCGGCGCGCGCCTTGTTCTCGCGGCGGATGTCCTCCGGCTCGTGCACGAAGCGCGACACCAGGAAGATGCCGAGCAGGCCGATGGGCAGGTTGATGTAGAAGATCCAGGGCCAGTTGTAGTTGTCGAGGATCCACCCGCCCAGGGCGGGCCCGGCGGCCGGGCCGACGACGACCGCCAGCCCGAACAGCGCCATCGCCATCCCCTGCTCCTCGGGCGGGAAGGTCTGGCGCAGGATCGCCTGCTCGGTCGGCTGCAGCGCGCCCGCCCCCAGCCCCTGCAGGGCGCGGCACGCCACCATCATCGGCAGCGATCGCGCCAGCCCGCACAGCGCGGACCCGAGCACGAACAGCCCGAGCGAAAACAGATAGACGCGCTTCTGGCCGAAGAACCGGCCCAGGAACGCGGTCAACGGCATGACCACGACCGTCGCGATCACGAACCCGGTCGTCACCCAGGTCATCTCCTCGACCGTGGCGCCCAGCGCGCCCGTCAGGTGCGGCGTGGCGACGGCGACGATCGACGTGTCGATCGCCCCCATCAGCGTGCCGAACGTGACCGACAGCGTGACGATCCACTTGTTCACCGGCGCGCGCGTGGCGACGGCGGCCGGGAACGCGGTGAGCGAAGCGGTGCTCACCCCGCCCCCTTCGCGGCGCCCGCGCCCGCTCCATCGAAGAACATGTCGAGCAGGCCGTCGATCTCGCCGGCCATCGGGCCGCCCTTGCCCAGCAGCACGTCGCGGATGATGAGGCCGCGCATCATGCCGAAGAAGAAGGTCGCCGCCAGCTCCGCCATCTCGGGCCGCAGCGCCCGCTCCTTCACGCCGCGCTTCATCTCGCCGTCGACGCGCTCGTGCAGCGCCCGCATGGCGTCGGTCTTCTGCTTCCATGCCTGCGGGTAGGTCTGCTGGTAGCGCCCCAGCTCCCGCTGCAGGGCGATGTGCACGAACTTCCGGTGCTCGTCGCAATGTCCGAGGAAGGCGCCGCCGATCCGGCGCAACCGATCGCGCAGCGGCTCGGCGCTCCCCTCCTGGATGGCGGCATCGACCCGCCCGATCAGCTCCTCGCTCTGCGCCGCCAGCAGACCGGCCAGCAGCGCCTCGCGGTCCTCGAAGTGGTTGTAGAGGGTGCCGACCGAGACGCCCGCCTTGCTCGCGATGTCGCCCATCTTGGCGGCGTGAAACCCGGCGTCGGCGAACACCTCTTCCGCGGCGGCCAGGATCGCCTGCACCGTCGTCTCGCGGATCCGGTCGCGGAGCGAAGAATGACGCTCCGATTCAGTTTCTGAACCGCGATTCATTTTCTAGTACAGTGGTTCAAATCGTTGTCGGTGTCAACGGTCCCGTCCGCGCCGCGCGGCGGCGGGCAGCTCTACGATGCCGGGGGCGGGGAAGCGGTTCGGCCCTGCTTCGTGGCCCGCGTCCACCACAGCAGCTGGTCGATCAGCGCCTCGGCCTGGCGCGCGTAATAGATGTCGGTCGGCCGGCCGGCCTCGTCGGCCTGCAGGCCGATCAGGCGGATGTTCACCTCCGTCCGGACCGGCACCATCCGCACCTCGACCGCGACGCTGCGCAGCTGCTCGGCCGCGCGGGCGCCGCCCGCCCCGCCGCCGTAGGTGACGAAGGCGACCGGCTTGTACCACCAGCCGGTGTGCACGTGATCGATGGCGTTCTTGAGCTGCCCCGGGTAGCCGCGGTTGTATTCGGGCGTGACGATCACATAGCCGTCCATGCCGTGGATCGTCTCCGACCAGCGGCGCGCCGTCTCGTCCGCGTAGCGGGTCTCGATCATGCGCGGCATCTCCGGGTGCGCGTACCCCGGCAAGATGAAGTCGCGCAGATCGAGCACCTCCGCGGCGACGCCGGCGCGCTGCGCGAGGAGGTCGTGGATCCAGCGCGCGTAGACCTCGCCGCGCCGGCCCTGGCGGATGCTGGCGAGGATCACCGCGATGCGCACCTCGGTCGCCGTCGGTTCAGCCATGGCCCGACGATCTATCAGAGGATCAGGCCGCGTGCTGCAGGACCGCGCGGTAGCGCATCTTGCCGGCCTGCAGGCGCGCGAGCGCCTCGTTCACACGCGCCAGGGGGTAGAGCTCGATCTTCGCCTTGACCTTGCCGGCGGCGGCGAGCGTCAGCACCTCGCGCATGTCGGAGCGCTCGTCCTGCGAGCTGCCGCGGATCTGGCGCTGCCCCCACATCAGGATCCGCGGGTCGATCAGCAGCGGCCCGTCTGGGACGCCGAGGTTGATGAGCCGCCCGCCCGTTCGCAGGCCGCCGAACACCCCCGCGATCTGCTGCGCGGAGTTCGTCGTCGACAGGATCACGTCCGCGCCGCCCGCATCGCGCAGCACCGCGCCCGGATCGGCGCCCGCGCCCGCCACCAGCACCTCGTCGGCGCCGAACCCGACCAGCTCGGCCTTCTTGTCGGCCTGCCCGGTGATCGCGAACGTCTCCAGGCCGAGCGCCTTGCTCAGCTGCAGGCCGAGGTGGCCGAGGCCGCCCAGCCCGAGCACCGCCACGCGCTCGCCCGGCCGGAGGTCGGCGTTGCGCAGGCCGCTCATCACCGTGTAGCCGGCGCAGAACAGCGGCGCCGCCGCCTCGAACGACAGGCCGTCGGGCAGCAGCGCGCAGCCCGACGCCCAGGCGAGCATCAGCTCGGAGTCGCCGCCGCCGAGCTTCATCCAGCTCTCGGCGTTCGGACACCGCCACGGCCAGCCCGACTGGCAGGACACGCACCGCCCGCACCCCTTCTGGGTCCAGAACACGCCGACGCGATCGCCGATCTTCAGATCGGTGACGCCCGCGCCCAGCTCGACGATCTCACCGGCGGGCTCGTGCCCGGGCACGAGCGGCAGCTTCGCGCCCAGCGTGCCGTGGTGTGCGTGCAGGTCGGTGCCGCAGATGCCGCTGGCCCGAACGCGAACGACGACCTGCCCCGGACCTGGTCGCGGGTCGGCGAGCTCCTTCAGCTCCCAGTCTTTGTTGAACTCGGTGATGACGGCAGCGCGCATGGTGGGCTCCCTCCTCGGCGGCTCGAACGACTAACCAAGCGCCGCCGGGGATGGTCCTAGGGTCTCGGACGTTGGAATGCAACCCCGTTCAGGAGGCCTGATGAAAATCGGAACCGTACTGGCTGTCTCCGTCACCGCTGTCTCCCTGCAGGTCCTTCTCCTCTCCGCGAGCGCCCGCGCCGACGAGCACGAACGTCGCGCCGACGAACGCCGCGCCGAAGAACACCACGCCGAAGAACACCGCGACATGCGGCACGAAGAGCACCCGGCGCCGCGGCCGCGGCCGGAGCCGCCGAAGTTCCAGGCGCACCCGCGCGGCATCCACCCGCGCGGCGCGACGGTGCACCCGCACGCGGTCCGCGTCATGAAGCCGCACATCGCCAAGTTCGGCGTCCACCCCTGGCACCACTGGGCGCATCCCGAGTTCGTCCGCCCCGTCTACTACTGGGACTGGGGGCATATCCGTCAGGTCACCTGCGTCGCCGAGGATTCGTACGGCGATCAGTACCCGGTCACCGAGGAGGTCGCGCGGGGCTTCGGCTTGACCCAGATGTCGGCGGTCGAGGACGACGCGCTCGACCGCTGCTACGAAGAGTCCGGCGGCGACCAGAGCTGCTTCATTGCGACCTGCTCGCATTTCTAAACGGCGATAACGCCAGGCAAAAACCCGCGACACGCGTTCGCCGGATGGCTAACCTCTAGCGGCGAATGCGTGTCCCTGCGAGGCTCCGATGACCTTGTCGCCCCTGGCGGCTTTCTCCTTGGCGAGCGCGATGTTAGCCGCCGAAGCCGCCCCCACTCCTCCCGCTCCCGCAGCCGCCAAGACGTTGACGCTCGCCGAGGCAGAGACGACCGCGCTGAAACACGCGCCGACGCTGGAGCAGGCGTACGGCCAGGCCGAGGCGGCGGAGGGGCGGCTCGAACAGGCGCGCTCCGGATACCTGCCGCAGCTGAACGCGACGGGGACGTACCAGCGCACGACGGCCAACTTCGTGGCGCGTCCAGGGTTCGTGCCAACGAACACGATGATCTGCACGATGCCCAACATGACGAACTGCACGCCCCCGCCCGCAAACAACGGCTGGGGCGCGCCGCTCTTCAACTTCTTCACCTTCGGCGCGACGGCCACGCAGCTCATCTACGACTTCGGGGTCACGCGGGGAAAATGGCGATCGGCGGAGGCGAGCCGCGACGCCGCCAACTGGAACCGCCGCGCGATCGAGAACCAGACGCTGCTGGCGGTCCGCCGGGCGTTCTTTCAGGGCCGCACGCAGCGCGATCTGGTCTCGGTCGCGGACGACGGCGTCCACAACCAGGAGAAGCACCTTGAGCAGAGCGTGGCGCTCGTGAAGGCCGGCATCCGTCCGGAGATCGACACGGCGACCGTCAGGACGGCGCTGGCGAACGCGAAGGTCCAGCTCGTGAACGCGCAGAGCAACTACTTCGTCGCCCAGGCGCAGCTCGCCCAGGCGATGGGGATCTCCGTCGACGGTGTCTACGCGCTGGCGGACGACGACCTGCCGGCCATCGACGGCGAGGACGGGCCGAACGCGCCGCTCACCGATCGCGCGCTGAAGGCGCGGCCCGAGCTGGCCAACCTCGCCAACCAGCGCGAGGCGCAGGCGCTGCTGACCGACGCGGTCCGCGGCGGGTACGGCCCCAGCCTCGGCGCGGTCGCCAACGCCACGGAGAGCGGCTCGGCGATCGATCGCCTGGTGCCCAACTGGTACGTCGGGCTGCAGCTCAGCTGGGCCATCTTCCAGGGCGGCCTGACCCACGGCCAGGTGCGCGAGCAGAAGGGCAACCTGATCGGCCTCGACGGTCAGGTGGCGGCCCTGCGGCTGCAGGTCGAGGTCGACGTCGAGCAGGGGCGGCTGGCCGTGCAGGCGGCGAAGGCGACGATCACGGCGGCCGAGGAGGCACTGGTGAACGCGCGCGATCAGCTGACGCTGGCGGAGGCGCGCTACCGCCAGGGGCTGGGCAGCGTCATCGAGCTGGACGACGCGCAGGTGGCGTACACGACGGCGGCCGCGCAGGAGGTGCAGGCCAAGTACGGGCTGGCGGCGGCGCGCGCGCAGCTGCTGGCCGCGCTGGGGGCGCGATGAGCGCGACGAGCGCGACGGACACGGCGGACGCGCCCCGGGGACGGCGGCGGGGCTGGGTGGTCGCCGCGATCCTCGTCGCGGCGGCGCTGCTCGTCTGGCTCATGCTGCGCGGGCACGGCGCCGGCCAGGAGGCGAGCGGCGGCGCGAAGGCCGGGCGCGGCGGCGCGGCGGCCGACCGCGTGATCCCGGTGGTCGCCACGCCGGCGGCCGTGAAGGACGTCCCGATCTACCTCGACGGGCTGGGCACCGTCACCGCCTACAAGACCGTCAACATCCACGCCCAGGTGGGCGGACGGCTGGACAAGGTGATGTTCCGCGAGGGCCAGGCGGTCAAGCAGGGCGAGGCGCTGGCCCAGATCGATCCGCGCCCGTTCACGATCGCCCTGCACCAGGCGGAGGCGGCGCTGGCGCGCGACGAGGCGCAGCTGGAAGGCGCCAAGCGCAACCTGGATCGCTTCGTCGGCGTCGGCGCGCAGCACCTGATCCCGCAGCAGCAGGTCGACGATCAGCGCGCGCTGGTCGATCAGCTGACCGGGACGGTCGCCTCCGACAAGGCGCAGATCGAGACCGCGCGCCTGAACCTCAGCTACGCGCGGATCACCTCCCCCATCACCGGCGTCACCGGCGTGCGCCAGGTCGATCCCGGCAACCTGGTCAGCACCACCGACGCCAACGGCATCGTCGTGGTCACGCAGATGGATCCGATCGCGGTGCTGTTCACGCTGCCGCAGGACGATCTGCCCGACGTGTCGCGCGAGCAGGCCAAGGGCAAGCTGGCCGTCGAGGCGCGCAGCCGCGACGGCGACCAGCTGCTGGCGACCGGCGAGCTCGAGCTGATCGACAACCTGATCAACCAGGGGACGGCGACCATGCGCCTCAAGGCGATCTTCCCGAACCCCCAGCGCGTGCTGTGGCCGAACCAGTTCGTCAAGGCGCGGCTGCAGCTGACGGTGCGCAAGGGGGCGCTGGTGATCCCGGCGGTGGCGGTGCAGCGCGGCCCGCAGGGCGCGTTCGTCTACGTCGTCGGCGACGACGGGAAGGCGGCGGTGCACAACGTCGCCCTCGAACGCATCGAGGGCGAGCAGGCGATCGTGGCCAAGGGCCTGACGGAGGGCGACAAGGTGGTGAGCGAGGGCCAGAACCAGCTGCGTCCCGGCGCCCGCGTGCAGCCGCGCCAGCCCGCTCAGCCGTCCGAAGCCGAGGGACACGGCGGCGGGGGTCAGCGCCGCCCCGCAGACGCCGGCGGGACCGGCGGCGGCCGGCGGCGGCCGTGAACGTCTCCGAGCCGTTCATCCGGCGTCCCGTCGGGACGTCGCTGTTGATGATCGGCGTGCTGGCGGGGGGCCTCATCGGCTACCGCCAGCTGGCGGTGTCGGCGCTGCCCCAGGTCGACTACCCGACCATCGTGGTGTCGACGATCCTGCCCGGGGCCAGCGCGGACACGATGGTGTCGGCGGTGACGACGCCGCTCGAGCGGCAGCTCGGACAGATCCCGTCGATCGCGAACATGACGTCGGTGTCGAGCGCCGCCAGCTCGCAGATCACCCTGCAGTTCACGTTGGACCGCGACATCGACTCGGCCCAGCAGGACGTGCAGGCGGCGATCAACGCGGCGTCGAATCTGCTGCCGCGCACGCTGCCGACGCCGCCCACCTACAGCAAGAGCAACCCGGCCGACGTGCCGGTGATCTCGCTGTCCGTCAGCTCGAAGACGACGCCCCTGCCCCAGGTCGACGACTATGCCGACTCGATCCTGGCCCAGCGGCTGGCGCAGGTGTCGGGCGTCGGCCTGGTGACGCTGAACGGCGGCCAGCGGCCGGCGGTGCGCGTGCAGGTCGATCCGGTGGCGCTGGCGGGGCGCGGCCTCGGCCTGGAGGAGGTGCGCGCGGCGCTGGTGGCGGCGAACGTCAACCAGCCCAAGGGCAACCTGGACGGGCCGCGCCAGAACTACCTGGTCGCCGCCAACGACCAGCTGCCGAGCGCGGCCGGCTACAAGCCGCTGATCATCGCCTACCAGAACGGCGCGGCGGTGCGGCTGACGGACATCGCCAAGGTGCTGGACGGCGTCGAGAACGCGCAGCTGGCGGGCTGGGCCGGCGCCGACCCGGCGGTGATCCTGAACATCCAGCGCCAGCCGGGGGCGAACCTGATCGAGGTCGCCGAACGCGTGAAGGCGCTGCTGCCCGAGCTGGAGGCGTCGCTGCCCCAGGGGATCGAGGTGAAGATCCTGTCCGACCGGACCGAGACCGTGCGCGCGTCGGTGCGAGACGTCGAGTTCACGCTGGTGCTGACCATCCTGCTGGTGGTCGCGGTCATCTACCTGTTCCTGCGCACGCTGCGCGCGACGATCATCCCCGGCGTCGCGGTGCCGCTGTCGCTGATCGCGACGTTCGGGGTGATGCTGCTGCTCGGCTACAGCCTGAACAACCTGACCCTGATGGCGCTGACGATCTCGACCGGGTTCGTCGTCGATGACGCCATCGTCATGATCGAGAACATCGCCCGCCACATCGAGGACGGCGATCCGCCCTTCCAGGCCGCGCTGAAGGGATCGAAGCAGATCGGCTTCACCATCGTGTCGCTGACGGTGTCGCTGGTGGCGGTGCTGATCCCGCTGCTGTTCATGGGCGGCGTCATCGGCCGGCTGTTCCGCGAGTTCGCGGTGACGCTGTCGACGGCGATCGTCGCGTCGGCGCTGATCTCGCTGACGCTGACGGCGATGATGTGCGCGCACGTCCTCAAGCACGTGCGCAAGGAGGACGAAGGGCGCGTGGCGCGCGCGTCGGAGCACGCCTTCGACTGGATGATCCGCGTCTACGATCGCGGGCTGCGCTGGGTGCTGGACCACCAGCGGCTGACGATGGCCGCCACCTTCGCGACGGTGGTACTGACGTTCGTGCTGGCGGTGGTGATCCCGAAGGGGCTGTTCCCGCAGCAGGACACGGGGATGCTGCTCGGGATCACCGAGGCGCCGCCCGACGTGTCGTTCGCGGCGATGTCGGAGCGGCAGCAGGCGGTCGCCGACATCGTGCGGTCGGATCCGGACGTCGACACGGTGTCGTCGTTCATCGGCGCCGACGGCACCAACCCGACGCTCTCCACGGGGCGGCTGGCCATCTCGCTCAAGTCGCGCGAGCAGCGCAAGGCCGACGCCGAGCAGATCATCGCGCGCCTGAGCGAGCGGCTGCGCGAGCTGACGGGCGTCACCGTCTACTTGCAGGCGGTGCAGGACCTGCAGATCGAGAGCCGGGTCAGCCGCACCCAGTACCAGTACACCATCGAGGACGCCGACCCGGCCGAGCTGGCGGTCTGGGCGCCGCGCGTGCTGGAGCGCCTGCGCCAGCTGCCCGAGCTGGCGGACGTCGCCAGCGATCAGCAGGAGGGCGCGCGCCAGCTGACGCTGGTGATCGACCGCGACAGCGCGGCGCGCCTGGGGATCACCGCGGCGACCATCGACGACACGCTCTACGACGCCTTCGGCCAGCGCCAGGTGTCGACGATCTTCACGCAGCTGAACCTCTACCGCGTGATCCTGGAGGTCGACCCCGCGTTCCAGAAGAACCCGGAGGCGCTGGACCAGATCTACGTGCGCGGCGCGGCCGGGCAGTCGGTGCCGCTATCGGCGTTCGCGCACTACGAGCGCACGACGACCGCCGTGTCGATCGCGCACGAGGGGCAGTTCCCGGCGGTGACGCTGTCGTTCAACCTGGCGCCGGGCGCCGCGCTGGGCGACGCCGTGAACGCCGTGCGCGAGGCGGTGGCGGCGCTGGGGGCACCGCCCGGGTTGCGCGGCGACTTCCAGGGCGCGGCGGCGGCCTTCGGGTCGTCGCTGTCGAGCGAGCCGTTCCTGATCCTGGCCGCGATCATCACCGTCTACATCGTGCTGGGCGTGCTGTACGAGAGCTACATCCACCCGGTGACGATCCTGTCGACGCTGCCGTCGGCGGGCGTGGGGGCGTTCCTGGCGCTGATGATCTGTCGCTCCGAATTTTCGATCATCGCGCTGATCGGCATCGTGCTGCTGATCGGCATCGTCAAGAAGAACGCCATCATGATGATCGACTTCGCGCTGGAGGCCGAGCGCGAGCAGAAGAAGTCGCCGCGCGAGGCGATCCACCAGGCCTGCCTGCTCCGCTTCCGGCCCATCATGATGACGACGATGGCGGCGTTGCTGGGCGGGCTGCCGCTGGCGCTGGGGACCGGGACGGGCGCGGAGCTGCGGCGGCCGCTCGGCATCACCATCGTCGGCGGCCTGCTGCTGTCGCAGGTGCTGACGCTGTTCACGACGCCGGTCATCTACCTCTACATGGAGCGGATGGCGCAGCGGCTGCGGCGCTGGCGCGGGCGCGCGCCCGCCGGCGTCAACGCGGGCGCGGCGAGTGAGGTGCCGTGAACGTCTCGGCGCCCTTCGTCCGCCGGCCGATCGCGACGTCGCTGCTGGCGGCGGCGGTGCTGCTGGCGGGGATGGCGGCGTTCCGCAGCCTGCCGGTGGCGCCGCTGCCGCGGGTCGACTTCCCGACCATCAACGTCAACGCCGCCCTGCCCGGCGCCAGCCCGCAGACCATGGCGTCGTCGGTGGCGACGCCGCTGGAACGCCGCTTCGGCCGCATCCCCGGCCTCACGGAGATGACGTCGGTCTCCAGCCTCGGATCGACGTCGATCACGCTGCAGTTCGACCTGGACCGCGACGTCACCGCCGCCGGACGCGACGTGCAGGCCGCCATCAACGCCGCCGGCAGCGAGCTGCCCGCCAACCTGCCGACCCGGCCGAACTACCGCAAGGTCAACCCGGCCGACTCGCCCATCATGATCCTGGCGCTGCAGTCGGACACGCTGCCGCTCGCGCAGGTGTTCGACGCGGCGAACACCGTGCTCGCCCAGAAGATCTCCCAGGTCGAGGGGGTGGGCCAGGTGTTCGTGGGCGGCGGGCAACAGCCGGCCGTGCGCGTGCAGGTCGATCAGGAGGTGCTGGCCGGCCGCAACATGACCATGGAGGACCTGCGCAACACCATCGCCGGGTCGACCTCCAACCAGCCCAAGGGCTCGGTGGCGGGCGAGGACGTCCGTTACACGCTCGCCTCGAACAACCAGCTGTTCGGCGCCGCCGCCTACGACAAGCTGGTGGTCGCCTACCAGAACGGCGCGGGCGTGCGCCTGGGCCAGGTGGCGCGCGTGTTCGACGACGTCGAGAACAACCGCCTCGCCGCCTGGATGGACGGCAAACGAACGATCCTGATGATCATCCGCCGCCAGCCGGGCGCGAACATCCTCGACACCATCGACGGCGTGAAGGCGGCCCTGCCCCAGCTGAAGCTGGCGATCTCGCCGGCCATCGACATGACGCTGGCGCTCGACCGCACCACCACCATCCGCCAGTCGGTGCACGACGTCGAGTTCACGCTGGTCCTGAGCGTCATCCTGGTGACCCTGGTGGTGTTCCTGTTCCTGCGCAGCGTGCGCGCCACGCTGATCCCCAGCGTGGCCGTGCCGCTGTCGCTGGTCGGCACGTTCGGCGTCATGTACCTGGTCGGCTACAGCATCGACAACCTGTCGCTGATGGCGCTGACGATCTCGACCGGGTTCGTCGTCGACGACGCCATCGTCGTCACCGAGAACATCGCCCGGCTGGTCGAGGAGGGGAAGTCGCCGCTGGAGGCGGCGCTGGAGGGCGCGCGCCAGATCGGGTTCACGATCATCTCGATCACGGTGTCGCTGATCGCGGTGTTCATCCCGATCCTGTTCATGGGCGGCATCATCGGCCGCCTGTTCCGCGAGTTCGCCGTCACGTTGAGCATCGCGGTCGGCATCTCGGCGCTGGTGTCGCTGACGGTGACGCCGACGATGGCGGGGCGGCTGCTCAAGTCACGCAACGAGGAGCGGCTGGGGCCCATCCAGCGCGCGAGCGAACGTTTCTTCGCACGGGTGACCCGCGGCTACGGCCGCGCGCTCGCCTGGACCCTGGACCACTCGCCGCTGATGGCGGTGCTGACCATCGCCACGCTGGGGTTGACGATCTTCCTCGCCATCCTCGTCCCCAAGGGCCTCTTCCCGCAGCAGGACACCGGCCTCATCTCCGGGTTCTCGGAGGCGGCCCAGGACATTTCGTCGTCGTCGATGCAGCACGCCCAGACCCTGGTCAACAAGGTGGTCCACGACGATCCCGACGTCGAGCACACGCTGTCGTTCGTGGGCGGCGGGCAGAACGCCGGGAACACCGGCACGGTGTTCGTCTCGCTCAAGCCGCACAACAAGCGCAAGAGCACCGCCGACCAGATCGTCGGGCGGCTGCGGCCGAAGTTGTCGACGGTCCCGGGCATCACGCTGTTCCTGCAGGCGGTGCAGGACATGCGGGTGGGGGGGCGCTCCTCGCGCACGCAGTACCAGTACGCGCTGCAGGACTCCGACCTGGCCGAGCTGGCCACCTGGTCGCCCAAGGTGCTCGAGCGGCTGCGCAAGCTGCCCGAGCTGCGCGACGTCAACACCGATCAGCAGACCGCCGGCATCCAGATCGACGTCACGGTCGACCGCGACAGCGCGGCGCGCCTGGGCATCACCGCCCAGAACATCGACGACACGCTGTACGACGCCTTCGGCCAGCGCCAGGTCGCGACGTCGTTCACGGCGCTCAACTACTACCGGGTCGTGCTGGAGGCGACGCCGGCGCAGCAGGCCAGCCCCGACCAGCTGTCACACGTCTATCTGCGCGCCTCGAACGGGACCATGGTGCCGCTGTCGAGCATCGCGCGCTTCGGGATCTCGCCGACGCCGCTGTCGATCAACCACCAGGGCCAGCTGCCCGCCACGACGCTGTCGTTCAACCTGGCGCCGAACGTCGCGCTCGGCCAGGCGGTGGTGGCGATCAACGCGGCCGAGCGCCAGATCGGCCTGCCCGCCACCGTGCACGCCAGCTTCCAGGGGACCGCGCAGGCGTTCGGCGCGTCGCTCAGCAGCGAGCCGTGGCTGATCCTGGCCGCGCTGTTCACGGTCTACTGCGTGCTCGGCATCCTGTACGAGAGCCTGGTCCACCCGATCACGATCATCTCGACGCTGCCGTCGGCGGCGCTGGGCGCGCTGATCGCGCTGATCCTTCTGAAGGTCGAGTTCAGCATCATCGCGCTGATCGGCGTGATCCTGCTGCTCGGCATCGTGAAGAAGAACGCGATCATGATGATCGACTTCGCGCTCGAGGCCGAGCGCGGCGAGGGGCTCGACCCGAAGGCGGCGATTCACAAGGCGGCCCTGCTGCGCTTCCGGCCGATCTTGATGACGACGCTGGCGGCGCTGTTCGGCGCGCTGCCCATGGCGATCGGCCTGGGCGCCGGGTCCGAGCTGCGCCGCCCGCTCGGCATCAGCATCGTGGGCGGCCTGTGCGTGTCGCAGATCCTGAACCTGTTCACGACGCCGGTGATCTACCTTTACCTGGATCGCCTGCGCCGCGATCGCGCGGCGTTCTACCGCAGCGTCGAGGCGTAGAGATCGAGCAGCGCCTTGAAATGCCGCTCGGCGCCCTCCGGGCTGTGCACCGGCGTGTCGGACGGGACCCAGCCGTGACGCATGCCCGCGTACGTCTCGACGTGGTGCTCGACGCCGGCCGCGGTCAGCGCGTCCACGAGACGCTGCTTCATCTCCTCCGGGAAGTTGCGGTCCTGGTCGGCGCCGGCGACGTAGATCTTCACGCCGCGCGCCCCACCCATCTTGGACGCCAGCAAGTGCGGGCTGTCGGGCGCGTCGGTCGCCAGGCCGCCGGGGTGGAAGGCCGCCGCGGCGGCGATCCGCTCCGGGAACGTGCCCGCCGCCATCACCGCGAACCGCCCGCCCATGCAGTAGCCGGTCACGCCCACCTTCCCCGGCCGCACCTCGGGCCGCGCGCCCAGCGTGTCGAGGAACGCCCGCGTATCGCTCATGGTCTTGTCGGACGTCGGCATCGCGACGCGCTTGCGCCAGGCCTCCAGCACGGCCGGGTCGGAGAACAGCGTCTTGGCGTCGGGCGCTTCGTAGGCCCCCGCCCGGTAGAAGAGATCGGGCAGCAGCACGACGTATCCGGCGTCGGCGATCCGCTGCCCGATCGGGTACAGCGTCGGGCGCATGCCGATGCCATCCATGTACATCAGGACGCCCGGCCAGGGGCCGCTTCCGTTCGGAACAAAAAGCGACGCGGGGCAGACGCCGTCGGGCGTCGCGATCTCGACTGCGGTTCGTGGCATGCGGCGATTGTGCGATAGTTGGGGCGCGCTGTCAGCGGGATTGGGACGGGACGGCCGTCTCAGGTCACCACGCAGCGGAACGTGACGATGACGTCGCGGATCGCGCCGCTCATGATCCGGTCGCAGGCCGGTCCGTAGACCTGGATCGACTGCATGCTGGCGTCGATGTAGTCGTAGCCGTCGGCGTGCGTCGGGTCGCGGCTGATCGGCGCGCCGTCGCCGAACACGTCGATGTTGTCGAGGCTGGTGGTACCGTCGGTGGTGGGCGCGGGCCCGATCTGGAACGTGCAGGTCGCGGCGAACTGGATCAGCGTCCGGATCGCGGCGGCCAGATCGGCCGCGCTGGTGACGGGGTAGTAGCTGGGCGTCGCGCCCGTGCGCGGGAGCCCGCCCATCTTCGCCATCAGGCTGAGGGTCGAGTCGGCGGAGCTCGCGCCCGTCGAGATGCCGACGACGAACGTCGCAAGCCCGGCCGCCCGGGCCGCGTCGACCGCGCCGATCGCCGCGGTGGAGTCGTCTCCGCCGATCCCCGCCGGCGAGCAGGTCGGCTGTCCGTCGGTCGCCAGCAGGATGAACTTGTGAAGCTTGTCCGTCAGCGCCGAAAGATAGGTCGCGGCGCCGGCCACACCGGCGCGCGTCGGCGTGGTGCTGTATCCGACCACGCCGCCGTTGGCGCTGGTCGCGCCCGCGATGGCGGCCGCGATCGCGGCGCCGTGCCCGGGTCCGACGTCGACGGCCGCCGTGGACGCGAGGGTGCAGGAGTCGAGCGCGCTGTCGGGGAAGAACTTGAGGCCCCAGTTGACGTCGGTGTCGGTGTCGCCGACGACCTGGGTGATCGCGGGGATGATCTGCGCCCACTTCGAGCTGGGCCCGCAGCCGGCGCTGGGGGTGCCCAGGCCGCCGTCGGAGCACGTCCTGTTGTTGACGTCGTCGTTCATCGAGGCCGAGCGGTCGAGCAGGATCAGGATGTCCGGCCCGATCTTCACCGCCGTCTTGTTGCGCGAGCCGCAGTTCGCGTCCGGGGTCGAGATCGGGTGGCTGTCGCTGTCGTTGCCGCCGTCGAGGTGGATGATCGGCCCCGACCCGCCCGCGCCCGCCGCGCCGCCGCCCGAGCCTCCGGCGGCGGGCCCGGAGCCACCGGCGCCGGACCCGGCGGCGCCTGTACTGGTGCCGGCCTTCTTGAGCCCGCAGCCCACAGCGCCGAGCGTGGCGGTCGCCAAGATCGAAAGAGCAGCCAACTGACGAGCTATAGGCTGGCGCATGAGGTTCCTCCCGAGGCGAGCGACCGAGCATTCCGTAGGCCCGGGTACGCGCCGTCAGATCATACGAACGGGAGGGTAGGCTGCGAGCGTGGCGCCGGGCGCGCCGGCGGCGGCGTTGGAGCCCGCGGCCCGGATCCTGTACTGGCGGGCGTTCAGGGAGTGATCGACGCCCAGCGACAAGGGTAGGGATCGCACTCCGTACCGTTCGGGTAGCTCTGTTGATACACGACCGTCTCGTCGACGGAGGCGAGAATGTTGCCGTTGCGGTCTGTGATGGTCAGGCGATAGCGATCACCGTCGGAAAGCACTGCGGGATCATCATCAACGATTGCCGGAAAGCGCCACCGATTTCCGTCGAGAGGATAGTCCTCCATTGAAGCGTCCAACCCGCCCATGAATCCTGGTGCTGACCAATTCGGACCGCAGAATTCGTCGCGGCACACCTTGGTGAAGCTGTCGCAGACGTCGTAGCGACAGATCTCGACGCCCGCGCCATCGGGAGAACCGTCGGGCAGCATGACGTCGGCAGTCACTGTTGCTCCGGATTCGCAGGTTCGGGCCGAGCAGGTCAGGCCGCTCGGCGAGCTCGGCCACACACGGGTCGCGCCGACGAGACATCCGCGTTCCGTGTGATAGAGGACGTTACGCGAAAAATCGAGCGCCACGGCGCCTTGTGCGTCGACGAATCGGATGTCGAAGAGATCGCCGCTCTCCTGCTGCAGCGGGACGTTTGCGTTGATTTCCGCTCTCCCGTCCGGCCGCAAGAAGAACGATGCGAATGTCGCTGTCGTCGACAGCTCGCCGGTCAGGGCAAATTGCCCGCCTTCCCATCTGTTCGACGGAGGGGTCCAGACAGGCTTACCGGCGTTGCACGCGCCGTTCACGCATAGGGTCAGCACGCCGCCGTCGAGGGCGGAGCGACCGCCATCGAGGTAGATTTCGAAGAATGCCAGCTGTCCACAAGCCGGACTGGCGCAGCCCGCCGCGAAAGGTATCGCCAGCAGCAGCACTGCCAATGCGAGCACTCTTGCGCGACAACGGATCACCGCATCACCACGCAGCAGACAGATCATCGAGACGCGCCACCTCGTAGCGTGTCAGGTGCTGCATCTGCGACGCGAGCTTCGAATCGCCGGTGTCGTCGTTCTCGCCGACTACGATCTCAGCGGGCGAGATGGCGAGGAGCCGCATGAAAACTGCGCCGGGACGATGGCGGAGGATCCAAAGGTGCCCATCTGAGAGCCGCGCGATGGTGATGGCAAGGTATTTCTTGCTTTGATCGGCGCTCATGATCGCAGCGTAGTCGCCCAACGTCTGAAGCTCGACAGTTCCCCCGACCTCCGTCAGCGGGATCCCGCCCATGACGGAAACCGCATCCTTGCCTGCTGGGAACGGCGTGAAATACAGTTCGGCGGCGGTGTACGTGCCGTCCGAACGTCCTGGCCCGTGGACGCCTACCCAGGCCATCGCCGTGTCCGACAGAGCGACGGCCGGGATCCCGCTGTTGGCCTGCGCGACGATCGTCCGGGAGGGACGGCTTGGCTCCCAGGCCCGAATGACTTCGTCCGAGCTTCCCGGCAACGCGGGGTTCGAGATGACCAGGTGCCCCCAACCGACTGCGCTGTACGCCGGGTAGCTGCCCTGGTCGATGAGCGCTAGCGGCCCGGTGTCGACAGGTATTTTCACCCGCAGCGTGCCGTCGTACAGAGCGAGGCCCCAGCCGAGATCGTTCTCGAGAACACTGGTCTCAATTGGCGAAAGGTTCGGAGCGGGCGCGGACCAGACGAGGCCGTTAGCGCCGAGCGACGCGACGACGTACGTCCCGATTGTGCTGAGCCCGTCCGGACCCGGCATCATCCCTTTGAAAAAGCCGAGCACGTGCGGCGCGCTCGGAGCGAAACCGACAGGACCGCAATTCATCGTGGTATCGCCCGGCGCGCGAACAGCCGCGACCAGCCCCCCGTCGGAGAGCCGCCGAACCGCCGTCAGGTAATAGTGATAAGCCCAGATGGTGCTGAAGCGAACGTGGACCTCGCTGTCGTAGACACGCGCGCTGACGGCGCGACCGAAAACGACCTCGTCGCTTGCGAGTACTTTTGTCGGGGTCGTCGAGCAGCCGGGACCACAGTCGGTCCACGCGAATGGAAGCACGTCGAGCTGCGTGGGATTGGCGACCTCGAGAACGCAGGGCGAAACGCCGGGCACGGACGTCCACGGCCCGCTCGTCGCGCCGCCCGATCCGACTGCGACTCCGGCCCCGCCGCCCGCGGACGAGCCGCTCGCCGCGGAGCCGCCTCGCCCAGCCGAGCCGCCCGCGCCACCGCTGCGACCGGCCGTCCCCGTCGCGACCGACGAACCCTGGCGCTTGCACGTCACTGGGATCGCCAATACCGCTACGAGGAGAACGCCTGCCCGTCGCGTGGACCGACACCAGGGACTCGCTATGTCCCGAGTTGCGAACACGTCATTGCACCGTCTGGCACATAACGAACGTGTTCGTGCCGGTGCCACCGACACAGACGTCGTGCAGGCCTCCGCCGTTCAACAGGTCATTCCCCGGTCCACCGTCGAGAGTATCGTCACCGCCCTCCCCGAAGAGTTGATCGTCGTCGTTCTCCCCGAACAGGTGGTCCTGTCCGTCGCCGCCGTGAATGATGTCGTTTCCGTCGCCGCCGTGGCAGGCGTCATCTCCGTCGCCCCCGTCGATGACGTCGTTGCCGGTGCCGCCGGTAATCTGGTCCTGTCCGCTACCTCCCCAGATGCGGTCGTTGCCGCTTCCGCCGTCGATGACGTCGTCGCCATCGCCACCGCTGATGAAGTCGTCGCCACCGCCGCCCGAAATGGTGTCCTGCGCCCCCAGGCCGACAATGCAGTCCGAACCGGCTGTCCCGACGAGGTTGTCGCCATTCGGGGTGCCGACGATGATGTTCGTGCCTGCCGGGCAGCAGGAGGCGTCGTCGCCCAGGATCGCGGTGACCGTCTGCGGAACGCTGACGACGTTGCCGAACGTGTCGGTGAGCGTCCAGGTGACGGTTCGCGTGCCGAGAGGAAAGTCGCGTGGCGCGTCGCTCTGGAACGCGATCGGGCCGCAAGCGCTCGTGGGCGTCGGCGGCTGCAGCGCAGGCCGGTGGCATGTCGTGATGACGACAGGCGGCGGCGCGGGCACGACCAGCGGCTGGTCACAGACCCTGAGCTCGGGCGGGGTGCCGGCGGGCGTGAACGCGACCGGCGGTAGATCGACAGTGTCGATGCTCTGCCCGGACTGCGTGAACAAGGCGGGCCCCTCTTGCCACGGTAGCGGATCGGCGACGACGAGCCCTTGACCCGACGTCCGGCCGAGCCAGCTAATCTTGTTCTGTGATGTGATCTGAAAACGGTAGCCGGTCCAGTTTGTCGCCGTCGCGCCGACCAGGACAAATGTGTCGCCGGTTACCGCCAGGCTCGTCTTCACGAAGCTGCTCAAATCGAGCGTGGCGACCACGCGTGAAGTCTGCGCACGGGTGTCGAACGAGATCACGCGCGCGTTCTGCGGAGCAGCGAGCGGAGCGTCGTCAATGACGACCAACCGGCCCGAGGGCGCGTCGTATGCCAGCGCGCCGACGTTCCGTATGTGCACCGGCGCAGGAGTGCCCACGGTCAAGAGATCTTTCCATGCCGCGGTTTGTAGGTCGAGGCGCCAGATCTCGGACGTCGGCGAGTCCTGCCTCGTTCCTCCGACCATGTAAACCGCCTGTTCCAGCTTCGAGAACAGCCAGCGTGCTCCCTCCCGATCCGACGGGACGAAACCTTCGCCGCCGAAGGGGATGGCGGCCTCGGTCGTGCTGTTCGCCTGATAAGCGGAGAGGACATCGACGTTCCCTGCCGAGGAGGCTCCAATCGCTTGGACAACCGAGCCAAGCTGCGACCACGAGCGCGGCACGGAGATCGCGGCCACGTCGCCCGCGCGGGCGACGTCGATGGGCGCCGACTCGACGGGCGTCACCAGAAAGCGGGTCGAGTCGAGGATGGCAGTCCTGGCGTCGGGCCCGAACACCAGGCTGAGATCGATGTGAGGCTCGGCGCTGCGGCGGATCCCGCACAGCGTGCCTGTCCCGACGCAGTCGGGATAAGCCACGAACGGGCGCGGCAGGAGGCGTAGGACGTTGATACCGATTCCGGGCTGGATGAGCGGCTTGATCCAGTCGGTGGACAGCACGGGGAAGCACTGCAAGCAGCCCGGCACCGACGAGCGGATGAGGATGCGTGGGATGTTGATGACGTCCGTGCTGAGCGACGGCGTATGGACGAAGGTGTAGTTGTCGCGCAGGCGACCATTGAACGCGACGTCCCGATTCCCGGCGCGTGCCGACGTGGGCACGGTGCCGTGGCTCCAGAAGAATCCTCGTGTCTGAACGACCGACTGGGGCTGTTGCGGCTCGCCCGACAGCGACGGCATCGGCGCACTGGTCGACGCTACGCGGCCCGCCGCGACGTCGACATTCGTGGCCCACGACAGAAGCCGCCCGGTTCCAGCCCCGAGACGGCAGAGGTTGCGGTCGGGGGGCATGACGAACGTGAGATGCGCCAGGTCGATCGTGATCGTCTGGTGCGGCAGCGGATCGGAGCAGTCGATGCCCCCTGTGTAGATGAGAGGATCAATTCGGAAATCGAGCGCCGGTGTTGTGACCTGTGCCTCGTTGTAACTGCCCGCCGGCGCGGCGCCGATGGTGATTACATGCCATGGGGTCGTAGTCGGGAAGTCGAAAGCATTGCGTGACGTCCCGCACGCCAAGCTCAGGCAGTCGTCAGCACTCTGGCCCACGACCAAACAGTCGCAGTGTCGGAACCCGACGGGCGCGGCGCTGAACGGCGGCGCGG
>DATBHU010000661.1:0-10010 GCA_036557265.1 Polyangia bacterium
GCTGGGCGCCCGTGCGCGGCGCGGTCGCCCCCGCGTCCGGCGCGATGGGCGCGGGCCGGTAGAGCGCGGCGCGATCGCCTCCCCAGCCGCCGGCGGCGCGCGCCGCGACGTCGGCCGGCAGCGCGGTCGCGAGCCAGGCGCGGATCACCAGCTCGCCCAGGACGTCGCTCGCGCGCGGCGGTTCGAAGCCGGGCAGCGCCGGCAGCGCAGCTTCCGGAACGGCGATCGGCGCCTCGCAGGCATCGTACCTGTCCGGATGCAGGATCTGCTCGGACGACTCGGGCGGATCCCTCCACAGCGCGTCGACCGCCGACCAGGGCTGATGCGCCCGCGCGCGCGCGACGAACAGCAGCCCGTCGACGTGGACGAAGCCCCCGAGCGCCGCCAGCCACGGCGCGCGCCCTTCGCCGGCGGCGGCGCGCAGGCGATCGGTGAGCGCCGCGAACGCGGTCGGGCGCAGGAACGCGCCGCTCGGGTCGACGACCTCCAGCGTGGTCAGCGTCGCGTCCCCTTCGACGAGCGCCAGCCGCGCGCGCGTGGCGTCGCCCGACAGGAACACGAGCGTCTGCGGCGGCGGCGCCAGGAAGGCGCGCAGGTCGAAGCGCTGATCGACGAGGGCGTGCGCGATCTCGTGGATCAGCGGCACGCGCTGGCCTGCCAGCGGGAGAAAGTCCGGCACCAGCAGGCGCCGTGTCGCGGGATCGTAGGTGGCGACCGGCGCCGCCGCCGCGCTGGCCGCCCACAGCCTGGCGTAGTCGGCCGCGCCGCCGATCAGGCCGAGCCGCTTCAGCATCTGCTCCTCGGCGCCCACGTCCGCGGTCGTGATGCGGGCCGCCAGCGCGGCCGCGATCTGGGCGTCCACGGTGTCGCGCCCGACCGCGCGCGCCTGCAGCGTGCCGCGGAAGGGCAGGTGGCGCGCGGCGGACACCTGGACCACCAGGCGATCCACGTCGGCGCGCACCGCGGCGTCGGTCACGGGCGCGAGCGCGAGTACGACCGCCACGGCGAGCGTCGTCGTCCCAGCCACGGGGCGCAGTTTGAGGTAAATACGCCGCTGCTTCAATGAACTCGAAGGCGGATCACGACGTCGCGGGCGCCACGGGGGACCCCCTGGTGGACGGGCCGGCGGTCTACGGTTTCGCCGACGCGGTGGCCGCGATCCGCGCGCTGCTCGCCGACCGCGCCGGGGGGGCGCGCGCGGTCGAGCTCTACGGCGCCAGCGGGTCGCTGGGCCCCGCCATCGCGACGTCGTCCGTCGCGCCCGACACGACCCTGCTCTACGTCGTGCCGGACGAGGAGACGGCCGAGACGCGGGTCAGCGACCTGGAGTTCTTTCTGCCGGCCGCGCACGCCGGCGACGATCCGCTCGCGCCGCCGCCCGTGCTCGAGCTGGCCGCGCCCGATTCGTCGCCCTACGCCGACGTGCAGGCCGATCGCCGCACCACCCTGCGCCGGATGGCGGCGCTGTTCAGGCTGTCGCGGGGCTTCGCGCCGCGCGTGCTGGTGGCGTCGGCGGCCGCGCTGTTCCGGCGGGTGGTGCCGCGCGCGCCGTTCGATTCGCTGTGCGAGATGATCGCGTCGGGCGCCACGCTGGATCGCGACGCCACCGTGGCCGCGCTGGTGCGCGCCGGCTTCTCGCGCTCGCCGGTGGTGGAGGACGCGGGCACGTTCGCGGTGCGCGGCGCCGTGATCGATCTGTACCCGCCCATCTACAAGCACCCGATCCGGATCGAGCTGTTCGGCGACGAGGTGGAGTCGATCCGCCTCTACGACGCGGCGACGCAGCGGACGCTGCGCCCGCTGGACGCCGTCTACATCCACCCGGTGCGCGAGACGATCGCGACCGCGGGCGCCGATCCGCGCGCGCGCGTGCTGGCCGCCGCCGACGAGGCCGTCTACCCGTCGTCGAAGACGCGCCGCCTGCTGGAGCAGATCGAGGAGGGTGAACAGTTCTTCGGCATCGAGGCGCTGGCGCCGGCGTTCCACGCCCGCATGGCGCCGCTGTTCGACTACCTGCCCGAGAACACCATCTGCGTGGTCGAGGAGCCCGAGGCGGTGGTCGACGAGGCGCGCCGGCAGGCGACGCGGCTGCGCGAGGCGGCGTCGTCGCGCCACGTGGAGCACCGGCTGGCGCTGCCGGCGGACGACTTCGTGCTGGGCGAGGAAGAGGCGGCGGCTGCGCTGGCGGCGCGGCGGCGGCTCGAGCTGCGCGCGGTCGAGCTCATTCGCGTCAACCCGGCGCCCGACGCGGCGCCGCGCATCCGCCTCGAATCCGCGCCGCACACGACGCTGCGCGCGGATCTGCACCAGGCGCGCTCGGCCGCCGTCGGCGCGACCGCGCACGGCGCCGCCGACGTCGACATCGGCGCGCCGCTGCGCGACCGCATGCGCCGCTGGATCGACGCCGGCTTCCGGGTGCGCGTGGTCGCGCACAACCGCACGCACGCCGAGCGGCTGGTGGCCCTGCTGCGCGCGCTGGGCCTGGCGACCGACCTGGCGCCGCCCCGGGCCGGGCACGAGCTGTTCGCGGACGGCGGCGCCGTGCTGGCGGTGCTGAGCGGGACGCTGCGGCGCGGGTTCGTGCTGCCGGCCGATCGTCTGGTGGTCGTCGCCGAGGAGGAGATCTTCGGGCCGCGCGCGCTGCGCGAGACCCGCGCCGGCAAGGCGCCCGCGCTCGGCGATCTGGGCGAGATCGCCGAGGGCGACGCGGTCGTCCACGACGAGCACGGCATCGGCCGCTACCGCGGGCTCAAGAAGCTGACCGTGCGCGGTGTCCCCGCCGACTTCATGCACCTCGAGTACGACGGCGGCTCGGTCTACGTGCCGGTCTACCGCATCGGCGCCGTCCACCGCTATCTGGGCGGCGAGGCGGGCGAGGTCAAGCTGGACAAGCTGGGCCGCGCCACCTGGCAGGAGAAGCGTCGCCGCGTCTCCGCCGAGGCGAAGAAGATCGCCGAGGAGCTGATGCAGCTCTACGCCCAGCGCGCCGCGCTGGCGGGGCACGCCTTCCCGGCGCCCGACACGGTGTTCAGCGCCTTCGAGGAGACGTTCCCGTTCGAGGAGACCCCCGACCAGGCCAAGGCGATCGAGACCGTGCTGGCCGACATGCAGAACGGCGTGCCGATGGATCGGCTGATCTGCGGCGACGTCGGCTACGGCAAGACCGAGGTGGCGCTGCGCGCCAGCCTGCTGGCGGTGCTGGGCGGCAAGCAGGTGGCGGTGCTGGCGCCGACCACCGTGCTGGCGGAGCAGCACTTCGTCACCTTCTCCGATCGCTTCGCCGACTTCCCGGTGCGCGTGGCCGTGCTGTCGCGCTTCCGCAACAAGACGGAGCAGCAGAAGACCGTGGCGGCGCTGGCGGAGGGGAAGATCGACGTCGTCGTCGGCACCCACCGCGTCCTGTCGCGCGACGTCCGCTTCCGGGATCTCGGCCTGATGGTGGTGGACGAGGAGCAGCGCTTCGGCGTCGGCCACAAGGAGCGCCTCAAGGAGCTGCGCACGCAGGTCGACGTGCTGACGCTGACCGCGACGCCGATCCCGCGCACGCTGCAGATGGCGATGGGCGGGCTGCGCGAGATCTCGATCATCGCGACGCCGCCCGCGGACCGGCTGGCGATCCGGACGTTCGTCTGCCGCTTCGATCCGGCCTTGCTGGGCGACGCCATCAAGCGCGAGCTCGGGCGCGGCGGGCAGCTGTTCGTGGTCCACAACCGGATCGAGGACATCGGCGAGCTGGCCAAGCGCATCGCCGAGATCTCGCCGGAGGGGACGCGCATCGCCATCGGCCACGGCCAGATGCCGGAGGGGGAGCTGGAGAAGGTGATGGTCGACTTCGTCGACGGCCGCCACGACATCCTTGTCTGCACGACCATCATCGAGTCGGGCCTGGACATCCCGCGCGCCAACACGATGATCGTCAACCACGCCGATCGCTTCGGGCTGGCGCAGCTGTACCAGCTACGCGGGCGCATCGGCCGCTCGCGCGAGCGCGCCTTCTGCTACCTGGTCGTGCCCGAGGAGACGAAGATGACGCCCGAGGCGAAGCAGCGGCTGGCGGTGCTGCAGCGGTTCACCGAGCTCGGGGCCGGTTTCCAGGTGGCGACGCACGACCTCGAGATCCGCGGCGCGGGCGAGCTGCTGGGCGAGCGGCAGCACGGCGCCGTCGCGGCGGTCGGCTTCGAGGCGTACGCGCGCATCCTGGAGGAGGCGGTCGCCGAGCTGAAGGGCGAGCCGATCAAGCCCGAGCACGATCCGGAGATCAACGTCGACGTGCCGGCGTTCATCCCCGACGACTACGTCCCCGACACCGGCCAGCGGCTGGAGTTCTACCGTCGGTTCGCCCAGGCGCGCGACGAGGACGACGTGCGCGCGACCCTCGCCGAGCTGGCGGACCGCTACGGCCCGCTGCCCGACGAGGCGACGCTGCTCGGCGAGGTGATGATCGACAAGACGATCGTCCGCGCGCTCGGCGCGCTCGCCTACGAGCTCGGGCCGACGCGCATCGTGCTGTCGTTCCCGGCCGACGCGGCCCTCGACGCCGCCAAGGTGACCAAGCTGGTGTCGGCGCGCGGCAGCCGCTTCAAGCTGACGCCCGACCTGCGCCTCGCCTACAACTTCGACGACCGCGAGAAGCTGGACCGCATGGCCGCCGCCCGCAAGCGCCTCGAGCAGGTGAAGGGCCTCGTCGCCGGCTGACGGCCGGTCACGCCGGAAGCTGCGCGCGCAGCGCGGTCATCATCCGCGCGGCTTCGTCGGGATCGGGGAGGCCCGCCTGTGCGCGCAGCGGCGCCGTCATCGTCGTCTCCGGCGATCCGAGCAGCAGCCGTTCCATCGCTTCGTGGCGGGCCGCCCGCACGCGGCGCCGCGCCGCCGGCGCCAGCCGTTCGCTGGCCCACGCGTCGACGGCCCACGACAGCGCCGCGTGGCGGGTCTCGTCGCGGGCGATCCCGGCCATCGCCGCGCGAATCGCGGGATCGGCGGCCGCGCGCGCCTGCCGCGCGGCGATCAGCGCCGCGTAGGTCTCACGCCCGCAGCCCTCGGCGGCGTTGTCGCGCGCCACCGATTGGAGATCGCGCGTCGGCCGCCGTGCGATGCGAACCGGCGGCGGGACCGAGCCGTGGCGCGCCGCCAGCCGGCCCATGACGGCGGCGTGCCGGCGCTCGTCCCACGCCGCGGCGCGCGCTGCCGCGATCAAGCGTCGAGGGGCGCGATGCGCACGCAGCTCTCCGGCGAGGATCTCGAACGCATCGACCGACGCATTTTCCAGGTGCGCGCAGTCGGCCAGCCAGGCGCCGAGCGGATTGCCTCGCGCGGCCGGGACAGGTGCTACCAGACCTTCGGGGCAGCGTCCGCCCGTGCACTTCGGCATGTAGACAACGTGAACGGAGAGGCCGTTATTCGAAGTGATCAGCTGGCATTGCTCGAGCACGTACGCCCCAGGATTCATGGAAATCGTGTGCTCGCAGAGGGGCGTGCAGTCAGGTGGTGCCGTCTGGCAGCGCGCGACCAGCTCGTCGATGCCGCCGTCTTCCGTGGCCGCGTCCGTGGCCATGACGGTCACGGCGACAGTCTGCTCCTGGTCGGACGGACAGGAGCTGATCCTGCTGGAGCAGCTGGCCGACAGGATTGGCGCCCCGGCGACGACGATGCGGCGAAACAGCGCGGCGAGCTTGGCGTGCTCCATGGGCCAATCTTGCGCCCTTTGGCGAGGAGCCGGCAAACAGCAGGCCGAATCGATGACCCGCCCCTCGTGGCGGGTGCTACTGCCAGGTGTGAGATCCGTTACGCCGGGCCCGGGAATTCAGGGAAGTCCGCGCCCTGGCTGCGGATCGAGGAGGCTCGTGATGCCGTCGGTGGTTCGCTCCCCACTCCCGTTGTCCGCGCTCGCCGTCGCGCTGGCGCTCGCGACCGCGGCCGCCTGCACGGGTAAGGTCGGCGGCGGCAGCGCGCCCGGTACGGGTGGGGGCATGCTGGGCGGCAGCGGCCCGGGCAGCGCCGGCGCGGGCGGGGCGGGCGCGGGGACCGTCACCGGGACCGCGGGTGACGGCGCGCTGGCAGCTTGCCCGACGAGCGTGGTGACGCCGACGCCGCTGCGGCGGCTGACCAAGTTCGAGTACACGAACACCGTCCGCAATCTCCTCAACGTCGACCCGTCGCCGGCGAACGACCTGCCCGCAGACGAGGTGACCGACGGCTTCAACAACAACGCGGGCGTGCTGACGGTGTCGTCGCTGCACGCCGAGAAGTACGTGCTGGTGTCGGAGGCGCTCGCGAAGGCGGCCGTGCAGGCCAACCTGTCCACGCTGACCGGTGCGTGCAACACCGCGACGACCGGCGAGGACGCCTGCGCGCTGGCGTTCGCGAACAGCTTCGGGCGGCGCGCCTTCCGTCGCCCGACGACCGACCAGGATCGCCAGATCCTGATGGCGGCGTACAGCGCCGGCCGCACCGGCGGCAGTTACGCCGAGGGGATCGAGGTGATGATCCGCGCCGCGCTGCAGTCGGCGAACTTCCTTTATCGGCTGGAGACCACCGCGCCCGCCGACCCCAGCGCGCAGCTGGTGCCGCTGTCGCCGTACGAGCTGGCGTCGCGGCTGTCGTTCCTGATCTGGGGCGCCGGCCCCGACGACGCGCTGCTGGACGCCGCCGGCAGCGGCCAGCTCGGCGACCGGGCGGCCGTGGCGGCGAAGGCGCGCGCGATGCTGGCCGATTCGAAGGCGCGCGTCGCCATCACCGACTTCTACAACCAGTGGATCGGCACCAGCCGCCTCGACATCATGACCAAGAGCGCGACGCTGTTCCCGGCCTACTCGGACGCCGTGCGCGACGCGATGAAGGCGGAGACGCCGGCGTTCGTGGAGTACGTGCTGTGGACGGGCGATCGGAAGCTGACGACGCTGTTGACGTCGCCGGCGGCCTTCGTCGGGAGCGCGCTGGCGCCGATCTACGGCGTCTCGATGCCGGCCGGCGCGGCGTCGCAGATGATGACGCTGCCCGACGCCCAGGGGCGGGCCGGGATCCTGACGCAGGCCGGGTTCCTGGCCGTGCAGGCCCACCCCGATCAGACGTCGCCGGTGCTGCGCGGAAAGTTCGTGCGCACCAAGCTGATGTGCCAGTCGGTGCCGCCGCCCCCGATGGACGTCGACATCACGCCGCCCGCGATCACGTCGGCGGCGACGGCGCGCGATCGCTTCACCGCCCACGAGATGGCCGGCTCGAGCTGCAACAGCTGCCACCAGCTGATGGATCCGATCGGCTTCGCCTTCGAGAGCTTCGACGCCCTCGGGCAGTTCCGGACCACCGAGAACGGCGCCACAATCGATCTGAGCGGGAAGATCGTCGGGTCGACGGACACCTCGCTGAACGGCACGTTCACCGGCGTGCGCGACCTGGCGACCAAGCTGGCCGCCAGCGACCAGGTGCGCGACTGCGTCGCGACGCAGTGGTTCCGCTACGCGGCCGGGCGCACCGAGGAGGTCCCGGACGGCTGCTCGCTGACGACGATGCAGGACGCGTTCGCCGCGTCGGGCGGCGATCTGGGCGAGCTGGTGGTCGCGATGACGCAGACCGATGCCTTCTGGTATCGAGCGCCTTACACCCAGTGACGTGACGGAGAGGACGCGACCATGAATCCGCTTCGCTTCACCAGACGAAACCTGATTCGCGGCGGCCTCGCCGCCACCGCCGCCATCCCGCTGCTGGAGGCGCGCCGCGCGGGCGGCCAGGCGATGACCTACCCCACGCGCCTGGTCGTGATGGCGACGCCGAACGGCACGCGCAACAGCCTGTTCTGGCCGACTGGCACCGAGACCAACTTCCAGCTCAACACGTTCACGCCCGATCTCGCGCCGTTCAAGAGCAAGCTGACCTTCCTCAAGGGGATCAAGCTGAACCCGGCGCTGCAGAACGGCATGCTGGGCGGCACCGTCGGCTCCGAGCACGCGCGCGGCACCGGCGGCATGCTGACGGGGCGGCCGCTGAAGTCAGGGACGCAGTTCAAGAGCTTCGGCAACACCACGTCGGGGTGGGGCAGCGGCCAGTCGCTGGATCAGTACCTGGTCGGGCGGCTGCAGCCGAACACGACGTTCCCGAGCCTGCAGGTCGGCGTCCACGTGCGCGACACCGAGGTGCGGGCGCGCGTCTCGTACGCGGGCGCGGACATGCCGATCCCGCCGCGCGAGGATCCGCAGGACGTGTTCGCGGCGCTGTTCGGCATGTCGTCGGGCACGCCCGGGATGACGGATCCGGCGCTGGCGCGCCTGTGGGCGCAGCGCAAGAGCGTGTTCGACGCCAACAACGCCGAGACCGATCGCCTCAAGGGGCTCCTCGGCCAGAGCGATCGCGACAAGCTGGACGCGCACCTGGCGGCCATGCGCGACGTCGAGAAGCGGCTGGTCGGCATGACCGGGACCGGCTCGATGGCGGGCGGCCTCACCTGCACGAAGCCGGCGCAGCCCGCCGTCGTCGATCTGAAGAACGACGATCTCTACCTGCGCGCCGGGCAAGCCCAGATGGACCTGGCGGTGGCGGCGCTGGCCTGCGACCAGACCCGCATCCTGACGTTCCAGTGGTCGTACTCCGAGAGCGAGCACCTGTTCGGCTTCCTCGGCATCAGCGGCAACCACCACGCGATCTCCCACGACTTCTCGACGAGCGGCGTGAACTACGACGCCTACAACAAGATCCAGACCTGGTACCAGCAGCAGTTCGCCTACCTGCTCGGGAAGATGGACGCCATCAAGGAAGGCAGCGGCACCCTGCTGGATCACAGCATCGTGCTGTGGGCGACCGAGATCGGCGAGTCCACGCAGCACGATCTGATGACGATGCCCTACGTGCTGGCGGGCAGCGCCGGCGGCAAGATCCGGGCGGGCCGGCTGCTCGACTTCAGCAGCAACAAGCGCGACAACAACCAGATGCTGGTCTCGCTCGGCCAGGCCATGGGCGCCACCGACCTGACCTCCTTCGGCGACTCTTCCGGCGCGACGGGCCCGCTCCCCGGCCTCGTCTGATCCCCTCTCCCGCCCCGCGGGAGAGGGCTAGGGTGAGGGCAGGCCTTGCGAGCGACGACGCTCGCGCAGAGACGGTTAGTGCGAGGGCAGGCCTTGCGCGCGGCGACGCTCGCGCGGGCCGGCTACCACCACTGCGACTGGCAGTCCCACACCGTCCAGGTGGACGACGACGCCTGGTAGTAGCCGGGCTTGTACACGCAGACGCAGAACTTGCCGCTTCCGTCGGTCCCCCACGCCCACTGCGTGGAGCAGACGGCGTTGTTGGTGACGGTGTTGGTCGCGCTCGCCGAGTGCGTGGTGCCGTCCAGGTTCGACGCGACCGTCGCGTCCGACGACATCGTGCAGCCGAGGCCGCTCGACGCGTACTTGCCGGCCGAGCAATTGATCTGCTTGAAGCCGTACTGGCCGGGCGCGCACGGCTTGACGCAGGTCTCGAACCCGGTCACGCAGGCGGTGTTGTTGGTCGAGCCGTCCTTGGCAGAGTTCGACCCCGTGCACACCACGTCGGTGCGCAGCACGCCCGCCTTGACCTTATCGACCAGCGCGTGCGTGTCGCTCGCCTTGTACGAGCAGGCGCTGGACGGTCCCTCGCCCGTCCCGTTGGCGCCGGTCGTGGCGTCGTTGTCGCTGCCCGGCTGGTAGGTGTGGCAGATCGTGCTGACCCGGTAGGTGCAGATGTTGCTGAGCGTCGCCTTGTCGTTGGTGCTGACGCCGACGACCTGATCGGCGCCGATCGCGACGATGTTGCTGGCCATGACGGTCCGCTTCGCGGAGCTGGAGCAGCCCTCGCCGCACGACCGGTAAAGCTTGCCGGCCGTCTCGACGTAGATGTTGTTGAGGACGACCGTGCTGCCGTCGCCGTTGTGCTGGATGGTCTTGTCGCGCGCGCCCTTGAAGCCGCTGTTCTGGATGGTCGCCGTCTTGCCCGAGCCGCCCAGGATCGTGATCGCGTCGTCGCAGACGTACGGGAACCAGACGTTGTCGATCGTGCAGCTGCCC
>DATBHU010000662.1:0-4262 GCA_036557265.1 Polyangia bacterium
ACAGCGACGTCGTCCAGCACCTCGAATTCGTGCAGCTGCGCGAGGGGCAGCTGCTGGCGGTCATCGCCGCCGCCAGCGGCCAGATCCAGAACAAGCTGGTGCCGCTCGACTTCGCGCTGGCGACCGGCGATCTGGATCGCATCAACAACTACCTCAACGAGCTGATGACCGGGCTGACGCTGGAGCAGGCGCGGGCCCGCCTGATCGAAGAGGTGAAGAGCGATCGCGCGACGCACGACGACCTGGTCAACCGGGCGCTGAAGCTGGCGAGCGCCGCGGTGCCGGCAGCGCCCACGCCCGACGTCCTGGTGGACGGCCAGTCGAACCTGCTGGCCGGCAAGGCGGATCTCGAACGCGCCAAGCTGCTGCTGCGCACGCTGGAAGAGAAGGACCTGGTGGTCCGGCTGCTGGAACGGACCTTGACCGCCCCCGGGATCTGCGTGTTCATCGGCGCCGAGGCGAATTTGGCGGATCTGACCGATGTCTCGGTGGTGGCGGCGCCTTACGGACCCGAGGGGCGTCCCCTCGGGACCATCGGTGTGATAGGACCTGCGCGGATGAACTATTCGCGCGTGATACCACTGGTGGACTTCACGGCGGAGACGATAGGCGAGGCCATCGGCAAGACCTAGGTTGACAGGGTGAGCACCGTGAGCATGAAGCGACCCAAAAACATGAACGGAAACGACAGCGGCAACGGGACCGGCGCGCGCCCCGAGGCGCCCACCAACGACCAGCCGGGCCGCGCGCCCGATCTGGCGGCCGAGGCGGAGGGGGCCAGCGCCGTCGCGCCCGAGCTGCCCGAGGCGACGCCCGAGGAGAAGCTGGCGACGCTGGCGGCCGAGCGCGACGAGACCAAGGACCGCATGCTGCGCATCGCGGCCGACTTCGAGAACTTCAAGAAGCGGTCGCGCAAGGAGCAGACCGACGCCGTCGCCGAGGCGCGCGAGCGCGTGCTGAAGGACGTGCTCGAGGTGGTCGACTACCTGGAACGCGCGGTGGCCATGCCGGCCGCCGGTAACGGCGCCGTCGACGGCGCGGCGCTGCTTAAGGGGGTCGACTTGACGTTGCGCCTGCTGAAGCAGAAGCTCGAACGCTACGAGGTGCGGCCGTTCGATGCGGCGGGCCAGCCGTTCGATCCGCGCCTGCACGAGGCGATCTCGCGCGTCGAGAACGCCGAGCTCCCGGCGGGCACCGTCGCGGCCGAGCTGCAGAAGGGCTACCGCGTGGGCGAGCGACTGCTGCGACCGGCGATGGTATCGGTGTCGTCGGGTCCGAAGCAGGCGACGACACCGCCGCCGGAGGGCTAGGCACCTGCCGCCCGTCGACTACTACGAAACGCTGGGCGTCGCCCGGGGCTCGACCGACGCGGAGATCAAGGTCGCGTATCGCAAGCTGGCGCTGCGCTGGCACCCGGACCGCAACCCGGGCGACAAGGGGGCGGAGGAGCGCTTCAAGGAGCTCGCCATCGCCTATTCCGTGCTGTCCGACGATAGCAAGCGGCGGCACTACGACCGCTTCGGGGCCATCGACACCCAGAGCCCGTTCGCCGCCGCCGACGTCACGGGCGCGGCCGAGTTCTTCGATGCCCTGTTCGGGGACCTGTTCGGGCTGCAACGGCGCCGCTCGTCCGCCGGGCGCGACCTGCGCTACACGCTGGAGCTCGACTTCGAGGAGGCTGCGCTCGGCGTCGAGAAGACGATCGTGTTCGAGCGCCCCGAGGACTGCATCGCCTGCAGCGGCACCGGCGCCGAAGGCGGGAGCGCGGGGCTGGTCACCTGCCCGCGCTGCGGCGGCGAGGGCGTCATCCGCAAGAAGGCGGGCTTCCTGACCAGCCGGCGCGACTGCATGGGCTGCGGCGGCACCGGGCAGGTGCCGCGCGTCCGCTGCGCGACCTGCGAGGGGGCCGGCCTCGTCGATCGCGAGCGGCACTACACGGTGCGCATCCCGTCGGGGTCGACGGGCGGGTCGACGCAGCGGGTGCCGCGCGAGGGGGGGCCCGGGCGGCGGGGCGGCCCGCCCGGCGACCTCCACGTCATCGTGCGCGTGCGCCCCCACCCGTTCTTCGCGCGCGAGGCGTCGCGGGAAGGCGACGTCCTGATGATCGACGTGCCGCTGTCGCCGGTCGAGGCGGCGCTGGGCGCGGAGATCGACGTGCCGGTGCTGGACGGGCGGGTGCTCATGCGGGTGCCGCCGGCGACGCAGGCCGGGTCGCAGTTCCGGCTGCGCGGCAAGGGTTTCCCGCGCGCTGCGGGCGCGCGCGGCGACGCGCACGTGCGCGTCAGCATCGAGACGCCCGCCACCCTGACCGACGAGGCGAAGGGGCTGTTCGAGAAGCTGGCCGAGGCGCTGCCGGAAGACGCGCTGCCGCGGCGCAAGACGTTCCGAGAGGCGGGCCGGCGCGCGAAATCGGAGGAGCCGTGAGCGCGGGCGGAGCCGGCATGGGCCGCCGGAGCGACGCCGACGGCGACGACGACGCCGGGCCCGACGACGCGGCGCCGCCCCGGCCGCGGCCGCTGCTGCACGCGGCGCTGTTCCTGGCGACGTTCCTGACCACGACCGCGACGGGCGCGCTGCACGAGCACGACTTCGACCGCATCGCCCCGATCTCGGACGGGCTGCTGTACTCCGTGCCGCTGATGCTGATCCTGCTGTGCCACGAGCTCGGGCACTACCTCGTCGCGCGGTGGCACGGCGTGCCGGCGTCGCTGCCGTACTTCATTCCGCTGCCGCCCGGTCTCGGGTTCGGCACGCTGGGCGCGGTCATCGGCATGCGGTCGTCGACCACCGATCGCAAGCAGCTGATCGACGTCGGGGCGGCGGGACCGCTGGCGGGGCTGGCGGTCGCCATTCCCCTGCTGATCTACGGCCTCAAGCTGTCGACCGTCGGGCCGCTGGCGAGCGGGATCCAGGAAGGCAATTCGCTGCTGTACGCCCTGCTGAAGTGGATGGTGAAGGGCGCCTGGCTGCCCGACGGGGTGAGCGACGTGCGCCTGCACCCGATCGCCTTCGCGTCGTGGGTCGGTCTGCTGATCACGATGATCAACCTGTTGCCGGTCGGTCAGCTCGACGGCGGGCACATCGCGTCCGCCTACTTCGGCAACGGCTACAACCGGTTCGCGGAGCGCCTGCGCAAGCTGCTGCCGATCGGCGCCGCGGCGGTGTTCTTCTGGGTGCTGCATTCGGTGAAGCTGGAGGCGCGCAGCGCCTGGCGGCTCGGGCCGGGCGCGCTGATCGCGCTCAACGGGGCGGCGCCGTGGGTGATGTGGTTCTTCCTGCTCGGGTTGATGCGCCGCATGTCCGGCGGGGTCAACCACCCGCCGGTCGACGACAAGCCGCTGCCGCCCAGCCGGCGGCTGCTGTTCTGGGTGATGGTCGTCGTGTTCGTGGCGGTGCTGGTGCCGGTGCCGCTGCGCCGCATCTTCGTCGGGGCGCCCGAACCGCCCGACAGCACCTCGATCTCGGCTAACCTCGGGCCATGAAGGTCCCGGCGTTCGAGATGCCGCTCGACGAGATCCGGGCGAGCCTGGGCGCGCTGCGCCGCCCGCTCAGCATCGCGGTGCTGCGCGCCCGCAACCCGTTCAACGTCGGCGCGATCATCCGGGTCGCGCATTCGTTCCTGGTGCGGGAGATCGTGCTCGTCGGCAGCGAGCGCTACTACGAGCGCGGGGCGATGGGCATGGACCGCTACGAGAACATCGTCTGCGTCCCCGACGAGGCGGCCCTGGTCGCGCGCGTGCGCGGGGGCGGCGGCAAGCTGATCGTCTTCGAGAAGGACGCCGCGCGCGTCGACCTGTGGCACGCCGACCTGCCCGGCGAATGCACCATGGTGTTCGGCAGCGAGACCGCCGGCGTGCCCGCCGACCTCGTGCGCGCCGCGGACATGGTCGTCGGCATCCCGATGTACGGCATCAACCATTCCTTCCCCGTGACCGTCGCCGCCGGCATCGCCATGGCCGAATGGACCCGCCGCCACTACGCCAGCTAGCGCGACTCGCCAGCTAGCGCGACTCGCCAGCTAGCGCGACTCGCCAGCTAGCGCGACTCGCCAGCTAGCGCGACTCGCCAGCTAGCGCGACTCGTCTCTGATCTCCTCTCCCGCGATCTGATCCCCTCTCCCGGCGAAGCGGGGAGAGGGTTAGGGCTGGCGGCTCCCCTCGAAAAGTGAAGGGAAGTCGATCGGGTAGGAGTAGCGACGCGCATCGGAATGTGATCTCTTTCGGTTGTCTAAGCCTGAAGGAGTCACACGATGCGCGTCGGAG
>DATBHU010000663.1:0-20945 GCA_036557265.1 Polyangia bacterium
CCGCCGGTTCCTGCCGTCGCGCCGCCGCTGCCCGCGGTCGTTCCGCCGCCGCCCCCCGCCGCGCCGTTGCCGCCGGTTCCGGCGGTCGCGCCGCCGTGCCCGGCGCCCGCGGCACCGCCGGCCGCCGCGCCGCCGTCACCGCCCGAGCCGGTTCCGCCGCCGCAGGACTGGCAAGCGGCGACCAGCAAGAAGGCGGCGAGCAGGCGTGCGCTTCGCAAGGCCCGGACGCTAGCACGCGCTCGCCGCGGAAAACTTCGCAGATCGCGCGCGAACTTCGCAGATCGCAGCGATTTTGCGCCGAAAAAGCCCTGCTTTGCCCGCGCCCCGCCCTCCGGTATTGTGGAGGTCTTGATTTTGGGTGCACCTCGCTTCTAAGGAGAGCCGCATGCGTAATATCCGTCGCCGTCATTGCTTCGCTTTGGTCGTCCTGCTCGCGCCGGTGGTCGGCTGCGCGAAGGGGGGCGGCGGCTCCCCCGGGACGGGCGGTTCCTCGCAGGGCGGGACCGGCATGGTGGGCGGCGGGGGGACCGGCGGCGGTGACGATCCGTTCGCCGGGCTGCCGGCCGCGAAGGCGCTTCACGTCGACGGCAACACTCTCAAGGACGCGAGCGGCGCGACCGTGCGGCTGCTGGGCGTCAACCGTTCGGGCTCCGAGTACATGTGCTCGCCACCCACCCAGGGCGGGCAGGCCTTCGACGGTTCGACCGGTCCGAACAGCATCAACGCCATGCTGACCTGGAACATCAACACCGTCCGCCTGCCGCTGAACGAGCACTGCTGGCTCGGGATCAACGGCGCGTTGCTGGGCGCCGACGAGTACCAGTCAGCGATCGTCGACTACGTCGTGCGCCTGCACCAGAAGAACCTGTACGTCGTCCTGGACCTGCACTGGTCGGCGCCGGGCAGCACCACCATCACCGGCGGCTCGGGGGGCAACCAGCTGGTCACCATGGCCTTCGCCGATCACGCGCTCGACTTCTGGACGTCGGTGGCGACGACCTTCAAGAACGACCCGATGGTGGTCTTCGACCTGTTCAACGAGCCGATCCTCGACTCGAACGATCGCTTCGGGAACGGCCCGGTCAGCGATCCGTGGGGCTGCTGGCTGAACGGGTGCAGCGTCTCGAAGGGGCAGGTCGCCGGCATGCAGCAGATGTTGAACGCCGTGCGCGGCACGGGCGCGCAGCAGGTCGTCGTCGCCGGCGGCGTCGACTGGGCGCACAAGATGGACGGCTGGCTGGCGCACAAGCCGAGCGATCCGACCGGCAACCTGATGGCCGCGTTCCACGTCTACCAGCAGCCGCTCTCGAGCTGTTACGACACGAGCTGCTGGAACGGCGCGCTGGCCACGGTGGCCCAGAACGTCCCGGTGTTGACCGGCGAGATGGGCGAGCAGGACTGCGCCACCGGCTTCATCAACGGCTACATGAGCTGGGCCGACAGCAAGGGCATCAGCTACCTCGGCTGGGCGTGGAACGCGCAGGACTGCAAGACGTTCCCGGCCCTGATCACCAACGTCGACGGCACGCCGACCGGGTTCGGCCAGGGATTGAAGGATCACCTGGCGACGATGCCGGCGCTGCACTGAGCGCCGCCGAAACCGAGAGCAAGCGCTGAATAGACGAAGGCCGGCGATGCGATCGCCGGCCTCGTCCTGTTGCTGTTTTTTCCGTGCGTCGAACCGAGTTACTTGGTCGTCTCGGGAGCGGTCTTCATCTCGGTCTTCGCCGCGTCGCCGCCCTTGTCCGCGCCCTTCGTGGTCTTGTGGCCCTTCTTCTCTTTCTTCTCGGTCTTGGGCGCGTCGGCCTTCGCCGGCTCCTTGGCCGCGTCGCCAGCCGGGGCCGCCGCGACCGTGCGGGGCTTGCTGACGTGCTTGCTGGCCGGCGTCGCCGCCAGGGCCGAGCCGGTCATGAGGGCGAAGAGCGACAGGCCGATCATCGTGTTGCGAATCATGTGAATCCTCCGGTTTTGGTTGGGTTGGTCGCGATTGCGACGCGAGGAGGGATTGCAGCCCGGGTGCCAGGTCACGCAGCGCCGCGGATTGCCGCGATTGCCAGGCGAAATGCGCCGCGCCGCCCACGCGTGGGGCGGTTTCGCTGTGGCGCGACCACAATTGCGCGCCAACCGCGCTGCGTCGCGCGCGCGGCCGGCGTGCTCAGCCGAACCAGTACGCGAGCTTCAGCATCAGGACGTTGTCGGCGGCCCGGCCCTGTAGCAGCGGGCGCACCTCGAACGACGCGCCGTTCGCCGACGGCACCAGGGCCGGGTTCTGCGCGCGCGTGTAGACGACGAACAGCGTCGAGCCGAGGCGGTACTCCCAGCGCAGGACGACGTTGACGTTCAACGTCGCGCTCTCGGTGTCGGGCATCGACGGCTGCATCCCCGGGCTCGGCATGTACGGCTTCAGATCCGTCAGGTGCACCCGTCCGCCTGCGGCCTGCATGACCGTGAACAGCGGATCGTAGTGGACGCGGGCCAGAAACAGCTGCGTGTACCACTGCAGCGACAGCTCGGGCGTGAACGTGAACGCCGCGCGCAGCGTGGCGCCGACGCTGGCCGCCGTCTGCGTGCCGAACGTGTAGGTGGTGTCGGTCTTCGACACGTAGCGCGGTGAGCCGTTCTCGTAGCCGCCCGTCGGCAGCAGCGCGAGCTCGAGGCGCGACAGCGCGCGCAGCGAGAGCTGGGCGTTGACGCCGAAATTGACGCCGTCGCCGCGCTTGACGTCGAAGCTGGACGACAGCCAGACCGTGAACGGCAGCCGTGGATCGGAGGAGATCTCCGTCGACACGCCGGCGCTCGCGGCCCGCTCCAGCGCGGTGCCGTCGCCGGTCTCGCGATCGTCGAAGTAGGCGCCGCGGCCGTGGACGTTGAAGTAGAGCGACCAGAAGCTGGTCAGGTTCGCCGACCCGGCGAGCCGGATCTCGCGCCACAGGTTCAGGCCGTCCAGCGTCTCGCGCAGGTTGACCTGCAGCGCGGTCGACGTCTCGCGCGTCGCCCGCCACGGGTCGAGGGTCCGGTAGGACAGCGACAGGTACGCCTGGTAGTCGTTCTTGCGTTCCAGGTAGCCGAGGTCGTTGAACTCCAGCGTCCGCCCGGCCAGGTGCTGCCAGGCGTTCCACAGCCAGTGCGCGCCGCCGTCCTTGCCGACGTAGAGCGAGGCGCCGGGGGCGAACGTCCCGGGACGGATCGGCTTGCCGTCGGGCTCGTCGCGCTGGGGGCCGTTCTGGATCGTGCTGGCGAGCGCTTGCCAGGCGACCGCGTAGGTGCCGAGGCCCGAACGCCAGCGCCCGTCCGTGCTGAAGACGTATGCGTCGTTGGTGCAGCGGCCGTCGGGGCCGGGCGCCGCCGTCGCGTCGGCCGGGCAACCGGTGGCGCCCACCGGCTGCGGCGTCTCGAGGCGATTGGCCGCCGTCGCGAGGATTCCGACCTCGGCGTTCGCCGCCAGCTTGCGCTTGATCCGCGCGATGTTGAACACGGTCCACGGATCCAGCCGGCGCGGGGCGAAGGTGCCGTCAGCCTGCTTCACGTCGACGTCGTTGGGGCCGGTCAGCGCCGACAGCAGGCCGACGGTGGTGCGGGTGCCGATCGTCCCGACCAGCTTGGCGGCGCCGTAGAGCGGCGACGGCTCGGGCTGCGCGACCAGCTGTTCGCCCGTCATCAGCGTCGGCGCCGCCGGCTGGCGGCCGATGCGCCGCGTGTAGACCAGCGGCCGCGGCGTCGCGAAGACGTCGATGCCCTCCAGGAAGAACGGGCGCTTCTCCGGGAAGAACGTCTCGTAGGTCGACAGGTTCAGCACGACGGTGTCGGCCTCGACCTGGCCGAAGTCGGGGTTCAGCGCCAGGTCCAGCGTCAGCTCGTTGGTCACGTGCGCTTTGGCGTCGAGGCCCGCGGACGCCGCGGCCGACCAGCCGTGCGTCAGCGTCGTGTCGGCGTCGGCGGCGCGGTAGCCGGCGCGCCCCAGCACGAACGGCCGCAGCTCGAACGAGTGGCCCGGCGCGAGATCGCGCAGACCGTCGAGGCGGCCGAACAGCGGGACGTAGGTGGCGGCGCTGCGCGGGAAGAACGCCCAGTCGTCGGTCTCCTGGCGCGCGTCGATGAAGCGGCGCGCCTGGAAGCCCCAGTCCTGCTCGGGCGCCGCCGAGAAGCGCAGCACGGCGAGGGGGATGCGGAACTCGATCGAGTAACCGCGGTCGGTGTAGGCCACCTTGGCCTCCCAGACCGCGTCCCAGTCGCCGGTGAAGTTGGTGTCGTCGAAGTGGATGCCGTCGGACAGCATGCCGGCGGCGTTGACGCCGAAGTGGAACGCGCCCACGCCGGTGCGGCGGCTGTCGATGTCGATCCAGACGCCGTCGGACGGGATGGGCGAATCGCGGCGCGCCAGGCGCTTGACGATCGGCGCGTTCAGCTGCTCGCAGTCGAAGCCGAGGTAGAGGTTCTTGTCGTCGTAGAGCACGCGCATGGTGGTGCGCTCGGTGGGCGGCGCGCCCTCGTCGGGGAAGTGCTGGACGAAGGCGTCCGACGGCGGGGCGGTCGCCCAGGCGGGGTCGTCCAGGCGACCGTCGATGACCGGCGGCTGCGCGGTGCGCGCGGCGACGATGTGGGGCCGCGCCGGCAGCACGTTCGGGTTGACGGTGCGCGCCTGGGCGAGCACGAACGCGAGGGCGGCGACGGCGGGCGACACGGACCGCGGACATTGTATAACCCCTGCCCATGGCAACCCCCGATCGCCTCGTCGAGCGCCTCGCCGAGCTGATCTCGTTCGACACCCAGAACCCCGTCGGGGACGAGCGGCCGCTGGTGCGGCGGCTGGGCGCCGAGCTGCGCGCGCTGGGCGCCGCGTCGGTCGAGGAGGCGGACGTCGGCGACCACGCCTACGTCTACGCCCGCTTCGGCGGCGAGACGCCGCGCGTGCTGCTGAACGCCCACGTCGACACGGTGCCGGCCAACGAGGGCTACACGTCGCCGCCCCACCTGCTGGTGCGGCGGGGCGATCGCCTCTACGGCCTCGGCACCTCCGACATCAAGGGCGCGATCGCGGCCATCCTCGAGGCGCTGGCGGCGGGGCCGATCGCCCGGCCCGTCGGCGTGCTGTTCTCGGGCGACGAGGAGCACGGCGGCAGCTGCATCCGCGCGTTCCTCGACAGCGACGCCGCGCGCGGGCTGGAGCGCGCCATCGTCTGCGAGCCGACCAGCTGCCGGGTGGGGGTGCGCCACCGCGGCATCGGCGCCGCGACGGTGACGCTGGAAGCGACGGGCGGGCATTCGTCGCGCGTCGACGAGATGTTGAACCCGATCGCGGTGCTGGCGCGCGCCGCCGTCGCGCTCGACGACATGGGCATCGAATACCGCGCCAAGGGGCCGGACGGGTTCAAGGGACTCAACCTGAACGTCGCCGCGCTCGACGGCGGCATCGCCTTCAACGTCGTGCCGACGCGCGCCACGCTGACGTTGTCGCTGCGGCCGGCGCCGGGCGCCCGCGCGGAGGACCTGCTGGCCGAGGCCGAGCGCCGCGTGCGCGCCGTGACGTCACCGCACCCGATCGCCTGGGCCACGACCATCGTCAGCCCGTCGCTGCAGCCCCGCGATCTGGCCGGCTTCGAGCCGCTGCTGGGGGCGCGCCTGGCCGACGCGATCGACCTTCCCTACTGGACCGAGGCATCGCGCCTCTCCGAGCGCGGCATCGACGCGGTGGTTTTCGGTCCCGGCGACGTCGCGCAGGCCCACGGCGCCGACGAGTTCGTCGAGCTCGCCGAGCTCCATGCCGCGCGCGACGCGTTCGCCCGCGTGCTGCGGTGATGGAAGCCGAGATCGTCCAGCGCTTCCTGGAGAGCGTCGGCGCCAAGGCCGACATCGATCTCTACCTGCGCCTGCACCGCGCCCAGCGCAAGGAGAGCTTCGCGATGCTGGCGCCCAACGCCCAGATCGTGAAGACGGCGCTCGATCCGCTGCACTTCGACCTGCGCATCCTGGCGGGCCTGGGCCTGCTGCCGGTGGTCGTGCTCGGGCTGCTCGAGCCCAAGGACGCCGACGCGCAGGCGACGCGCGTGTCGGAGTGGCTGCTGGAGGACGCCGTACCGTGCGGGATCGCGCGCGCCACCGCCGATCCGACCGCCAGCCCGGCCACCATCGCGTCGATACGCGCCATCGTCGCGCGCGGCGCCATCCCGCTGGTGTCTCTCGAGGCGACCAGGGATCTCACCACCGAGCAGCGCTTCGGCAAGCTGGCGTCGTTCGCGGCGGCGCTGGAGACGCGCAAGCTTCTGTTCCTGAGCCGGCGCCCCGGCCTGGTGCCGACCGGCGGCGCGATCCTGCCCGTGGTCAGCCTGGCCACCGACGCGCAACGGCTGCTGGCGCCGGGCGCGCTGTCGCGCGGGCAGGCGATGCTGCTCCGGCAGGCCAAGCTGATCGTCGAGTCGGTGCCCCAGCGCCTCAGCGTCACGGTCGTCAACCCGCTGCAGCTGCTGCGCGAGCTGTTCACGGTCAACGGCGCCGGCACGCTGATCCGGCGCGGGTCGCGCATCGACGCCCACGCCGCCTGGGACGGCATCGACCAGGCGCGCATCGAGGCGCTGTTCGCGTCCGCCTTCGAACGGCCGGTGCGCGGCGACTTCTTCGTGCAGCCGCTGGCGCGGATCTTCCTCGAGGAGAACTACTCGGGCGTGGCGGTCGTGCAGGACAGCCCCGTCGCCCCCTACCTGACCAAGTTCGCCGTCGAGCGGCAGGCGCAGGGCGAAGGCATCGGCGGCGAGCTGTGGTCGATGCTGGCGCGCGATTTTCCGCGCTTCTTCTGGCGGTCGCGCTCGGCGAACCCGATCGGCACCTGGTACATCAAGCAGTGCGACGGCTTCGTGCGCACGCCCGAGTGGCAGGTGTTCTGGCGCGGGCTCCCGTCCGACACGATCGACGCCGCGATCCGCTACGCGCTGGCCCTGCCCAGCGACTTCGGCTGACGGTTCAGGTCGTCTTGCGCCAGACCACGCCGGCGGCGCCGCGCACCGGATCGGCGGCGGGCAGCCCCACGCGGGCGATGTCGCGATCGGTGCCGGGGCGCTCGCCCGGCTTGCCGTACTGCATGTCGGGCGCGGTGCCGGCGGGGTAGGCGCCCACGACGCGGAAGTCCGCGCTGGCGCCGTCGTTCTTGTGGGCCATGCCGGCGGGGATGACGACCACGTCGCCCGCCACCAGCGTCACCAGCTTCCCCTTGGGGCCGCCGAGGCGCGCGTTCACGCGCCCGCCGTAGATCCCGAGCACCTCGTGCGCGGTGCTGTGGTAGTGGTGCACGGAGAACAGGCCGTTTCGCCAGGCCGGCGACCAGCCGTTCCCGTCGAACATCCGCTCGAACGCGGCCGCCTCCGGGGTCGCGAGCACGCCGCGGTAGATCAGCACCGGCAGGCGGCTGTTGGGGAAGACGCCGTCGTCCGCGAAGGCGTGCATCTCCGGTTCAGCTCGCCCGTGCGTCGGGGCGTCGCGCGCGGCGGAGGAGGATGCCATGCGGCAAATAGTATCCCAGCCGGGCCCGGCGGGGCAGACGGCCCGGCCAGAGGGCTAATTAGTTAGCTTCCTTACCGCGGCGGTTTTCTTGATGGACGGCAATCGTTTCCACCCGGGGCGTGAGCCCCGCGGCGTGTTATGGGACACTCTTCCACGTCGTGCAGGCGACCAGACGAAGGTCCACCATCATCGAGGTCGCGGCGCGCGCGAACGTCGCGTTCAGCACCGTGTCGCGCGTGCTGAACGGCGGCTACGCCAGCCCGGAGGTGCGGGCGCGCGTCGAGCAGGCGGCGCGCGAGCTGAACTACACGCCCTCGCCGATCGCCCGCAACCTCAAGACGGGCCGGCAGGGCTGCATCGGCGTCGTGGTGGAATCCAGCCAGTGCTCGTGGTTCACGCAGGTGCTGGGGGGGATCGAGGAGGCGCTGGCGGACAAGACCGTCAGCGCGCTGCTCGGCAGCCTGAACCTGCGCGGCAGCTACGACGCGTCGACGATCGAGCGCTGGATCGCGGATCGGCGCGTGGACGGGCTGATCTTCGCGCGCTGCACGCGCCACGAGGAGAGCCTGGTCAGCCAGGCGCGCGAGGCCCAGATCCCGATGGTGTTCATCGCGCCCGACGAGAACTTCTCTGCCGGGCCGGTGTTCGTGGCGCGCAACCGGCAGGCGGCGCGCACGCTGACCGAGCACCTGATGGAGCTCGGCCACCAGCGCTTCGCCTTCCTGGGCGGGCCCGAGAAGTCGGTCGACGCGATCGAGCGCCTGGGCGGCCTGCGCGAGGCGCTGGCGGAGCGCGGGCTGGAGATCGAGCCGGCGCACGTGCAGTTCGGCGACACCTTCCCGCGGCGCGGCGCGGCCGCCTACGCCGACGAGTGGCTGGCGCAGCCGCGCGCGGCGGCCCCGACGGCCGTGATGTGCGGCAACGACACGCTGGCGATCGAGTTCCTGCGCGTGGTCCTGCAGCGCGGCGTGCGCGTCCCCGACGAGGTCTCGGTGGTCGGGTTCGACGGCGTGCCCGAGGGCGCGCTCTACTGGCCCGGGCTGACCACCGCCAAGCAACCGTCGCAGGCGCTGGGCAACGCGGCCTGCCGGGCGCTGATGCAGATGATCGACAGCCCGGAGTCGGCCGGACCCGAGCGCGTCGATCTGCCCGCCGAGCTGATCGTGCGCGAGAGCAGCGGCCCGGCCCGGACCGCCAAGCGCAAGTAGAGCGCCGGGAAAGCGGGACGCCGGGACGCCGGGACGCGCGAACGAAGAAGCGCGGCCGGCACGGAGGGAGGAGGAGAAGTCTCCCCCCGTGCCGGGCTCGCGTCGCTCCCTCCGTTACATCGAGCGGACGAAGGTGACGACGTCGGTCTGCTGCGCCGCCGTCAACCTGTTGAACGCGTCGCGCGCGGTCGCGCCCTGGCCGTCGTGGGCGCGGACGGCGCAGGCGACGTCGCCGCAGCGGCCGTCATGCAGCAGGAGCGGCCGGAAGCGGAGGCCCCACAGCGGCGCGGTGCGCATGCGGCGCGTGACCGCCACGCTGTCGCCGGCGTTGCCGATCATGTCGCCCAGCGTCCCCATGTCGTGGACCAGGAAGTCGGAGAACGGTTGGAAGTTGGTGTTGCTCGGGACGCCGTTGGGCGCCGGGCTGGGCGTGGTGAAGACGCGCCGGGTGTGGCAGTTCGCGCAGCCGATCGAGTCGTAGAGCGGCGTGCCGCGCGCGATCGCGCCCGAGTTGGACAGATCGCGCGGTGGCGGCGCGAGGTTGGTCATGAACCGCTTGAAGTTGTCGATGTCCTTCTGGATGAGGGTGATGCCGCCGGCGCAGCTGCCGACCGCGTCGTCGGTCCCCGCGGGGACGCCGGGAGGTGGGGGCGGCGCCAGGTCGTCGCAGCCGGGCGGCTGCGGGATGCCGTTGGGCGCCGACTCGGTCGCGAACGCCGTCACCGACACGCCCCTGAAGCAGCTCTGCGTGCTGATGCCCATCTCGTTCAGGTAGGCGTCGGCGGCGAACTGCAGCAGGTTGGGGACGCCCGCCTTCCAGCCGAAGCGGCCGACCCGCATGCCGCCGATGCTCTGGCCGGCGTCGCGGTCGTTGGGCAGCACGGTCGCCACGATGTTGGCGATGCCGCGCGTGGCGGCCGGCTCGCTCGCCGCCATGCCGGTGAAGAACGAGTCCGGCATCGAGTCGACCAGGCCGAGGCCGAACAGCGGCGTGGTCAGGCGGCCGACGTTGTGCACCGTCGCCTCCGGCGGTTCGACCTCGAGCGGCGGGTTGCAAGCCTGGCCGTTCAGACCGGTGAACGGGCCCACGGTGAACAGCTGCCGCAGCGATCCTCCCCGGTTTCCGAGGGGGTCGAACACGCCGTTCACGAAGCGGCCATAGCGCCGCTCGATGCGGGTGGCGGAGGCGCCGCCGATGGCGCCCGCGTCGTGACAGACGGCGCAGCCCTCGGCGTTGAAGATCGGCCCCAGGCCCTCGTCGAGCTCCTCCTCTGCCGCGAAGTTCGCCTTGAAGGCGGCGAAGTTCGTGTCGTTGGTGCTGGTTCCCGGTAGTCGGTCGCCCAGCGCCGCGCTCTGCTCCGTGAAGATGTCATCTTCCTGGACGTCGCTGCAACCAGCCGCGCCAATCGTTGTCCCCGCAATGAACGAACTCGCGAGGACAAGCATTGTCATGCTCGCCTTGGTGTTCATGGTGATTCCCTTCTGTTGGTTTGTGCGTCCAGCTCGCGCGGGGGAACGAGCGATGAACGCGTCGAAACTCTAAGGTCGGGCCGCGCTCGGCGGCAAGGAATGTCTGAGAAAAAGCGCAAACGAACGGCAACGTTTGCGCGATCGTTTATAAGCGATCGCAAACAACGCGCAAATCAGGCAAACAATCGTCGCAACAAACTGAAATGATCGCATCGCGCCGGGCAACGTTTGCGGCCGGCGCGCGGCGTCGCGCCGAAACGTTTGCCGATCAGGTTGGCGTCGCCGGCGCAAACGTTTTTCGTCGGGCGGCGCGCGGCTGGGCTTGCGGGGTGTCGAACGGCTGTAGGGACGGGCCGACACGCGACCGGGCTTGAGAAAATTCGTCCGATCAAGGGCGCCGTCACACACGTCCCAGCGAGGACGGGAACGGCGGGGAGGGCTCTCGTCATGATCACCGCCCGTACGCCACAGGTCTGTCTCGGGTTGCTCGTGTCGCTCGTGTTCGCCGGCTTGCTCTGGCCCGCGCCGCCGGCGGGCGCGCAGCCGGCGTCGCCGCCGCCGTCGGGGCCGGCGGTGGAGCGAAAGAACGTCAAGCGGACGACCGTCGAGGTCAAGGAGGTGGAGCGCCGCTTCACCAGGCCCGAGACGCTGGCGTCCGGCGTCAAGGAGAAGGCCCGACCGATCGCGCTCGAGACGTTCCTGACCGCCCGCAAGGAAGGGATGAAGCGGATCACCGACGCGCTCATCACGAAGATGCGCTCGCTCATCGAGATCACGCGAGAGGACGACCCCCAGAAGCCAGACTTCTACTTCCGCGCGGGCGAGCTCTACGCCGAGAAGCAGCGCTACTTCTTCTCACGGGCGCGCGCCCTCGATCAGAAGATCTTCGAGCTGCCGCCCGCGCGGCGCGGACCGTTGCAAGCCGAGCAGAAGGAAGACGAACGCGCCGAGCAGAAGTGGCTGCTCGAGGCGGTCAAGGCGTACATCGGCGCGACCAGGTACCCGAAGTACGAGCGCATGGACGAGGTGCTGTTCCGCCTGGCGGCGCTGCTGACCAGCGCGAAGAAGGACGACCAGGCGCGCGAATACTTCCACCGGCTGATCAAGGATTATCCGACCTCGAAGTACATTCCGGACGCGTACCTGGCGTTCGCCGAGCACGCGTTCGAGAGCGGCGAGATGGACGCCGCGCTGCGCTTCTACGAGAAGGTCGAGCAGTTCCCGAAGTCGAGCGTCTACCCCTACGCCGCCTACAAGAAGGGCTGGTGCTACATCAACCTCGGCGATCACAGGACCGCGCTCGAGACCTTCGTCGGCGTGGTGCGCCTGACGCAGGGGAAGGCGCCGGGCGAGCGCGCGCAGCTCGACGTGCTGGCCAAGGAGGCGAAGAAGGACATCGTCAAGGCGTACGCGCAGGTGGGCGGCCCCGACAAGGCGCGCGTCTTCTTTGCCCGGGTGGGCGGCGACTACGCGCCCAAGATGATGGAGCTGCTCGCCGAGCGCTACTGGGAGGACGGCAAGCCGGCCGATTCGACGCGCGTCTACAAGCAGATCATCGCCGACAACATGACGAGCCCGCGCGTCTGCGAGTGGCAGAGCAAGGTGCTGCGCAACGCGCTGTCGCTGCCGGCCTACGACAAGGGGCTGGTGACGCAGGAGCTGGAGCGGCTCGGCCTGGTGTACGACCGCGCGCGCCCCCCGAAGGCGGAGCAGGCGGCGGCGTGCCGGGACGCGTTCCACGACGCCGCGCGCGAGCTGGCGCTGATCTGGCACCGCGAGGCGCAGAAGACGCAGGACAAGGCGACCTACGAGGCGGCCGAGCACGGCTACCGTCTGTTCCTGGCCGACGCCCATTTTGCCGACGACAAGCAGGCCTACGAGATGCGCTTCTACCTGGGCGAGCTCCTGTGGGTGCTGCGGCGCTGGAAGGACGCCGCCGAGCAGTACACCGCAGTCGTCGAGGCGCAGCCGGCCGGAAGGTACGCGCGCGAGGCGGCGTACGCGGCGGTGCTGGCCTGGAAGAACGCCAACCTGGTCGCCGACGAGGCCCGGCAGCAGGAGATCGACGGCGGCCGGCGGCGCCTCGCGGCCGGTCTGCAATGCGCGAAGCTCGCGCCCGAGACGATCCCCGACAGCCAGCTGAAGATGATCGCCGCTTTTCACACCTACGCGAAGATCGCCCCCGACGCCCCCGAGCTCCCGGTGATGATCTACCGCGAGGCGTACATCCTCTACGACCACAACCGGTTCGACCGCGCCGAGCCGCTGTTCCTCGACGTCGTCCAGCGCTTCCCGAAGCACGAGCTGGCGGTGTTCTCCGCCAACCTGTTCCTCGACGCGCTGAACATGGAGTGCAAGACGAAAGAGGTGCTGGCGTGGACGCGCAAGTTCCTCGACATGCCCGAGCTGGCGCGCGACGAGGGCTTCACGAACCAGCTGATCTCGCTGCTCAGCGACGGCTACGATCGCGAAGGCCGCGACAGCGAGAAGCGCGGCGACCCCAAGGAGTGCGGGCGGTCGTTCCTGGCCGCCGCCGATGCGCTGCCGACTCACGCGAAGCACGCCGAGCGCCTCTGGAACGCGGCCCAGTGCTTTCAGAACGCGCACCTGGTCGGCCAGGCGGTCAAGGCGTGGGACGCGCTGATGAAGGCGCACCCGCAGGACGCGCTGGCGCGGCGCGCGCTCTACCGCATCGGGGCCGGCTATCAGCAGCTCGCCTTCTACGAGCGCGCCGCGATTCAGTACGAGACCTTCGCCAAGCGCTATCCGGGCGAGGCCGAGGCGCCGACCGCGCTCGGCAACGCGTCGATCTTCCGCGAGGGGCTGCAGCAGGCGCGCGAGGCGCTGGCCGACATGGACGCCTACGTGCAGTTCTACGGCGGCCGGACGCCCCAGGACGCGGCCGGCGTCTTCTTCCAGAAGGGCGAGGTGCTGGAGGCGGAAAACAAGACCGAGGAGCTGCGCGCGCACCTGCGCGGCTACCTCGACAGGTGGGCGAAGCGCGGCGGTCTCGACCGCGAGGTGCAGGCGCACTTCCGGCTGGGCGAGCTGGCGTGGACGGCCTCGTGCCCGCACCCGTCCGCGGACGGCGCCTGCCTGCGCGTCGAGCGGTTGACGTCGACGCGCAGCCGCCAGGTGATCGAGGCAGCCAACCGCAAGCTGGGACGCGGCAAGCGCACCCAGTGCGGCGGCGCCACGAAGTCGAAGATCGTGCTCTACGATCGCAACCGGCCACAGGTGGCCGCCGCCGAGGAGCAATTCCGCGCGGCGATCGATCTGTGGCAGGCGGGCGACGGCAAGAACCCGATCACGGGGCGCGACGCCGAGACGCGGCGGGCGGCGGCCGCCTACGCGGCGGCGGGGGCGGCGTTCTACCTGGCCGAGCGAGACTACGAGGACCTGCTGCGCCTGAAGTTTCCGCAGAACCTGGACTTCTCCGACCCGACCCGGGTGTCCAATCCGCAGCGGCGGGCGGCGGTGGCGAAGAAGCAGGCCGATTCGAAGAAGCGGTTCGGCGCCTACCTCGATGAGAAGTCGCGGCTGCTCGAGAAGACGCGCGCGCGCTACCTCGAGGTGTTCAAGCTGCGGCAGGCGCAGTGGACCATCGCGGCGGCGGCGCGCGTCGGCCAGCTGCACCAGGACTTCGCGGGGCAGCTCTTCACGGCGGAGATCCCCAAGGACCTGCCGGAGGTCGACGCGTGGGGGAACCGGCCGCGCGACCTCTACTGCGAGGCGCTGGAGGACAAGGCGGAGAAGGTGGAGGTGAAGGCGGTCGAGGGGTTCTCGGCCTGCCTGACCGCCGCCACCCACGAGTCCTGGTACAACCAGTGGTCGCGGCTGTGCGAGCAGGAGCTCAATCAGCTGCAGCCCGTCGAGTATCCGCTCTCGTCCGAGGTGAAGCCGGAGGCTGGCTACGTGCCGACGGCCATCGCGCCGGCGTCGCTGGCGACGGTCGATTGAGCGTCAGCGTCTCGCAAGGCTCGCCCTCACCCCGACCCTCTCCCGCAAGCGGGAGAGGGAGAGCAGAGGAGACTCAGATTCTCTCCCGCAAGCGGCGAGGGACGCGGGAGCAGCTCAGATCCCCTCTCCCCGCGAAGCAGGGAGAGGGGCCCTCTTCCCCGAGTCAGCGGCTCGCGGGCAGCTCGGGGAGCACGGGCAGGCCGTCGCGCTTGGCGGCCTGCACGCGCGCGAGGCAGCGGCGCTCGGCCGCCTCGCCGGTGTCGGCGCACGCTCGGTACGCCGCGAACACGCGCTCGGCGCGGCAGCGCAGCGCGGGATCGCCCCCGTCGGGGCCAAACGACTGGAAGCGTATCTGGCTGCGCATGACATCCAGGGCCGCGCCGTCGGCGCAGTCGTGCCCCACAAGATACGATTCGGCCAGCACCTGGTACGCGCGCGCCAGCGCGGCCAGCTTCCGCCCGCAGGCGTGCGATCGGTTGCGGCTGCGGAAGCAGGACGCGATCTCGGGCGCGGCGGTCTGGCGCAGCAATGACTGTTTCAGCTCGTCGCGCCGTGACCGCTTGTTGCCCGCGTAGCGCGCTTCGTCCGCCTGCGCCCCGATCGCCAGGATGCGATTCTCGACCGACGGCAGCGCGTCGACCGGGCAGTTCGCGAGCAGCGTGCTGCGCGCGCCGCTCGGGCCGTCCAGCGGTTCCAGCAGCCGGCGTCCGGTGACGCATCGACCGCGCAGCATCTCGCACGTCGCGCGCCGGCGCAGGGCCCGGTCGGCGAGCGCAGCCGGCCACGCGTCGACCGGCATCTGGTTGAGGAACTTGAGGCAGTTGCCGCCCTCGCGATCGGCGTACGCGCCGTCGGCGAAGTCGAGCAACAGCCGCGCGTCGATCTCCGGGTGCTTCTGGGCCCACGCCAGCGCGCGCGCCCGCGCCTCGACCGCCTGCTTGCGATCACGCTTGCTGCGTGGTCCGGCGGGAGCAGGGCCCAGGCCCGGCAGCGGCGGCGTCACCATCGCCTCGGCGTGCATGACCGGCGCGGGCGCGGGGTCGAAGGCGACGGCCGTCAGCGGCGGTTGCCGGCGAATCTCCATGATCGCCGCCGTCGACGTCGCCGCCAGCACCACCCCGATCGCGCCGGCGATCAGCACCGGTTTGAACGGGCGCTGATCGCGCGCGCCGCCCAGCGCCGCCAGCAGCGCGTCCATGGTCGGGTAGCGCCGCGCCGGATCGGCGGTGAGCCCCCGCGCCACCGCGCGATCGACCGCGCGCGGTACCCCGTCGCCGCCCGCGGCGGGGCGGGCCGAACGGATCGACGTCGCCAGCTCGCCCGCCGTCTGCCCCGAGAACGGCCGCCGCCCGTGCAGCGATTCGTACAGCGACACGCAGAACGAGAACTGATCGGACAGCACGTCCGCCGGCCGCCCGTCGTGCTGTTCGGGCGCCATGTACGCGGGCGTCCCCAGCACGGATCCGGTCTGGGTGAGGCCGCCGCCGGGGACGGCCGGCGTCTCGGCGGACATCTCGCTCGCTTCGGCCAGGCCGGCCAGGCCGAAGTCGCCGATCAACACGCGGCCGCTGCGCGCCACCAGGATGTTCTCCGGCTTGACGTCGCGGTGGACGACGCCCAGCTGGTGCGCCGCCGACAGACCGCGCCCGACCTGCACGTAGAGGTCGAGGATCCGCCGCCAGTCAGGGCGCGGCACGGCCTCCGAGATCCAGCGCGACATCGGCCAGCCGTCGACCAGCTCCATCACGACGTAGAGCTCGGGATCGACGCCGCCGACGTCGTGCACGGTCAGCACGTTCGGGTGCGACAGCGACGCCAGCAGCTGCGCCTCGCGCAGGAAGCGCGCGCGGCGCCGCTCGGCCGACGCCGCCGCGGCCAGCTCGCGCAAGCGCTTGACCGCCACCTTGCGCTGCAGCTTGGTGTCGAACGCCGTGTAGACGACGCCCATGCCGCCGATGCCGAGCGGCTCGAGCAGCTGATACCGCTCGCCCAGCCAGTCGCCGTGGCCGGGCGCCATCGTCCGCGCCAGCTCGGACAGGGTGCGGCCGCAGGCGGGGCAGCCGTCGCCGTGCGCCTGCAGCGCCTGCAGCTCGGCGTCGGACAGCGTGCCTTCGAGCAGGCGCGTGAACGTCTTGTCGGGCGGGCAGCCCGGGGCCCGCGCCAGCGTGGACTTCGACGACGCGCCCGAGGTCATGCCAGCAGCCGCTCGATGCTCGCTTCCAGCCGACTGGCGACGAGCTCGAGGACGCTGGCCAGCCGCTCGGGCGGCAGGCCGAGGCGCCGCGCCAGCGCGATGCGCGTCGCGACCAGCAGCGCGTCGCGCGCCTTGGCGATCCGCCGCGCCGCGGACGCACGGTGCAGGTGGTAGAGGGCGCCCAGCTGATCGATCGTCAGCCGCTCGACGAGGTGCTGCTTGAGCAGCAGCCGGTCCGCGCTGTCCAGCGCCGCGACCGCCTCGGCGAACGACGCCTTGAAGTGCGTGACGTGCTCGCGCTTGAGCAGGGCCAGCTCGGGATCGCCCTTCGGCTCGGGTAGCACCGCGACCAGCTCGTTGCGGATCGGCACCTCGGGCGCCTCGGTGTGACAGCGGCAGCAGTCGATGAACGTCCGCGTCGTCGTGACGCGCAGCCAGTTCTGCAAGAAGCCCTGTCCCGTGTACATGGCGATGCGCGGCCGGCCTTCCCGCGCGCGCGCGGGATCGGCGCTGCCCCCCGGAACGGTGAACAGCTTCGCGCGCAGGAGCTGGATCAGATCGTCCGCGGGAAGCCCGGCCCGCTCGAAGCGCTGGGCGGTGCGCGCGACCTCCGCGCCGTAGAGTTGCTCGAACCGTTCCAGCGCGCCGCCGACGCCGCGCGCGCAGGCGCAGGCCAGATACAGATCGCTCGCGCGCAGATGATCCCACCAGCGCGCGGCATCTTCTTCGTCGTCGTCGTTCAGCCGCGACGCCAGCTCTCCGGCGAACGCCTCGCGCGCCAGCCAGGTCGCGCGCCAGGTGCGCGGCGGTTCGTCGAGCGCGGCGTCGAGGCGCGCCTCCCATCCGGGCAGCCGGGATAGATCCGTGCGCCGCACGCCGCCGAGACCGGCCCAGAACCTGGCGCGGGCCCCATCCATCACGCGTTGGATCATAGAAGGGATGCGGGGGGGCGAACAAGGGTCGCCGCGTGACGGGCCGCGCGCAGGAGCCTCACTCACGCACCGATCGGACGAATTCCGGCCGGGCCGGTCGCGCCCGCGCCGTCCGCATTCCGCTGGTGGGAGGTCACCTTACAGGCGGCTGACGCGACCTGGCGGACGGGCGTGCCTGCCTCCGGATCGTCGGGCGCGGGGCACGCAATTCATAGATCGTAGCGTCCGACGCCGACCCGGGGCTGGCGTCAGTCGGTGGCGGCCCAGATGGTCGGCTCGTCGAGGTCTGCCGCCGCGCGCGCGGCCTCGAGGGCGGGCCGCGCGGGAAGCTCGAACGCCTCGAGCCGCGGCACGATCACCTCGTTGATCACCTCGATGAGCAGCGCGCGGTCGTCGACGGCGTGCTTGCGCGTCGTCCCGTGGCGCTCGAGCAGCCGCGCGAAGGCCGGGACGAGATAGGCGCCCAGGCGCTCGCGCGTGCGCGCGTCGATGCGCGGCTCCAGATGCCGCAGCAGCCGCCAGCCGAGCCGCGAATGGCCGACCTCGTCGTCGAGGATCTCGGCGATGACGCGCCGGAAGGTCGACTCGCGGGCGTGGCGGTACCGATGCTCCAGCACCGCGACGTCGGCTGTTTCTCCCAGGCACGAGATGTCCAGGACGTCGCGCAGCAGGCCTTCGAGGGCGCTGCTCGCGGCCTGGCGGGGGACGTCGTCGATCTCGATCATCGGCGCGCGGGCGTCGCCGCCCAGCGCCTGCACCACCGCCGCGCACAGGCGCGCGTGGCGGAGCTCGTCGACCACCGCATCGGCGGCGGCGGCCTGAAATTGCGCGTCGACGCCGACGCGCATCATCTGCGGCAGCAGGCCCGCGAACACGCGCGACGCCGACTGCTCGTCCACCATCCGGTCCGTCCATTCGGCGATCGCCGCGCGCCGCGATTCGTCGTCCATCTTCAGCGCGGCGTCGAGCGCGACCGGCGTGCGGCGTGCCTCGTCGCGCAGGTCGAGGATCGGCGTCACGACCGCACCTCGGGCGTGCGCCAGCCGAACGCCGCGAACACCACGGCGGCGGCCAGGGCCCAGAACCAGAGGGCCGAGCCCGGGGTGAGCGCCGGATGGATGGTCGAGCCGGCCGCCGTCAGCGCCGCCCGGATGCCACGAAGGTGTGATGTCTTGTGCCTCATCGCCTGGCCTCTCGCGTCGGTTTCGTCGTCCAGGACGAAGTGGAGGTGCAAAGGCAGGACCAGGCGCACACCAGCTGTGCCTGTCCGCGCGCGGCCTGCGTCGTGTCAGGGGCTAGACAGGCTGTGTCTGGATTTCGCACGGGTCTCACCAAGCCGGACACCTGCCGGGCCCGTGACGTTTGCTACGTGCCAGCGGCTCACACGCGGATCGCCGCGGCAGAGCGTCTCTCTGTCTCTTCCACGCCCACGGGGGGACGCGGCTGGGGCGCACCGGGCTGGACCAGGCCGTCAGAGCCCGGAGGCCCAGCGGATCGCGCCGACGACGTGCTGCCGGTAAAGCGGGTCGGCCCAGCTCTCGATCGTGTGTCCCATCTCGGTGTAGATCGCGCGCCCGCCGCCCGTGGTCGCGTGCGCCCAGACCAGCGGATGGTCGGCGCCCATCGTGCCGCCCGCGTACGTCGATTCGTCGATCGTCACCAGCACCGTGGCGACGTCGCGCGGGTTGGTCTGGAAGTCGTACCATTCGTCGGTGCGCACCCACGGCGACGGCAGGCCGGCGGTGGCGGGATGGTCCGCGACCTCGATGTCGACGGTGGCTTGCTGGATGGCGGGGTGCTGCTTGAAGTAGGCGCCGAGCAGCGCGCCGTAGAACGGCCAGTCGTATCCGGTGTCGGCGGCGGAGTGGACGCCGACCCAGTTGCCGCCCGCGTTGATCCAGGCCTCGAACGCCGCCTCGCCGGCGGCGTCGAGCGGTTCGCCCGTCGTCATCAGGAAGACGACGACGCGGAAGTGCGCCAGGTTGTCGGCGGTGAAAGCGGCCGGATCTTCGGTCGACGCGGCGACGTAGCCGTTCGCCGGGCCGAGCTCGGTCAGGGCGGCGATGGCCGTGGGGATCGAATCGTGCCGATAGCCGGTCGTCCGCGAGAACAACAAGACGCCGAAGTCGCCGGGCGGGATCTCGATGGCGAGGTCCGAGCCGGCGTCCATCCGGGCCGCGCCGGTGCTGGAACAGGCAGCGGCGAGGAGAGCGAGCGCGGCGAGTGTCCGGAGCACGCGGTCATTCTAATGCCGGAACGCCGCCGCCGACGTTCCGGCCGCCCTTCGTCACGGCCTAGTAGAACAAATACACCCACCAGTTGTGCATGGCGGTCATGTCGTCGTTCTTGGCCGTGGTGCCGTAGCTGGGGAAGCTCTGGTACAGGTACGACGTCCCGTGGCCGCCGCAGTCGTCGTCCGTCGAGCAGTACGGCGATCCCGCCGTGCACGGGCCGGTTTGCTGCGCCTTCGCGAGGTCGTCGGTCATCTTGTTCGTGAACGGCGTGGTCGTGTCCTTGCCGCCGGTGCCGTCGTGCATGCCGTAGTGCTCGCACGACGACTGCACCATCGGGTCGGGCGTGTTCGCGTCGTACGAATACGTGCCGGTGGTGTTCGGGTAGAAGTGGGCGTTGCCGCAGCCGCCGGACATGTCCGTGATGGTGAAGCTCTTCGCCGCGCTCGGGCCCGAGTGCATGGCGATCTGCGAGTCCCAGATCATGCAGTCGGTCAGCTGCGAGCCGTTGCTGCTGCAGGCGCTGTAGAAGTTCGAGAACGGCGCGCCGACGCGCGTGTTGAGGTCCCAGTTGAGGAAGCGCCCGGCCTGCTTCTTCAGGATCGGCAGCGCGTTCGCGTCCATGTAGCGCTCCCAGCCGTGACCCATCGCGTGCTGGTGACAGCCGACGCCGCGCGAGGTGTTGAAGTCGATGATGCGCGTCGACACCTTGCAGCCGAGGCTGGTGATGTTGTCACCGTTCGATGCGCTGACCGGTTTGCCGCCGGTCTTCACGGGCGGATCGGCGTTGGTGTACGGGACCTTGGTCTCCTGCGTCTCGCCGCACTTGGTCTGGTTCTGCGTCGCCATGCACCAGACCTCGTTGATGACGCCCTTCTCGAACAGCTGGCAGAGCGTCAGGTTCGGGCCGGTCGGATCCTTGGGATCCTTGATCTGGATGTTCGAGTCGGCGAACGCCTGCGAGTTCCAGGTCGAGTAGTTGGGCCCGCTGCCGCCGTTCACGACCTTCACCAGCTGGTAGACGACCATCGGCTGCGCGCTCGTGTTGGAGTACTTGTGGAAGCTGGTCGCGTTCGCGAGGCCGTCGATGTGACGCTGGATCAGCGTGCTCGCGTTCGAGGTGTTGCCGATGTCCATCGCCAGCACGCGCGGCCGCAGCTGCGAGATCCGATCGTGGTTCTGCACCAGCCAGTCGTCGGAGTTCGCGCTCGACGTGTCGTTCGGCCAGATCACGCCGCCGCCGGCGCCGGTGTTGCCCGCGGTGCCGGTCGTGCCGCCGGTGCCGGTCGTGCCCGCCGTCGCGCCGCCCGCGGAGCCCCCGCGGCCGCCGGTGCCGGTGGTGCCGCCGCGTCCGGCTGCGCCGCCCGCGGACCCACCCGTACCGGCGCTGCCGGACGTCGAACCCCCGCGGCCGCCGCCGCCCGTCGTGGTGCCGCCGGTGCCCGCCGAAGGTCCACCG
>DATBHU010000664.1:0-4767 GCA_036557265.1 Polyangia bacterium
CGCGGCCGACGGCGCCGGCCCAAGCGGCGCGCGCTGTCGCGCCGCCCGCGCCGCCGCTGCGCCCACCGCTGCTCGCCCGCAGCACGACGCCTGCGCCCGGCACGCGCCCCGCCAGGGCCACGCCCGTCGAGCCGCCCCCGCCGCGCGCGCCGACGCCGCCGCTCGGCGCGAAGGCCGCCTACGCGGAGGCGCGCCCGCCGACGCCGCCGCCCGGCGCGAAGGCCGCCTACCCGGAGGCGCGCCTGCCGACGCCGGCCCGGGGCGCGGCGAAGGCCACACCCGTGGCGGGGCTGACGACGGTGCCGGAGGAAGCCGTGCCGGTTCCGATCGAAGGCATCGGTCGCTCGGGGCGGATCGATACGTCGCTCATCCGCACAGGCTCGGTGTCGCTGCCGCCGCGCGGGCTGGGGCTGCCGGCGCCGCCCGCGCCGAAGCTGGACGCGGACCCGCGCGCCGAACAGTACCGGAACCTGTTCGCCGAGTTCGTGAAGTTACGGAAGACGACCGGCGAATCGGTCCACGACCTCGACGCCAATCACTTCGTCGCCACGCTGCGCGAGAAGCGGGCGCAGATCATGAAGCAGATCCCCGTCAAGGACGTGCAGTTCAAGCTGGCCTTTCACAACGGAAAGGCCGCCATCCGCTACCTGACCGTCACTTGACGTTGAACGTGCCGAACCAGGCCCAGGCGTAGTCGCCCGCGGTCGCCTCGAAGCACCAGCCGCCGTTCCGTGGCGCCGGCAGGTTGTGGCCCTGGCCGTCGCACGCGATCTCCGTCGTGCCGTTCACGGTGAACGTTCGCGGATCGACGAAGTTGCCGCAATTCACCGACCCCATGCTGCCGTCCATCTCGTGACAGGTCGCCGCTGCCCCGAGCTGCGGGGGCATCGTGTTGGGCGCGACGCTCGTCGCCGGGCTGCACAGTCCCGCGCACGGACCGGTGCCGCCCGCGCCGGTCGCGCCCGCAGCGCCGCCCGCACCCGTCGCGCCCCCGCGTCCGCCATTGCCCGTCGTCCCGCCACGGCCACCCGTGCCCGTCGCCCCCGCGGCGCCGCCGGCGCCCGTCGCGCCGCCGCGCCCGCCATTGCCCGTCGTGCCGCCGCGCCCGCCGTTCCCCGTTGCCCCGCCCGCGCCGGTCGCGCCGCCGCGTCCGCCGTTCCCCGTCGCCGTTCCTCCGGCGCCCGTCGTGCCGCCACGTCCGCCGTTCCCCGTCGCCGTTCCGCCGGCGCCCGTCGTCCCGCCACGCCCGCCGTTCCCCGTGACGCCGCCCGCGCCGACCGCGCCGGCCACGCCCGTCGCGCCGCCTGTTCCCGCCGCTCCGGACGAGCCAGACATGCCGCCGAGGCCGCTGATGCTTCCGCCCGTCCCGGCATTGCCGACGTTGCCGCCGCTGCCGAGCGTGCCGCCGATGCCGATTGCGCCGCCGACCCCGTTGCCGCCCGCGCCCGGTCCACTTCCGGGGTTACGGAAATACTCGTCTGGCCCTTGGCAGGCGATCAGGCCGAACGCCAGCCAGACACCCAGCGCGACCTTGCGATTAACGACGCCGCTGACCGGTGACATAAGGGGAACCTCCGCGCTTCGTAAGTGGGGGCATTTTACCTGCAAAACCGATTTTCAGGCGCCCTTTGCGGGGCCGCGAAAGGGTAAACTGGCATCCGCCCTTTCATGTCCTTAGGCCGCAAAACCATTGGGGTAACGCCCGAAAATCGGGCGGCGCCCGAAACGCTGTCGGGGCTGCCGCTGGCGCCGGTGTACAGCGAGGCCGACCTGGGCCCGGGCTGGGATCCCACGACGCAGCTCGGCGCGCCGGGAGAGTTTCCGTTCACGCGCGGGCCGCACGCGACGATGTACCGGGGCAAGCCGTGGACGATGCGGATGTTCTCGGGATTCGGCACACCCGAGGACACCAACCGCCGGTTTCGTTACTTGCTCGCGCATGGGCAGACCGGTCTTTCGACCGCGTTCGATATGCCCACGCTGATGGGATTCGATCCCGATGATTCGCTGGCGCGCGGCGAGGTCGGCCGCGAGGGCGTGTCCGTCGCGTCGGTCGCGGACGTCGAGCGGCTGTTCGCCGACATCCCGCTCGACCAGGGGACGACGTCGATGACGATCAACGCGCCCGCGGTCGTGCTGCTGGCGTTCTACGTGGTGGCCGCCGAGCGGCGCGGCATCGGGCCGGAGCGGCTGCGCGGGACGATCCAGAACGACATGCTGAAGGAGTTCATCGCGCAGAAGGAGTGGATCTGCGGCGTGCGGCCGTCGCTGCGGATCATCCGCGACATGCTGGTGACGTGCACGGCGCGCCTGCCGTTGTGGAACACCATCAGCATCAGCGGCTACCACATCCGCGAAGCGGGGGCGACCGCGGTCCAGGAGCTGGCCTTCACGCTCGCCGACGGCATCGGTTACGTCGAGCTGGGCCGGGAAGCCGGGCTGGACGTGGACGTGTTCGCGCCGCGGCTGTCGTTCTTCTGGGACGTCCACAGCGACTTCTTCGAGGAGATCGCGAAGCTGCGGGCGGCGCGGCGGATGTGGGCGCACATCATGCGCGATCGCTTCGGCGCCAGGACGCCGCGCGCCTGGATGCTGCGTGCCCACGCGCAGACCGCGGGCGTGTCGCTGGTGGCGCAGCAGCCGCTCAACAACGTGGTGCGCACGGCGTTCCAGGCGCTGGCGGCGGTGATGGGGGGCACGCAGTCGCTGCACACGAACAGCTTCGACGAGACCTTCGCGCTGCCGACCGAGGCCGCGGCGACGCTCGCGCTGCGCACGCAGCAGATCATCGCCGACGAATCCGGGCTGACGGCGGTGGCGGATCCCTTCGGCGGCAGCTATTACGTCGAGGCGTTGACTGATCGCATGCAAGCCGAAGCGGAGCGCCTCATCCGAGCCATCGACGACATGGGCGGTATCGTCCGCGCGGTCGAGCTCGGCTGGCCGCAGCGCGAGATCGCCGCCTCCGCCTATCGAGCCCAGCGGCAGATCGACGCGGGCGAGAGAGCGATCGTCGGCGTCAACCGGCACGTCGAGGCGGAGAGCGCCACGATCCCGACGCTGAAGATCGACATGGCGCCGGAGCAGGCGCAGATCGCTCACGTGCGGGCGGTGCGGTCGAGACGCGACGCGGGGCGGGCGCGCGAGGGGCTGGAGGGCGTGCGTCAGGCGTGCGCCGGGGACGCCAACGTCATGGACGCCGTGGTCGAGGCGGCGCGCCGGGACGCAACTTTGGGTGAAATCTGTCGCGTCTTCCGCGACGTCTTCGGCGAATATAGAGATCCAGCCGAGGTCTAGATCGCTCTGCGCCGCCGGCGCGGAATGCGACTATGATCGAGAAAGGGTGCTGCGACTCGCGCGCCGTGCGCGGGGGCAGCCAGGGGGACCAGAGCACAAAATGCCGACGCCAGGAGTAGGACAGGACATCGAAGCCATGTGCGGCCGTTGCGGCCAGGTATGGCACGTCGTGATGGCGAAGATGGGCGATCGCATCGCCAAGGTGGTGTGCAAGCGCTGCGGCGGACACCACCGCTACCGCGACGAGAACGCGGACGCGAACAGTGATTCGCCGGCTCGCCCGCGGCGGCCGACGTTCGGCTCGGCGCGGCGCGGAAGCCGCGGCGCGCGCGCCGAGGCGGCCCCGTCGGTGCCGCCGTTCGATCCCGCCAAGCCGCCGCGCGCCTACGCCGCGCGCGACAGCTACGTCGCCGGCGAGCGCGTCTCGCATCCGACGTTCGGCGTCGGCGTCGTCTCCGGCTCTCCCGGCGCCGGCAAGGTCGACGTCGTGTTCAGCGGCGGCGTTGCGCGCGTGCTCGCCTGCGCCAAGGGGGCCTCGACGCTGGCGCGTCCGGTCGCCGCGCTCGATCAGCCGATCCCCGATCGCCCGCCCAAGTGACGAGGTGAACCGGAGCGCGCGCCTCCCCGGCGTCGAGCTGCGCAAGCGCCTGGCGCGCGCCATCCGGGGCGGGCACCCGTGGATCTATCGTGACGCGCTGGCGGGCGCCCCGCGGCTGCCCGACGGCGCCGTCGTCCGCGTGACGACGCGAAACGCGAGCACGCTGGCCATCGGCTTCTGGGATGCCCGCTCACCGATCGCGGTCCGCATCATCGCGGACGGCGGCGGCGCGGACGCGGGCGCGATCGTCGGCGAGCGCGTCGCCGCGGCGCTGGCGCGGCGGCTGGCGTTCATCGACCGGGGCCAGACCGACGCGTTCCGCTGGATCCACGGCGAGGGCGACCGGCTGCCCGGCGTGCACGTCGATCTGTACGGCCGGGCTGCCAGCCTGCGCTACGACGGCGAGGGGGCGCGCGCCTTCTACCGGGACCTGCCGGCGCGGCTGCGCGACGCGGCGGGCGCGGCGGGCCTGGCGCTGGACACCGTCGTCGAGCGGCGGCGCGCGCGTGGGGACGGCCAGGCCGACGGCGGGGAGCGCGCGGCGGCCGTGCTGGGCGCCGCCCCCGCGGCCGAGATCGAGGTGCGCGAGAACGGCCTCCGCTTCGGCGTCGACCTGATGCGCGGACAGAAGGGCGGCCTGTTCCTCGACCAGCGCGACAACCGCGCCCGGGTCCGCGGCCTGGCGCCCGGACGGCGCGTGCTCAACCTGTTCGGCTACACGGGCGGCTTCTCCGTCTACGCCGCGGCGGGCGGCGCGCGGGCCACGACCACCGTCGACGCGGCCGCGCCCGCCATCGCGGCGGCGCGCCAGAACTTCGAGCGCAACCGGCTGGCGGCCGAGGGCGCGCGCTTCGTGGCGGGCGACGCGTTCG
>DATBHU010000665.1:0-3914 GCA_036557265.1 Polyangia bacterium
CCAGCCTGGCCAGCGGCACGATCTCCGTGTCGAGCACGTTCGGGGCGTCGGGCAACGCGTTCAAGTACGTCGCGCCCAACTACTACGGGACCGTCAGCAACGGATTCATCGCCTTGCCCACCCAGCTGGCCGGGAACTTCAGCATCGCCGCGCAGGTGAACATCACCACCCAGAACAAGGCCAACAACGCCTGCGGTGTCGGCCTGGGGATGACCACCGGGTTCAACGGGACCGACGAATATGCCTACATGCTGATGCGGAACTCGAACAACGCGACGAACGGCTACTACGTGAACGGCTCGGGCACGGTCAGCGCCGGCGCGCCGAACGTCCCGTTCACGAACGGCACCCCGCTGCAGCTGTCGTTCAGCCGCAGCGGCAGCAACGTCACGCTGAGCGCCGGCGCCGTGGGCGGCACCGCGACCACCCAGACGCTCGCCGCCACCGCGCTCACCGATGGGACGACCGCGTACGGAACCGGCGCGGTCTACCCGGCGATCTCTTTCAACAACGTGGTCGCGACGATCACCAACCTGGTCATCAAGGACGGCACGGGCGCGACGGTGTTCGATTCGGCGACGGGCACCCTCGTGCCGTACGTCCCGGCGGCGCTGGCGCTGTCGGCCTCCACGGTCAACATCAACAAGGGCGCGTCCACCACCGTCACGGCCACGGCCAACGCCGTGGGCGGCGCGGTCGCGGGCGTGACCGCGGTGGCCGCCGACCCGACCATCGTCGGCGTCACGGTCGCGAACGGCGCGACCAATTCGACGATCACGCTGAACGGCCTCCTCTCCGGCGTCACCAACGTGACCGTCACGAACATGGGCGACACCAACACCGCCACCAACACCAAGACCATCCAGGTGGCGGTCGCGGACTTCCCGACCGTCGACGGCTACGGCCCGATCACGACCGCCTACCCCGCGCCGGCCGCCACCACCGCCTACACCGACGGCGAGCTGTCGTTGACGTTCGACGCCCCGCCCACGCTGAACACCGGCGGCACCATCCGCATCTACAAGACTGACGGCACGCAGGTCGACAGCATCGCCTTCGCGGGCGAGACCAACGCGTACGGCAGCGCGACGATCAACGTCGGCTCGCAGCTCGCGCGCGTCAGCGGCAACACCGTGTTCTTCGCGCCGCACATCGGCAAGCTCGCGTACGCGACCGGGTACTACGTCGCCATCCCGAAGGGCGCGATCACGGGCACGCTGAACACCATGGCGTTCAACGGCCTCTCCAACGCCTCGACCGTCGCGACCTGGAACTTCACGACGCGCGCGGCGCCGACGCTGAGCGCGACGAGCATCACCGTCGACGGCGCGCAGAGCAGCACCGCCAACTTCCGCACCATCCAGGGGGCGCTGGGCGCGCTCTCCACGCTGACGGGCGCGACCGCGGCGACGATCAACGTCGCGGCCGGGACGTACAACGAGCTCGTGCACTACACCGGACCGGGCGCGACCACGCCGCTCACGGTGACGATCAGCGGCCCCGCCGGCAACACCCGCGGCGACAACTGCATCCAGCAGTACGCGAACGGCAACAGCATGAACGGCAGCACCTCGACGCGGCCGTCGTTCTACTTCACGGGCGCGAACCTGGTGCTGCAGAACATCACCCTGAAGAACACGGCCGTGCGATCGGTGGTGAGCCAGGCCGAGACGCTCTACTTCGCGAGCGGCGCCGGGTTCACGGTCGCCGCCGGCAACAGCTCGTTCCTCAGCAACCAGGACACCATCCAGACCTCCGGGCGCGGCTGGTTCTACAACTGCTTCATCGAGGGCAACGTCGACTTCATCTGGGGGACCGCGGACGTCACGCTGATCGAAGGCAGCAGCATGCACTTCATCAACGACATCAGCGGCGGCGGCGCCGCGACGTACAACATGTTCGTCGCGCGCACCGGCGCCACCATCGCAGCGGGCGCGAACGGCACCGTCGGCAAGGGCTACGTCGCCCTCAATTCCACGGTCGCCGTCGACGCCAACGTCACCGCCCTGTTCGGGCGCGACGCGGGCGGCAGCGGGTTCTACGACCAGGCCGCGCTGGTCAACGTCACGTTCACGGGCGCGGGCACCATCGGCGCCGGGCTGTGGACCGTCACGACGGCGCCGCTGTCGCTGGGCGACGGCAGCTACGTCGGGTGGAAGTCGGCGGGCTGCACCGGCCTGAACCTGGCGACCCTCACCACCGCCGCGATGACCTCGGCGACGATCGCCGGCCAGGCCACCGAGTACATGACGCGCGGCCAGATCCTGAACGACGTCGTCACCGTCACGGCGGGCGCGCCGACCGGCTTCCAGGCGGCCGCCACGGCCTGGGACGTGTCGGCGCTCGCCACCGCCTGGGGCGCGCCCTGAGGTCGAGCTCGTCGTAGCGCGGCGAGCGGCGGGGACGGTTCGACGCGCAGCCGGCGCGCTGGTACCCTGGACGTCTTGGGTGCGGCGCGGGCAGGTTCACGGACGGGCGCGCTGGCATTGCTGGCGCTCACCGCCTGCGTCACGCGGCCGGACGGCGCTTCACCCGGCGCGACGCATGCCCGCCGCCCTGATCGGCGCGCCCGCCCCGCGGCGGCGGCGGATGACGACGCGCCCGCGGGCGGCGACGTCGGACACCCGCGGCTGCAGCAGACGGTGCTGCCGAGCGGCCTGCGCCTGCTGCTCGACGAGGACCCGCACGCCACGCTGGCGGGAGCGGTCAGCGTGGTGCCGGGCGGCTCGACCGCCGATCCGCCGGGCACCGAGGGGCTGGCGCATCTCGTCGAGCACCTCGTCTACCGCGCCGTCGATCCACCCGCGCCGCCTGCGCCCGCGCCTACGCCACCTGGGCCTGCGCCGGCTGCGGCGGCCGCGGGCGCCGACGACCGGCGTGAAGCCAACCGGCGCGAGGTCCTGACCCACCAGGCGGTCGTCGCGATGAACGCGCACACGACGCCCGACTGCCTGTTCTTCTACGAGTTCGGCCCGCCGCCCCGCCTCGACCGCCTGCTCGCGGTCGCGATCGCGCGGCTGGCCGATCCGCTGGTCGGCGTCAGCGAGGAGGCGTTCGCGCTGGAGCGCCGGATCGTCGGCAACGAATCGCTGTTCCGCGACGACACCCACCGGACCTCGTGGGCGGCGAACGCGCTCTACCCGATCCTGTTTCCGCCGCCCCACCCCTACGCGCGCCCGACCGGCGGCACGGACGAGAGCCGCCGCAAGCTGACGCTCGCCCAGGCGCGCGCCTACGCCGCGAAGACGTTCCGCCCCGATCGGATGACGCTGCTGGTGTCGGCGCCGCCCGGCGCGACGTCGCTGGCGGCGATCACGGCGCTGCTGCCGCCCGCGCTGCGCGGGGACGCCGCGCACCCGGTCGCCCGTCCTGCGCCGCCCAAGCCAGCCGGCCCCGCGGCGCCCGCCCCGAACACCACCGCGCCGCCCGCGGCGGTCCCGGTCGAACGGCGGGTCTCGGCGCTGCCGACGCCGGAGCTGTGGATCGGCTGGACGCTGCCCGGCGGCTTCGGCGAGCTCGCGCCCACCGAGGAGATCCTGGAGCACTGGGTCCAGGACGACGTCGCCTCCGAGCAGGTGCTGCAGGAGGAGCCGAACATCCGCCACGTTTCGGTGACGCTGCAGCCGGGCGTGGCGGCCAGCGTGCTGTTCGTCCGCACCCTGCTCGCCGAGGGGGCGGATCCCGATCGGGTGGCGCGCGTGGTGACCGCCCGCGTGTCGAGCATCTGGGCGCGCGAGCCCGCCCAGCGGCCGCTGTTCGCGCACCTGAAGAGCATCTACGAGACGCAGCAGGTGCTGGATCAGCCGGCCCAGCTGCCGCGCGCGATCGACGAGGCGATGGTGGCGGCGCTGGGCGAGCGACCCCAGCCGACAGCGGAGATGGCGACGGCGATCCAGTCCGTGCAGAGCGCGGCG
>DATBHU010000666.1:0-21861 GCA_036557265.1 Polyangia bacterium
AAACCGTCGAAAAACGCGAAGTAAGCCGGTCCGTGATATTCTCTCGGCCATGTTCTCGCGCGTGCGTCGAGGTCGTGGCGCGCCTTTTCGCATCCGCCTGCCATGAGGGTCCGCTTCTGGGGCGTTCGCGGGTCGCTTCCCGTGCCGGGAGCCAAGACCGAACGCTACGGCGGCAACACGTCGTGCGTCGAGGTGCGCTCGGCGGCGGGGACGCGCGTCGTCGTCGACGCGGGCACCGGCATCCGCAAGCTCGGCAAGGAGCTGGCTGCCGACGGCGAGGCGGGGCGCGCGCGCGTCCACCTGCTGATCAGCCACACCCACTGGGACCACATCCAGGGGCTGCCGTACTTCGCCCCGCTCTACCAGCGCGGCAACAAGATGTCGGTCTACGCGCGCAAGCGCGACGACCTGCACCTGCAGGCGGTGTTCGCGTCGCAGACGCACGATCCTTACTTTCCGGTCCCGTTCGCGGAGGCGGACGCGGCGATCGAATTCAAGGAGCTGACCGACTCGGCCAAGTTCTCGATCGACGACGTCAAGGTGGCGTGCACGCGCCTCAACCATCCGTACATCGCGACCGCGTATCGGCTGACCGTCGACGGCGCGTCGGTGGTGTACGTCTCCGACACCGCGCCTTTCTCCGACATCCTGTTCGAGGACGAGTTCGTCGCGCGGCCGCCGTCGCCGGGCGCGGAGCTGCCCGCGAAGGATCGGCAGAAGCTCGCCAAGATGCGCGAGGGCGTGGTCCGGTTGTGTGAGGGGGCGGACCTGGTCATCTACGACACCATGTTCACGCCCGAGGACTACCAGCGCATCCCGCACTACGGCCACTCGCGGCCGATGGACGCCGTCGAGGTGTGCGGCGAGGCGGGCGCGTCGCGACTGGCGCTGTTCCACCACGCGCCCGAGCGCACCGACGCGGAGGTCGACGCGATCCTCGCCGACACGCGCGCGGCGGCCGGCAGGTCCACGTCGACGACGGCGCGCAAGCTCGACGTCGTCGCGGCCTACGAAGGGCTGGAGCTGGAGCTGGGGCAGCGCTGATGCATCTCGGATTTTGGGGCGTGCGCGGATCGATCCCGGCGCCGGGTCCAGCGACGGTTCGCTACGGCGGCAACACGGCGTGCGTCTCCGTCCGTCCCGAGGGCGGCGGTCTCATCGTGCTCGACTGCGGCACGGGCGCGCGCAACCTCGGCATCAGCCTGATGGAGGGACCGTTCGGCAAGGGCGGCGGCGAGGCGAGCATCCTCCTCTCGCACGCCCACTGGGATCACATCCAGGGCTTTCCGTTCTTCGTGCCGCTCTACCAGCCGGGGAACAAGTTCCACATCTTCGGCGGCGCCAAGAGCTCTGCGATGCTGGAGGGGATCCTCGAGGGGCAGATGGCGCCCCAGTACTTCCCGGTGCAGACGCTGAAGAACATGGGCGCGACGATCGACATCGTCGCCATCGCCGAGGGCGAGGCGTTCGAGGTCGGCCGCTGCCGCGTGCACGCGCGCACGAACCCGCACGGGCGCGCGGGCGCGCTCGCCTTCCGCATCGAGGACGGCCCGCGCACGATCGTCTACGCGAGCGACGCCGGGTACGCGGCGGGCGGGCCGGCGCCGGAGATGGTCGAGCTCTACCGCGGCGCAGACGTGCTGATTCACGACAGCACGTACACGCCGGAGGACAAGAAGCGCTACGCCGATCGCGGCTACTCCTCGGTCGAGGACGCGGTCGGCGCGGCGATCGCCGCCCAGGTGAAGCGCCTCGTGCTGTTCCACTACGATCAGGACTACGCGGACGCTGACGTCGATGCGCTGTGCGCGCGCGGCCGGCGCCTGCTCGACGAGCGCGGCGGCCGCGACATCGAGCTCATCGGTGCGGTCGAGGGCGCGACGCTCTCGATCTAGGTTCATCTAGATCGGAAACCCGCCGGCAATCGGCCGCGCGACGGCGCGGCGGAATCTTGCGCACGCAGGTGCGACCATCGACGAGATGTGCTCTCGGGTGAGCCCGAGTGCTCTCGGCACCTAGCAATTCCAAACATTTTGTCGATCGGCCATTCCCACTCATGGTGCTTCGTGGCAAGGTGACATTGCTCGCTGCGGCGTGAGTGGACTTGCTGGGGTGGGGAAGCCGCGGTCGGTGTCTCGTTATCCCTTGGAGCGATTGGCAACGTATCGCCTTGCTCACGGGTTCGCATGTCCCCCCAACATAGAGAGACGGTCGCGCGAGTTGTTGCGGCCGGAGTACTAGCCCTTGCAGTCGGTTGCACCGGCAGCGTCGGGTCACAGCAGACTCCCAGGCCCGATTCGTCCGTGAACCCCGGCGACGACGCCGGGACGGGCGGCGGCGGTGGCGGCAGTGGCGGCTCGACCGACACGAACGACGCCGCCTCGGTCCAGGACGTCCCGCCCGCGGTCGACGTGCCGCCGCGGCCGGACGCGCCGGCCGCGCCGCCCGCGATGTTGCGGATGGTGTTTCCGATCTCCGGCGTCACCACCGCGGCCACCGTCTCGGCCCGCGGCACGACCGACGGCAAGGACGTCGCCAAGGTGACCGTGAACGGCGTCGCCGCGACGAGCTCGGACGGCTTTGCCACCTGGAAGGCGTCGGTGCCGCTGAACTCCGGCGACAACACGGTCACCGCCCTGATGGAGCGCAGCGACCAGTCGCAGGTGCAGGTGTCGGCGGCCGTGTCGCGCGTCGCCTCGGACACGGCGATCAAGCGCGGCAAGCTGCTGTCGGGCGTGACGTTCGCGCTCACCGGCGGCAGCGTCGACTCGAAGGGGACGGCGATGTACATGGCCGACGCCAACGGCGACGGCGTCCTGAAGATCGACGTCGCCACGGGCGACCAGAGCTGGGCGACCTGCTCGGAGCACGGCGTCCCGTGCGGCGACGGCCCCAGCAACGGCGTCCCGTTCACGCAACCGATGGACGTCGCCGTCGACGAGATCGGCCAGCGCGTCTTCGTGATCGACGGCCAGAACGTCTTCGCGGTCGACATCACCGGCAAGGGCGGCCCGACCGAGCGCACGGTCATCTCGGGCCCCGACGTCACCGACTCGAGCTACAACCCGCCCACCTACGCCGGCCGCGGCACCGGACCGCAGGCGTATCAGTTCGGCTCGATGGGCTACGACCCCGCCGCCAACGTCATCTACGCCGTCGACTGGGGCTACAACACCAACGACCCGGTCGGCTTCTTCAAGATCGATCCGGTGACCGGCAACCGCACGGTGGTCTCCACCATCGGTCACGGCGGGGTGTTCCGGCAGATCGACGTCAGCATCGCGAAGGGCCTCATCTACTCGACGGCCGCGTACCAGAACATGTTGACGATCGTGAAGCTGAGCGACGGCAGCAAGAGCAACGGCCCCACGATCACCGAGCCGCAGGCGCTGCTCGCCTCGGACCTGCTGGGCGCGGTCTTCGCCGTCGACAAGAGCGGCACGCTGACCGCCTTCGAGGGCACCGGCCTCACCAGCCGCACCGTCGCCCACATCGGCGGCGCCGGGGGCTTGAGCATCGGCGCCGACCTGATCTTCCTCTTCGACGGCACGCTGAACGGCCTCGCCGTCTTCGATCCGCAGAACGGAGAAAGGATTGTGGTGTCTCGATGACGAGCGTCAGCATCCGAGTTCGAGTCGGGATCGCCGCCTTGTTGCTCGCCGGTTGCACCGGCAAGATCGGCGGTCACGAGAGCATGCCCATCCAGCCGAGCGGCACGGGCGGCAGCAGCAGCAGCCCGAGCGGCGGTCCGCCCGGCAGCATCGACATCGACACGCCGACGGCCGACGGCGTCGGGCCGGCCTGGCAGCGCCGCCTGACCAAGACCGAGGTCGGCAACGCGATCCAGGCGCTGACGGGCGTCATGCCGGCGGCCGTCGCCGATCTGCCCGCCGAGTCCGTCGATTACGACTTCGACCGCGTCACGCAGAGCCAGACCGTCGCCGACCAGCACATCGCGACCTACCTGACCATCGGCGATCAGGTCGTCTCGGCGCTCACCGACGCGAAGATCGGGACGCTGGCGCCGAGCTGCACCACCATCGATCGGACCTGCGCCAGCTCGCTCATCGACACGCTGGGGCCGCGCGCCTTCCGCGGGCCGGTCGACCCCGATCAGAAGACGACGATGCTGTCGCTGTTCGACGGCGGCGCCACTCCGCGCGAGGGGATCGACCAGGTCATCCGCTTCATGCTGCAGAGCCCCACGTTCATCTACGTGATCGAGCGCGGCACGGCCGTGCCGGGGCAGCCTGGGGTCTACGCGCTCAACGACTACGAGATCGCGGCGCGCCTGTCGTTCCTGTCGTGCGAGACGGTGCCCGACCAGCCGCTGATGGACGCGGCCGCGGCGGGCCAGCTGCACACGTCGGATCAGATCGCGGGCCAGGCGACGCGCCTGTTCGCGCAGCCGTGCGCGCACCAGATGACGGGCCGGTTCCTGGGCCAGTGGCTGAAGCTCGATCGCCTGACGACGGTCACGCCCGACGCCGCGACCTTCCCGCAGTTCACGGCGGACGTGCGCGCGGCCATGCAGGCCGAGGACGCGGCCTTCCTCGAGGACGTGGTCTGGACCAGCGGCGGCACGGTGAACACGCTGTTCAACGCGAACTACTCGTTCATCGACCAGCGCCTCGGGTCGATCTACGGCATCACCGGGCTGGGCAGCACGCCGACCAAGGTGACGCTGCCGCCCGAGCGGCTCGGCATCCTGACCCACGCCAGCGTTCTGACCGCGTTCTCCAACCCGGCGTCCACCTCGCCCGTGCGCCGCGGCGGTTACGTCTACCGGAAGATCCTGTGCCAGGACATCGCGCCGCCGCCGGCCACGGCGGGCCTGGACCTCAGCCCGCCCATGGACGATCCGACGAAGACCACGCGCCAGCGCTACGAGCTGCGCACCGGAAGCGGCGTGTGCGGCACCTGCCACACGTTGTTCAACCCGATCGGCTACTCGATGGAGAACTTCGACGCCATCGGGCAGGTCCGCACGATGGACAACAACCTGCCGGTCGACGCGACCGGAGCGATGCCGACCTTCAACGTCACCGGGCTGGACGGCGGCGCCTCGCTGTCGGCGGCCGTCGCCGGGCGCGACGAGACGCTGATCTGCTTCGGCCGCAAGTGGCTGCGCTACGGCCTCGGCCGGTCGGAGACGCAGGCCGACGCGACGTCGATCAAGGCCGTCGTCCAGCTGACCCGCAACAGCGCCTCCATCCGCGACGCGATGGTGGCCCTCACGCAGACCTACGCCTTCACCCACCGCGCAGAGGCCGTCGACACAGGAGCAATGCCATGAGTTGGTCCAAGCTCAATCGGACGCTGAATCGGCGACGCTTCCTCAAGGGAGCCGCCGGCGCCTCGCTGGCGCTGCCGCTGTTCTCGAGCCTACAGCCGCGTTCCAGCGAGGCGGCGACCACGTACAAGAAGCGAATCCTCTTCATCTACATGCCGCACCAGGAGACGACCGGCTTCGCGCCCGACGCGAGCTACTCGTTCTCGGGGTCGTACCTGGCCCCGCTGGCCGCCAAGTACGCGAGCCAGATGCTGGTCCTCAACGACATGAAGACGGTCGGGCAGGGTCACGGCGGCGGCCACAGCGAATGGCTGACCGGCTTCCCGGGCGGCGACGACGCGCGCCCGCAGCCGACGCAGGGTCCGAGCCTGGACGTCTACATGGCCAAGCGGCTGGACGGGCAGACGCCGCTGCACCAGCTGAACTTCATGGCGTCGTGGCGGACGTCGCTGAACGTCGGCGTGACGTCGTGGAACGAGGGCGCGAACCCGACGGCGATCCCGGGGATCAACGATCCGGTGATGGCCTTCACGTCGGTCTACGGCACCAACCCGGGGACGACGACGCCCGGTCAGCCCGATCACTCGCTGGTGCTGCGCGGGAGCCTGCTCGACGCGCTCGACAAGGACTACGCGCGCGTCAACGCCAAGCTGTCGACGGCGGATCGGCGCCTGCTCGATCAGCACCTCAGCCTGGTGCGCGATCAGGAGAAGACGCTGCAGCGGATGATCCAGACGCCGTTCTCCTGCGCGGGCGGCGGCGGCAAGCCGGGCACGAACCTCGACCTCCAGGATCAGATCAAGTCGTTCATGGACACGATCATCGGCGCCTTCCGCTGCGACGCCACCCGGGTCGCCACGCTGGCCTTCGGTTGCTGCGGCGACGACTCGAGCTACACGTTCGTCGACCCGGCGGCGAAGAACTATCACGACGACGTCGCCCACGGCAGCCCGGCGCTGGTGAAGAAGGTCCGCCAGTGGCAGTACGGGCAGATCGCCTACCTGTGCGATCAGCTGGCCGCCGTCACCGACGGCGACGGGACGCTGCTCGATCACACGCTGATCTGCTGCCTGCCCGAGCTCGGCTGGTTCCCCGACAACAACATGCTGACGTACCTCGACTCGACCGGAAGGTCGCAGACGACCGACAACAACCACCTGCGCTTCCAGGTGCCGACGGTGCTGATCGGATCGTCGGGCGGCTTCTTCAAGACCGGCCGCTTCGTCGACATGCAGCAGGCCCACTATCACAACCTGCTGCTGACCCTCGCGCACGCCATGGATTTCACGGACCTCACGACCTTCGGGTCGATGGGGACCTCCCGGCTGACGCAGCTGACCGCCTAGAAACAGCGCCGGACGCGGGCTATCCTGTCGTCGCCCCGGGATCCAGCCGTCGCGGGGCGGGAATCTTGAGCATGCCCGCCGTGCGCCCCCGCGCGTCGATCGCAGCCGCGTTCGCCGCCCTTTTCGCTGCCCTGTCCGGCTGCGCCGGCAAGACGGGCGCCCAGGGGCCTGGCGGGGCCGCCGGCGCCGCGGGCACGGCCGGCGCCCTGGGCACGGCCGGCGCCGCGGGCACGACAGGGGCGGCCGGCGCAGGCGCAGGCGGCGCCGCTGGCGGGACGGCCGGTGGCGCTGGTGGTGGCGGCACGGCCGGCGCAGGCGGCGCGGCTGCGGGTGGCGCGTCGGGATCTGGCGGCGGCGCCGGCGGAGCCGGGGGTGCGACGGGCGGCGGCGCCGGCGGTTCGGGCGGCGCGACGGCGGGGAGCGCGGGCGGCGGCCGCGGCGGCGCAGGCGGCCGGGGCGGCGGCGCCGGTGGTGGGGCCGGCGCCGGTGGTTCGGGCGGCGCGAGCGGCGACGTGATCATCACCATCAAGAACGGCGGCTTCTGGAACGACACCAGCGGCAAGCGCATCGAGGCGCACGGCGCCGGCCTGATCCTGGTGGGCGACACCTGGTACTGGATCGGCGAGGACAAGTCGGCGAACTCCGGCAGCTTCAAGGCGGTGAACGCCTACGCGTCCAAGGACCTCTCGAACTGGGAGCTCCGGAACGCGATCATCACCAAGAGCACGTCGACCGAGCTGGCCGCCAGCGGCCGGATCATCGAACGCCCGAAGGTCATCCACAACGACACCACCGACCAGTACGTGATGTGGCTGCACTGGGACGGCAACAGCTACGCCGACGCTGAGGCGGGCGTGTTCACGTCGGCGACCGTCGACGGCAACTACACGCTGCGCGGTCATTTCAGGCCGAACAACAACATGTCGCGCGACGACACGCTGTTCAAGGACGACGACGGCAAGGCGTACTTCGTCTCGGCGGCCAACGAGAACGCCGACCTGATGCTGTACGAGCTCTCCGACGACTATCTGACGATCAAGCGCCAGGTGATGCGCCTCTCCACCGCGAAGCGCGAGGCGCCCGCGATGTTCAAGCAGGGCGGCCGCTACTACATCATCACGTCGGCGGCGACCGGCTGGGACCCGAACCAGGCGCAGTACTTCTCGGCGGCGGCGATCGACGGCCCGTGGACAGCGCTGACGAACCTCGGCGACAGCACCACCTACGACACGCAGTCCGCTTACGTGATCCCCGTGCAGGGGACGCAGGCGACGACCTACATCTACGCGGGCGATCGCTGGCAGGACCCCGACCTGGTCAGCTCGAAGTACATCTGGCTGCCGCTCAAGATCTCCGGGACGTCGCTGGCGCTGGACACCTACGCGCAGTGGCAGCTGAACGTGACGACCGGGCGCTGGTCGGTCAACAACGGCTACCTCCCGCAGTCGGGCTGGACGCTGCTCTACGCCGACAGCGAGGAGACCCAGGGTGAGAACGGTCGAGCCACCAACGCGTTCGACGGCTCGTCGTCGACGATCTGGCACACCCAGTACACCGGCACGGCGCCCGCCCACCCGCACGAGATCCAGATCGACATCGGCGCCAGCTACGCGCTGACCGGCTTCGCGTACCTCCCGCGCCAGGACAAGGACGACCACGGCATGGTCGCCGACTACCAGTTCTACGTCAGCGCCGACCGCGCCAACTGGGGGACGGCCGTCGCGAGCGGCACGTTCAACAGCGATCGCAGCGAGAAGAAGGTGATGTTCGCGAGCAAGGTCGCCCGCTACATCCGCCTCGTCGCGCTCTCCGAGATCAACGGCCAGCCCTGGACCAGCGTGGCTGAGCTGAACCTGATCGGCACCGCGCAGTAGCCGCGGGCGGCCTCTCCCGACGGAGATCGGGGCGCGGGCGCGCGAGCCTTACCGTATTATTGGGATCCTCCGATGGGCCCCCGTCTGCCGATGTTCGCCGCCGCGCTGGTCTGCCTGGCGGCGGGGCGCGCGCCCAAGCCGGATCGCGTGGTCATCCCGGCCGGCCCGTTCACGCAGGGGAGCACCAAGGGCGACGAGGACGAACGGCCCGCCCGCAAGGTGACGCTGAAGGCGTTCGCGATCGATCGCACCGAGGTGACGCGCGACGATTACGCCGCCTGCGTCGCCGCCAGGCGCTGCAAGGCGCTCCAGAATCAGGACGACGCGGCGGCCGCCGATCCGAAGCTGCCGGTGACGAACGTCGACTGGAGCGACGCGCAGGCTTACTGCAAGTTCGCGGGCGCGCGGCTGCCGACGGAGGCCGAATGGGAGAAGGCGGCGCGCGGCGAGGACGGCCGCGAGTACCCGTGGGGCAACGACGCCGACTGCGCGCGCGGCAACTGGGGCAGCTTCGAGGGCGAAGGGCCGTGCGCCGGGAAGAATCCGGGGCACCCCGTCGCCGTCGGCCAGTACCCGTCGGGCGCCAGCCCCTACGGCGTGCTGGATCTGGGCGGCAACGTCTGGGAGTGGGTCGCCGACAAGTACGACGAGGATCCCAAGCGGCGCGTCGTGCGCGGCGGCTCCTGCTGCAGCTACTTCGTCGGCCCGCGCGCCGCCAATCGAAACGCGTGGGCGCCCCAGCATCGCGACGGCGATCTCGGCTTCCGGTGCGCGCGATGAAGGCGATGCGCTGGACGAGCCGGCTCGCGCTCGGCGCCGCGCTGCTGGCGATGTCGGCGCCCGGCCTGGCGTCCGGGTCGCGCTCGTCGTCGAAGGACGCCGCCGCGTCCGAGCGCCATCACCACCACGCGCCCGCCGACAACGCGCCCGAGCCGGCGGCCGACGACCACGATCGCGACCGCATCGTGCGCATGCAGGCGGCGCTGCGCGAGATCCTGCGCGGCGGCGTCCTGGGCCGCGTGCGCGTCGGCATGCGCGTGGTCGAGGCGCGCACGGGCCGGCTGTTCTACTCGCAGCGCGACGGGACGCTGATGGACCCGGCCTCGAACCAGAAGGTGCTGGCCACCACCACCGCGCTGATGCGCCTGGGCGCCGACTGGCGCTTCCACACCGAGCTGACCGGGCTGGCGCCGACCGCGGACGGCACCATCGTCGGCGACGTCTACCTGCGCGGCAACGGCGATCCGACGTTCCGCAGCGGCGACCTCGACGCGATGGCGGCGGCGCTGGCCCGCCGCGGGGTGCGCACCATCGCGGGCGCCGTCGTCGCCGACCCGCGCCGCATCGGCGCCGACGAACCGATCGAGGACGGCGACCCCACGGCCGACGACGGCAAGCCGCCCGTCGACGCCACCGAGGACACGCCGCCCGGCGACCTGTCGCCGCGCGTGCCGCTGGTGGTGAACCACGGCCTGATGCTGATCCGCGTGCGGCCGGGCGCGGAGTCGGGCCGGCCCGCCGAGGTGACCACCACGCCCGCCGACCCGTCGTTCGTCATCCACAACGGCGCGGTGACGAAGGCGAAGAAGCGCTCGCGCGTCACCGTGCGGCTGTCGATCAACGGGACGCGCATCCAGATCGACGTGAGCGGGCGCGTGGCGGCCGAGAGCGGCGGGGTGGTCTTCCGGCGGCGCGTCCCCCACCAGGCGCTGTACGCGGCGGCGCTGATGCGCGCGTCGCTGCTGGCGGCGGGGATCACCGTGCGCGACGACGCGCGCGTCGCGACGACGCCGGCCCAGAAGGCGGGCCGCGTGCTGCCGCTGCTGGCGGTGCACGAATCGGCGCCGCTCGGGATCCTGCTGCGCAAGATCAACAAGGACTCCGACAACGACTACGCCGAGCGCGTGCTGGAGGCGGCGGGCGCCGAGGTCTACGGCGGCGCGCCGACGGGTGAGAAGGGCGTGCGCCTGCTGCGCGAGGTGATCGGCGAGCTCGGCCTGGCGCCCGGCAGCTACGTGCCGAAGAACGGGTCCGGGCTCGGGCACGCCAACCGGATCACCGCCGACGCGATGTCGGCGCTGCTGCGCACGCTCTACCTCGACCCGCGCGTCGGCCCGGAGATCCTGCAGTCGCTGTCGGTGGGCGGCGTCGACGGCACCACGCGCAACCGCTTCAAGGGGACGATCGCCGCCGAGCGCGTGCGCGCCAAGACCGGAACGCTGCACGGAAAGTCGTGCCTGTCGGGCCTGGTCGGCGACGGCTCCGACGTGCTGGCGTTCTCGATCCTGGTCGAGGGGATTCGCGGGCGGCACCTGGCCGAGGTGCGCGGCGCGCAGGTCGGCTGCGTGAACGCGATGATGCGCTACGTGTACGAGGCGGCGGGCGCGCCGCGGCCGCTCGAGGCGGCGCGCACCGGCGCGACGACCGACCTCGAGACCGGCGGCGCCAGCGAGGGCGAGGAGGAGGTGGCTGTCACCCAGCCGCCGGCGGGCAGCGCGGCGCAGGCGCACGAAGATCCGATCGACGCGTTCCTGCGCAAGCAACGCGAGACGACCGCCGCGCCTGGGGGCGCGGCGCCACAGGCGCCAGCCGCGCCACCGCCGCCCGGGCCGCCGCCGCTGCGGATCCCGCCGCGCGGGGTCTGGTAGAGCCGCTCGCCGTCAGCGGCGCCGTGATCGCATCGCCGCGAAGGCGAGGACCAGTCCCGCGAACGCCAGCGTGGAGCCGTCGCGCGCGCCACCGTACGCGCAGCCGCCGGGCCCATCCCCAGCAGCAGCGTTCGAGAGCGTCAGGGCCCGAATCGCGAAGCGGGCCATGGAAGCCTCCGTCGCCAGCGTATCATCACCGCCGCTCGTCCCCGGCGATGGGCGTCACGGGCGGGCCGGAAAAGACGCGGCGCACACCGACCCACCAGGTGACGAGCAGCACCGCGGCCGTCACGCCGACGACGGTGAGCGCCTTCTCGTTGGGCGGCTGCACGCCGATCCAGACCAGCAGCACCGTCCCCAGCACCGAGACCACGCCCAGCGTCTTGTAGAGCGGGCCGCCCAGGTGGAACGGCCCGAACTTCGTCCAGGTGCGGCCGAAGGCGCGCATCCCGACCAGCGTCGGCATCACGTACGACAGGTAGAGGAAGATCACCGTCGCGGTGGTCAGCGTGTCGTACGCCGGCGAGTAGAGCGTCGACACCAGCGCGAGCGCCGCGGTCGTCCAGATCGCGGGCACCGGCGTCCGCCAGCGCGGCGACACCGATCTGAGCCACCGCGACCCCGGCAGGCCGCCGTCGCGCGCGAACGCGTACATCATGCGCGACGTCGACGTCATGCAGGCGAGCCCGCACAGGTAATTTCCGACGACGATGCCGACCCAGAGCGCGCGCCCCGCGACGCCCGGCACCACCGCGCCCATCAACCACGCAAACACGCTGTCGCCGTGGCTGGCCGCGGCGGCGACGTCGGGCATGGCCAGCACGAACGACGCGACCATCACCCACCCGACCAGTCCCGAGAGGTAGACCGACCGCAGCATGCCCTTCGGGACGTTGCGCGCCGCCTGCACCGTCTCCTCCGACGTGTGCGCCGACGCGTCGAAACCGGTGATCGTGTAGAGCGGCCACATCAGCGCCAGCAGCGTCATGATCGGCAGGCCGCGCGACGCCGGCCACACCTTGCCGCCCGCGGCGCCGCCGTAGTCGGTGAAGGTGAACAGGCGGCCCAGCGCCAGGTGAGGCGCGCCGTGCAGCATCGCGACGGTCAGCAGCAGCGCGACCGCGAAGATGAGCCAGCCGGAAAAGTCGGTCAGCAGCGTCGTCAACCGGATCCCGAAGTGATTCAGCAGCGCGTGCGACAGCGAGATCAGCGCGACGCCCGCGATCTGGTGGCCGGTGTGGAGCCGGGCCGGATCGATCCCGAGCATCGGCCCGACGAACGGAACGAACAGCTTGTAGCAGCCGACGTTGACCGCCGCGGTGACGAACACGAGGCCGGCGAGGTTGAACCAGGCGGTCGCCCAGCCCCACCCCTTGCCGCCCAGGATCGAGCTCCAGTGATAGAGCCCGCCGGCGGTCGGGAACGCGGACGCCACCTCCGCCATGCAGAGCGCGACGATCAGCGAGAACGCGACGCCGACCGGCCAGACGATCCCGGCCGCCGCGCCGCCGACGGCGCTGAGCCCGAGCTGCAGCGACGTGATGCCGCCCGCCAGGATGCAGATCGTCGAGAACGAGATGGCGAAGTTCGAGAACGCGCTCATGCGGCGGCGCAGCTCCTGCGCGTAGCCGAGCTTGCGGAGCTGTTCGGCGTCGGCGCCCGCGTCGGCGTCGCCGCGCCCGTCCGTCGTCGTCGTCATGCCGCGCCCGCCAGCGCCGCGCGCACGGCGGCGACGGCGCGATCGACGCCCGCCGCGTCGACGTCCAGGTGGGTGACGGCCCGCAGCCGCGTCGGCGCGATCGCGTGCAGCCGGACGCCGGCGGCGCTCTCGGTCCGGCGCGCCACCTCGGCGGCGGTCAGCCCGGCGCTCCCGAAGATGACCTCGAAGATGACGATGTTGGTCTCGACCTTGTCGGCGTCGATGCGGACGCCCGCCACCCCCGCCAGGCCGTCCGCCAGGCGGCGCGCGTTGGCGTGATCGTCGGCGAGCCGCGCCCGGTGATGCTCGAGCGCGTGCAGCGCCGCCGCGCACAGGATGCCGACCTGGCGCATGCCGCCGCCCAGCATCTTGCGAAAGCGGCGCGCGCGCTCGACGTCGTCGCGCCGGCCGGCGATCACCGACCCGACCGGCGCGCCCAGCCCCTTCGAGAAGCAGGCCGACACGGTGTCGAACGGCGCGGCCAGCTCGCGCTCCGGGACGCCGCTCGCGACCGCGGCGTTCCAGATCCGCGCGCCGTCGAGGTGCAGCCCGAGGCCGCGGGCGCGGGCGCGCGCCGCCACGGCGTCGACCTGGGCGCACGGCCAGATGCGGCCGCCGCCGCGGTTGTGCGTGTTCTCGACGGCGACCAGGCGCGTGCGCGGCAGGTTGCGATCGTCGGGCAGCGCCGCCGCGTCGACGTCGTCGGCGGTGAAGGTCCCGTCGGCGGCGCCGGCCTCGGCGAACTGCACGCCCGCCCAGGCCGCGCCCGCACCCGATTCGTAGAGCCGGGTGTGCGCGCCGCGGCCGACGATCACCTCGTCGCCGGGCCGGCAGTGCAGGAGGAGCGCGATCTGGTTCGCCATCGTGCCGCTCGGCACGAACAGCGCCGCCTCTTTCCCGAGCAGGTCGGCCGCCCGCGCCTCCAGCGCCCGCGCCGTCGGATCGTCGCCCCAGACGTCGTCGCCCACCTCGGCCGCCGCCATCGCCGCGCGCATCGCCGGCGTCGGCTTCGTGAACGTGTCCGAACGAAGATCGACGATCACGCGCCCTCGTTACCGCGATCACCGGCGCGTTGCAAACGACGTTTGCCGGCGCGCGCGCCGCTAGCGCTTCGAGACCAGCTGGATGTCGATCTTCGTCTGCGCCTCGCGCAGGTAGACGTCCTTGTTCCAGGTCTGGTGGCCCTTGAGCGCCGCCTTGATCGCGACCTTCTCGTAGCGGCTCGCCGGCACGCGCTGCGGCGCCGCGCCGACGAACACGTGGTTGACGCTGATCTGCGCCCCCGGCGGCGAGGTGTTGATCACCAGCGTGCTGTGCGGCCGGTGCAGCCGCTGGCGCACCAGCGCGGCGTCGCCGGACTTCATGGTGACGTCCACCGTGACCGGCTGCCAGCGCTCGCGTTCGATCGTCACCCTGGCGGCGCCGCAGGGGACGCGCGCGCCGGCGATCGGGCTGCGGCCGATCTCCTTGCCGTCCCAGATCACCTTCGCGTCCTTGGGCTCCGTGATGACGCGCGCCGTGCAGACACCGGGCGTCCCGGCGGCGACGACGGGCGGCGCGGCCGGCTCGGCCGCCGGCTCTTCTTCGGCAGGCGCCGTCTCGGCGGGCGCCGCCTTCTCGGCGGGCGCCGCCTTTGCTGCGATCACCGCCTTTTCGGCCGGCGCCGCCTTCGCGGCGGGCGCCGTCTTTGCAGCCACCTCCGGCTCCGCCTCCGGCGCCGTCTTCTCGGCGATCGCGACCTTCTTGGCCGGCGCCGCTTTCTCCGCCGGCGCGACCGACTTGGCCGGCGGGGCCGCGGCGGGCGGGGGTGTCTCCGCCTCCGCCGGCGGCGCCTTCGCGGCCGGCTCGGGAGCGGGCGGCGCGACCGGCGCGGGCACCGGGGCGGCCGCGACGTTCACGGCCGGCGCCCCGCCCCGCGCGGGCGCGGTGGGCGGCCGGTGAAACAGGAAATAGCCGACGAGCAGCGTGGCGATGAAGACGCCGACGTAGGGCGCGACCCGCAGCAGCTTGCTCTGCACGCCGGGCGGCAGCTTCGCCGCCAGCTGCTGGATGCGGACGTACGCGGTCGTGCGCCGCACGGCCGCCGCGGCCGCCGCCAGCGGCGCGTCGGCGCTGGTCGGTCCATCGGGCGCGTTCGCGCCGGGCGCGTCCTCCGCCTCGATCAGCGTGCACTCGATGAACGACTCGACCTCCTGGGCGTTGAACTCGGACAGCGGGTTCGCGGGCAGCGTCTCGGCCGCGCGCGGGGCCCGCGCCTCCACCCGCGGCGGCGCCGGCGCGGGCGCCGCCGCCTTCGGCGACGCCGGTGGCGGCGCCGTCATGATCATCGTCGCCGCCGTCCCGAGGGCCTGCGCCGTGGGCGCCGGCCCGGCCGCCGCCGGCGCGGGCGCGGCCGCCACAGAGGCGGGAGCCGGCGCGTTCGCGAGCAGCGGCGGCACCGCGGGCGGCGTCGGATGCTTCAGCACCGCCTTGCCGTCAGGGCCGACGCCGACGCCGATGATCGTCCGCGACAGGTTGACGCGCGGGGCAGGCGGCGGCGTCTTCGCCGGCGGCGGCGGAGCGGCCGCGGCCGGCGCGGGTGGCGCCGCCGGCGGAGGCGGCGTCGGAGCAGCGGTTTGCGGCGACGACGGCGGCGGCGGCGCTGCCGTCGGAAGGACCGCGCCGGGGGCGGTTCCCCCGCGCGCCGGTTCGATCTGCGTCGTCTCGGACGGCTCGGGCGGGATCGGCAACGGCACCGGCGCGCTGCGCAGGGCGATCAGCCGCTTGTGGACGGCGCGGCTCGCCTCGTCCATCTCCAGCAGCGCGACCCGCATCATCACCTTCTTGACGGCCGGATTGCGCGTGCTGACCGGCGTCGGCTTCGCCTCCGTGACGCGGCAGCGGCCGCGCATCGCCACCGTCTGGTCGCGCAGCAGGATGACGAAGCGGCCCTGCGTGCCGACGGGCAGCGCGCTCGCCGCCGGCAGCACCAGCGAGCTCTCCCAGGCGAACGCCGCGAAGCGCTCGACGAACTCGTCGATCGTCGCGCAGCGCGTGGCGACCTGGATGACCTGCCCCCGCGCGGAGTCACCGCCCGACGTGGTGTCCGACCGGCCTCGGCCGATCTGCGGGTTCGACTTCAGGCGCGCCACCTTGTTGTCATCGTCACTTGGCAAGCCCCACTGGAGCCGGGACAGCTCCGGGCGGCGCCCCATTTTAACGCGTTGGCGCATCGATGGTGGCCCGGAAACCGGTCTAGAATCGCGCGCCGATGGACCCCCTTTTCATCGGCACCGGCGTGGGCATCGCGATCGGCGTCCTGATCGCGCAGCGAATCCAGCGCAGGAAGAACGCCAAGCTGGTACCCGCCATCGAGGCGGCGCTGCGCGAGCAGGGCGCGCTGACCCTGCCCGCGCTGGCCGAGGCGGTCGGCCTCGGTGGTTTCCTCGCGCGCGGTCGGGTCGCCATGGCGCTCAACGACCTGGCCGCGCAGAAGCGGCTCAAGACGATCCCCGCCCCTGATGGCACGCCGCAGCTTCAGAAGATCAACTTCATCAAGTACGAGCTGATCGGCTGACGACAGCCGCCCGCCTGATCGGGCGCCGCGATTTTTGCTGACCAGAAAGGCGCGCGCCGCGGGGACAATCATGGCTGAGCGTCATGCATCGCGACAAAGCGCTGACCTGGTTGCTGGCGATCGCGGGGTTGGGCGGCTGCGGCGGCATGCTGGCGCCGCCCGATGCGGGCAACGGCGGCACGCTCTCCCTGGACGCCGGACTGGGCGCCGACGCCGCATCCATCGACCTCGGCGCTGGCGGCCACATCATGCTGCCCGACGCCGCCGCGGAGAGAAGCGCCTGTGACAGCTGGAACTTCCAGGCGCCGGCGACGCCCATCGCCGGAACGCCGTGCGCGTACGCAGTGCCGGAACCGGTCTGCGACTATGCCGACAAGGAGCATATCGGCATCCTGATCGACGGGACCGAGATCCCGCGCGACACCTCCCACGCGAACGGCTGGGACTATCTCGACGTCATGGGCGACGTCGAGATCTTCGGCCCGATCTGCGATGCGATCCAGGCCGGAGCCGTCGCCGCCGTCAGCGTCGTCTACAGAGTCATCCTGCCCTGACGGCGGCGGCTGCTACGCCTGGACGGCGCCGCGCTCGCCGCGGCGCTTCGCCTTGCCGCCGCCCGCCGCCGGCTTGCCGCCGCTCTGGCCGTTGCCGTTGCTGCGGCCGTTGCCATTCGTGGCGCCCGCGCCGGCCGCCTGCGCCTTGCGCACCGCCGCCTTGAGCGCCTCGGCCTTGTCGGTGCGCTCCCAGTAAAAGTCCGCGTCCGCGCGCCCGAAGTGACCGTAGTTGGAGGTCTTCTGGTAGATGGGGCGCAGGAGGTTGAGCTCCTTGATCAGCGCGCCCGGGCGGCAGTCGAACGTCGCGCGCACCGCCTGCGCCAGCAGGCCCTCGTCCGCCGCGCCCGTCCCGAAGGTGTGCACCAGCAGCGACACCGGCTCGGCCACGCCGATCGCGTAGGCGACCTGCACCTCGCAGCGGCGGGCCAGGCCGGCCGCGACGACGTTCTTCGCGATGTAACGCGCGTAGTAGCAGGCCGACCGATCGACCTTCGACGGATCCTTGCCCGAGAACGCGCCGCCGCCGTGGCGGCCCATGCCGCCGTAGGTGTCGACGATGATCTTGCGCCCGGTCAGGCCCGAGTCGCCCATCGGCCCGCCCACGACGAAGCGCCCGGTCGGGTTGATGAAGAACTTCGTCTTGTTCGAGACCAGCTTGGCGGGGAGGATCGGCTTGACCACCTCCTCCATCACCGCTTCCTTCAGGGTCTTGTAGGCGACGTCCTCGCTGTGCTGCGTGGAGACGACGACGGCGTCGATGCCGAGCGGGCGATCGTCGCTGCCGTAGCGCACCGACACCTGGGTCTTGCCGTCCGGACGTAGGAACGTCAGCGTCCCCTTCTTGCGCACGTCGGCCAGGCGCTTGGCCAGCTTGTGCGCCGTGACGATCGGCATCGGCATCAGCTCGGCCGTCTCGTCGCAGGCGTAGCCGAACATCATCCCTTGATCGCCCGCGCCCTGCTCCTCGCGCGTGTAGACGCCCTTGCCGTCCACGCCCTGGGCGATGTCGGGCGACTGCTGCTCGAGCGCGACCATGATGCCGCAGGTCTTCCAGTCGAAGCCCATGGCTGAGTCGCTGTAGCCGATGTCCTTGACCACGCCGCGGACGATCTTCGGGATGTCGATGCGCGAGGCCGAGGTCACCTCGCCGGCCACCATGACGAACCCGGTCTTGGTCAGCGTCTCGCACGCGACCCGCGACCCTTTGTCGTCCTTGATCAGCGCGTCGAGAATCGCATCCGACACTTGATCACACATCTTGTCGGGGTGACCTTCCGTGACGCTTTCGGACGTAAACAGGTACTCGGACATCGACGACTCCTTGAAATTCCCCAGGTTTGGCGGGGCGGAAGTTTCCCAGCGTGCGCGCCGGGAGTCAATGGGAAGAGCGAATCGCTTCCCTCAATTTTTCAACTATTTCCGTCGATGGGTGACAGGTCGTGGCAGCGATCGGCCCAGAAGCTCGTCCCGAGCGTTTCGGTCGCTACGTCTTGCTCGATCGGATCGGCTCGGGCGGGATGGCGGAGGTTTACCGGGCGGTGATGCCGGGCGCCGAGGGCTTCCGCCAGACGTTCGTCGTCAAACGGATCCTCGCGGAACGATCGCGCGCGGCCGACTTCGTCGACATGTTCGTGCAGGAGGCGCGCATCGGCTCGCTGCTGAGCCACCCGAACATCGTGCAGGTGTTCGACTTCGGCAACGTCGGCGGCGACTACTTCCTGGCGATGGAGTACCTGCGGGGCCGCGACGTGCAGGCGCTGATGCGCCAGCTGCGCCGGCAGAACCTGCTCTGCACCGTGCCCGTCGCGGCGTTCATCGCCCACGAGGTGGCGACCTGCCTCGGCTACGCGCACGATCTGGTCGGCCCCGACGGCAAGCGCCTGAACATCGTCCACCGCGACGTCAGCCCGTCGAACATCATGTGCCTGCGCACCGGCGGCGTGAAGCTGCTGGACTTCGGCATCGCCAAGGCGGCGGGCGAGGACACCGAGAACACCGAGCAGGGGCTGTTCAAGGGCAAGCTCGCCTACGTCGCGCCCGAGCGGATCCGGAACGAGAACCTGGACGGGCGGGTCGACCTGTTCGGGCTGGGCGTCGTGCTGTGGGAGATGCTGGCCGGCAAGCGCCTGTTCCGCGGCAAGAGCGAGCTGGAGACGCTGAACAACGTGCTCGAGATGGTGGTGCCGCCGCCGTCGTCGCTGCGGCCGGACGTGCCGGCGTCGCTGGACGCGGTGGTCCTGCGCGCGCTCGAGCGCGATCGCGACAAGCGCTACCCGAACGGCCAGGCGATGGCCGACGATCTGGAGGTGGTGCTGCGCGAGACCGGCTTCCACGCGCGGATGCTCCCCGATCTGCTGCGCGAAGCGTTCGGGTCGGAGGGGTCGAAGACGCAGGAGTCGCTGTCGTGCGTGACGCCGGAGATGCTGGCGGGGCTGACCGGCGACACGGAGACGGGCAGCGGGACGGCGGTGCAGCCCACCGACGCCACGCAACGCACGAAGGGGAGCTGGAAGAACGTGTTCGCCGTGATCACCGCGTCCGCGGTGACCGCGACGCTCGGCATCCTGCTGCTCGCGCGCGGCGGCGGCGGTCGCCTGCTGGCGCGCGAGCCGGCGCCCGCGACACCGCCGGCGGCGGCCATCGCGCCGGTGATCGAGGCGACGCCTGCGCCGGCGGCGCCGGACAAGGCGGCCCCGGCAGCGGCGGAGGCAGCGCCGCCGTCGGCCGCGGCTGCGGACGCCGCTGACGACGACGCGCAGAAGTCGAAGGGCTCACGCCACCACCGCTCCTCGTCGCACCGACAGCGCGCCCAGGCGGATCGCGTCGCCCGCGGCCTCTCGATCGATCCGTTCAAGCCATGACCAGGGCGAGCGCGCGGCGGGTTGCGGTGGCGGCGGCGGCCCTCATCGCGTCGCTGGCGTCCGCGTCCGCGACGGCCGGCTCCTCGGAAAAGGAGCGCGAGGCGCGGGCGCACTTCCAGGCGGGCGAGACGCGCTTCAAGGCGGGCCAGTACGAGGAGGCGCTGACCGAGTACCAGGCCGGCTACGACGCCAAGCCGCTGCCGGGCTTCCTGGTCAACATCGGCCAGTGCCAGCGCCGGCTCGGCGACCTGAAGGCGGCGCGCGCCACGTACCAGAAGTTCGTGCTGGTCGCACCCGACTCGCCGCTGGTGCCGCAGGTGAAGTCGATGATGGCGGAGATCGACGGCCTGCTCGCGAGCTCGGAGAAGAGCAAACCCGCGCCCGAAGAAGACGCCAGGCCGGAGCCGGCCGCGGCCGCGACGGCGAGCGCGACCGCGGTGCCGCCCGCGCCCAAGCCGGAGGCGGAGGCGGCGGCCCCCGTCCTGGTCGCGCCGGCGCGAGAGACGGGCGACGCGCCCGCCGCCGCCCCGAAGAAGAAGTCGCACCGCTGGTGGCTGTGGGCGGCGCTGGGCGCCGTCGTCGTGGGCGGCGCGGTGACGGCCTACGCCTTGACGTCCGGCGGGACGACGACGATCCACGACGGCTCCATCGATACCCTGCGCCGCTGACCCGACCTTTCACGCCCCTCCCCCATGCATCCATCTTCTTTCCGTTGCTTCCGCACCGTGCTGCCGCTCGCCGTGCTGATGGCCGGCGCGGGAGGCGGCTGCCACAAGGGAACGCAGCTCGAGCCCGGCGCGGTGATGCTGGACCTGTCGGTGTCCGGCGGCGTGACGACGCCGGACGAGCTGCGCGTCTTCGCCTACGACGACACCGGCCCCCTCTGGAATGACAGGCGCGTCCCGGGTTCGGGCGCGCTGGCGCCGCAGAGCCCGACCCACCTCGGCACCGTCCTGCTCGAGCCGGGCGCGACGCAGGGCGCGCTGCGCGTCCACGTGCGTGGGCTGGCGGCGGGCGCGCGCGTCGCCGACGGCATGCTGACGGTTCCGCCCCCGCCGGCGGGCCAGTTCGCGCTGACGCTCGAGGGCGCCGTCCCGAGCGACGGCGACGGCGACGGCATACCCGACGCGGTCGACGACTGCCCGGCGGTCGCCGATCCCGACCAGCACGGTTGCTCGGGCGGGAACGACGGCGGCGGCAACAGCGACGGCGGCGACAGCGGCACCGACGCCGCGCCCGGCGACGGCGGCATGGACGTCGCGCCCGGCGACGGCGGCGGCAGCGACGCGATCAACTGTGACGCGTCCGGCGCGTGCGATCGCGCGATCGGATCGCCGTGCGCCGACAGCGGCCAGTGCCACTCCACCTTCTGCGTCGACGGCGTCTGCTGCGCCAACTCGTGCATCGGTCCCTGCCGCTCGTGCAACCAGCCGAACAACGACGGCACCTGCCTGCCCTACCCGCAGGGGACCGATCCGGGTGCCGAGTGCACGATGGGCATGACCTGCAACGGCGTCGGCTCGTGCGGCCCGGCGCCCGGCGGCCCGAAGAAGGACGGCGAGCTCTGCGGGGCCGGCAGCGAGTGCTCGTCCACCTTCTGCAAGGACGGCGTCTGCTGCAACAACGCCTGCGACACGCCGTGCAAGACGTGCGCGACCGGCACGTGCACGAACGTCACGCGCATGCCCGACGCGCCCGAGTGCTACGGCACCATGACCTGCAACGCCGCCGGCAAGTGCGTGGTCCAGTAGAGCGGCGCCGCGGGTGAGCCCAGCTACGGCAGCGGTTCGAGATCCGGCTCGACCCAGCCGCGGCGCGCTTCGACGGAGAACAGCCGCTCGCGCGAGTAGTGGCGCAGCACCACGTCGCGCGCGGCGAGCGGACCCGCCAGCAGCACCGCGACGGCGTCGTCGAGCGGCTCGCCGTCGGGGCGGCCGCGCAGGAACGCGTCGAGCAGCCGGACGTACACGCACGTGATCGTCTCGTGGTAGCCGCGCGTGTCGGAGTTGACGGTGCCGTGCGCGCCGTTG
>DATBHU010000667.1:0-5066 GCA_036557265.1 Polyangia bacterium
GCGACCGCCGCCGGCAAGCAGATGTTGCAGCGCTTCTTCGATCAGTACTTCGACTACACCAGCGTGACGTCGCTGCAGAAGACCAACATCTCGACGTTCGCGACGGTCAGCGCGGACATGGTGCAGGAGACGCACTCGTTCATCGACCAGATCGTCTTCCAGGGGAGCGGCGGCCTGAAGTCGCTGCTGACCGCGACCACGACCAACCCGTCGCGCGCGCTGGCGACCTACTACGGCACCGGCAACGCGTACACGGGCGGCTTCCCGGCCCCGTCGGCCGACTACGCGTCGGTGACGCGGCCGAACGGCGTCGGCATCGGCGTGCTGGCGCAGGGGTCGTTCCTGGCGACGCACGCGTCGCCCGACACGTCGTCGCCGACCAAGCGCGGCCTGTTCGTCTACTACAAGCTGTTCTGCCAGCCGCACCTGTCGCCGCCGCCGAACGTGCCGCCGCTCGACACGACGTCGGTGATGACCGGCATCAACACCACGCGCGATCGCTACGAAAAGCTGCACGCGCAGACGTCGTCCACCTGTTCGTACTGTCACAAGGTGTTCGATCCGATCGGCTTCGCCTTCGAGCACTTCGACGAGGGCGGGCGCTACCGCGCCAAGGAGAAGACGTTCGACATCAACTCGACGGGGGCGACGACGGCGCCCGACGGGACGATGATCAACTTCACGGGCGAGGACGACCTGATGTCGGCGGTGGCGAACCAGCCGATCATCCACCAGTGCATGTCGGCCTACCTGGCCGCCTACGCCTTCGGCAGCGACGAGGCCTGCCTGGGCGCCAGCCAGGTGACGGCGCTGCAGTCCGGGTCGATCGGCATCGCCGACGCCTTCGCGAAGCTGGCCGCTGAGCCGCACTTCACGCAGCGAAGCACGCAGTAGCGGAGCCCGCTGCTGACGCGGTTCAGGGGGAGCTGGCGACGCCGTTTTTGCAGTGGCGCTGGACGGTGCGCAGCAGGTCGGGGAGCTTGAGCGGTTTGTGGAGGTGGCCGGCCGCGTTCATGGCGACCGCCGTCTTGGCGACGTCCTGATAGGCGGAGAAGACGACCACCGGGATCTGCGCCAGGTCCGGGATCTGGAGCTGCCGCTGCCGGAAGGACTGGCCGTCCATGACCGGCATCATCAGGTCGAGCAGGATCAGGCAGGGGCGCGGGATGGAGCCGTCGAGCTTGTCGAGCGCGTCGCGTCCGTCGACCGCGCCGACGGCGTCGTAGCCCTGCTCGCCGAGGAACTCGACGATGCTGTCACGGATCATCTCCTCGTCCTCGATCACGAAGATGCGATGGGTTGCCTTCAATTGATGTCCATCACTTCCTCCTTCGAGTCGACCATCCGCACCACCGGGCGCAACGGCAGCGTGACCTGGAAGCGCGCGCCGCCGTCGGCCATGTTCTCCGCCGTCACGGTTCCGCCGTGCGCGTCCGTGATCGCCTGAATGAGGTAGAGCCCGAGGCCCAGCCCGCCGTAGTTGCGGATCGAGGCGGCGCGCTCGAAGCGCTGGAAGATGCGGCCCATCTCCGACGGTGGGATGCCCGGGCCGTGGTCGCGCACCTCGACGACCGCGTCGGCGCCGTCACGGCGGATGGTCACGCGGACCGGCTTCCCGGCGCCGTACTTGATGGCGTTCGTGAGCAGGTTGGTCAACGCCTGCTCGAGGCGGAGGCGATCCCACAGACCGACGATCGGTTCGCGCCCGTCGAACGACAGGTCGCAGCGCGACCGATCCGCGGGCGGGCGCATCCCGTCGACCACGGCGGCCGCGCACTCGACCAGATCGAACTCCTTGAGCTGGAGCGCGAACTGCCCGGTGGCGATCCGCGATGCGTCCAGCAGCGACTCGACCAGGTTGGCCAGGCGCTCGCTGCTCTGGGTCGCGCGCAGCAGCTTGGTCGCCATGCGCTGGCCGGACTCGTCCATGCGATCGCCCAGCGTGTCCAGCTGCAGCTGCAACACCGTCAGCGGCGTCTTCAGCTCGTGCGCGGCCAGCGACAGGAACTCGTCGCGCAGCCGGATCGCCTCCTCCGCCTTCGCGAGGCGGAGCTGCTCCTGCTCCAGCCGGCGGCGCTCGCTCAGGTCGCGCGTCACCTTGGCGAACCCGACCAGCTCGCCGCGGTCGCCGCGCAGCGCCGTGATCACCACGTTCGCCCAGAACTTCGACCCGTCCTTGCGCAGGCGCCACCCCTCGTCCTCGAAGCGTCCGTCGCGCGCCGCCTCCTCGAGCTCGCGCTCGCACTTTCCCGACCGGATCTCCTCGCCCTCGTAGAACACCGAGAAGTGCTGGCCGATGATCTCGCGCGCGTCGTAGCCCTTGATGCGCTGGGCGCCCGCGTTCCAGGTCATGATCCGGCCGTTGGGGTCGAGCATGAAGATCGCGTAGTCCTTGACCGCTTCCACGAGCAGCCGGAAGCGCAGCTCGCTGTGGCGCAGCTGGTCCTGCGCGAGCTCGGCCAGGTTGATCCGCTCCTGCGGCCGCTGCCTGGCGCCGTCGGCGGCCTGCTTGTGGATCGCCAGCCGCGCGGCGGCGGAATCGACCGCGCGCGGCAGCGTCAGCGTGAAGGTGGTGCCGTCGCTCTCGCTCGACGACACCTCGACGTCGCCGCCGTGGGCGGCGGCGATTCGCTTGCTGATGAACAGCCCCAGGCCGAGGCCGCGCGAGCGGTCGCGCCGTCGCTGGCCCCCCGTCAGCGGCTCGAAGACCTCCGCGACGAGCGAGGCGGGGATCGCCCCCATGTTGTGCACCTGCACCCGCACCGTGTCGGCGTCGCTGCCGTCGACCACCACGCGCACGCCCGCGGCCGGGACGCCGTGCTGGAGCGCGTTGGCGACCAGGTTGGACAGCACCTGGCTCAACCGATCGTGGTCCCACCGGCCGGTCGTGTCCCCCACCGTTCGGACGTCGATGGCGCAGTCCGGGTAGGCGTCGTCCAGCTCGTCGACCGCCTGGCGCGCCAGGACCGCGAGGTCGCCCCTCGCCGCGTCCAGCTCGAGGCCGCCGCCGACGCGCAGGCGCGTGAAGTCGAGCAGCTGCTCGATCATCCGCGACATGCGCTCGCCGCTGGTCAGGATCCGCCCCAGCGCCTTGGTGTTCCGCGCGTCGCCGCCCTGGTCGCGGGCCAGGATCAGCTGCCCGGCGGTCACGATCGCGCCCAGCGGCGTCCGCAGATCGTGCGCGAGGACGCCCATGAACAGCTCGTTGATCCGGACGGTCTCGCGCAGGTCGTCGGCGAGCTGCTTCATTTGCGCGGCGCGCTCGCGCTCGCTCGCCTCGGCGGCGCGCAGCGCGCGCAGAGAGTCGCGCAAGCTCCGCTCGATCTGCTTGCGGTGGGCGATCTCCGCGGCCAGCGTCCGCGCCCGCGCCGCCAGCAGGGCGGCGTCCGCGGCGCCGGGCGGGCTGTCGTCGCTCGCGGCGTCCGCCCCCCCGATCGACACCTGCGCGTGCAGATCGCCGACCTCGGACAGGGCGCGGGCGTCGTGCCCGGCGTGGGAGTCGGAGATCGCGTACGCGCACAGCAGATCGAACGCGTGAACGGTGGCGAGCTCGTCCCACATCTCTTCGAGGGCGATGGCGGCCGCCTGATTCCCCGCCCGCCAGAGCATGTCGACCATCTCGCCGTAGGCGCGCAGCTTCACGGGGTGCGGCCCGCGCGCGCAGCCCGCGGCGATGACCCCGCCCACCACGCGGCGGAACAGCTCCGGATCGGGGGTGCCGTCGACGGTCAGCTTCGCCAGCGTCCCTTCCGCGTCCAGGATGGTCAGATTGCCGGCCACGCGGGCCGCTTCGACGTCGACCTCCATCGCCAGCAGGCGTTCGACGAACAGCCGGCGGTGGAGCTCGGACGCGATGATCACGGCCGTTTCCCCGGCCAGCAGACCCTGCCCGATGAACGCCGCGACGTTGTCGGCCAGCTCATCGTCGCGCGTGTAGAAGTGCACGGCGTGGACGCGGTCGCTGCAGTCCTCCCGGCGCGAGCCATGTTCCTGCTTCGCCGTCATCTCATTAAGGGTTCGCCTTACCGGCCACGCCAGCATAGTCATCGGGCGCAAGATTTGCCACGCGCGGCGGCAATTTCTCGACGGGAAGGCCAGCTTCCGGGAATCGGGTTGCGCTTCAGCCGCGCTGCGGCCAGCTCGCCGGCCAGCGTCAGGCGGGCGCTTCAGCCGCCCGCCGTGGCCAGCCAGTGCGCGAGCTCGGGGAACCTCTGCAGCGCGTCCTGTCCGCGGGCGGTCGCGAAGGCCGAGGCCCCCGCCGCGAAGCACTTCTGGCCGTCGGTGCTCGCCGGGCGCACGCTGGCCAGCGGGGCGCTGGCCGAGATCGTCGGCTCGTGCGTGAGGCGCGGGATGTCGGGGCGTGCCTCGGGCGACAGGGCCTCGGTCACGGAGCCGATCGGATCGGGCGCGCGCCGGCGCGCCTCGACGTAGTCGGAGTAGGGCGCGCCGCTGTTGTCGAAGCGATCGGCCAGCATCTGCAGCACCGAGGTGTGGTCGTAGAGGCCGTGCGCGGCCGTCCGCCGGGGCGCGTACGGCGAGATCAGCAGGGCCGGGACGCGCACGCCGGCCGAGGTGAACGGCCCCATCGTGAAGTCGGCGCCGGGCGGCGGCGGGAACGGCACGCGCGGCGGCGCCACGTGGTCGAAGAAGCCGCCGTGCTCGTCGTAGTTCATCACCATCAGCGTCTTCGACCAGCGCGCCGGGTTCGACGTCAGCGCCTCGTAGACCGACTTGACGAAGATCTCGCCGAAGCCGACGGGCAGCGGCGGGTGGTTGTCGTTGGCGTGCCCGCTCAGGTGCACGGGCGAATCGTGGTAGTCGGGCTCGACGATGATCACCTGCGGGAAGCTCTCCCCCGATTCGTGCTGGACGTCGTAGGCGAGGCGCGACACGGGCCGGAAGCGATCGGTCAGCAGCCACGGCCACATCTTCGGCATCAGCATGAACAGCGACAGCCCGGCCGAGTAGACGCGCCAGCGGACGTCGTGGCGATCGAGCCAGTCGAGCATCAGATCCTGGTCGGGGAGCAGGCCGCCGGGGGTCTTGTCGATCAGCGAGTAGCCGCT
>DATBHU010000668.1:0-3688 GCA_036557265.1 Polyangia bacterium
ATACATGTTGATGATGAATCACCCCGGTAAGGGCGCGTACCAGATCGCCAGCTGGCCGAAGGGCGACATCGCCCGTCACATCCAGTTCATGCAGTCCTTCGCGAAGAAGCTGGGAGCGTCGGGCGAGCTGGTCTCCGCCGAGGGGCTGAGCGGGCCCGACCAGGCCAAGCTGGTGCGCGCCGCGGACGACGGCTCGCCGATCACCGACGGCGTGTTTCCGGAGTCGAAGGAGTTCCTGGTCGGCTACTGGATCGTGGACGTCGACAGCCAGCAGCGCGCCTACCAGATCGCCGCCGAGGCGTCCGCGGCCCCCGGCGTCGGCGGCAAGCCGCTGAACATGCCGATCGAGCTGCGCCAGGTGATGACCGCGCCGCCGCCGCCGTCCGAATGACCCGAATGACCCGATGACGAGGCCGCCGGACGCCGATCTGGACGTGACGCTCCGGCGCCTGCTGCGCGACGTCGCGCCGCAGGTGCTGGGCGTGGTGGTCCGCCGCTACCGCGACTTCGCCGCCTGCGAGGACGCGGTCCAGGAGGCGTTCATCGCGGCGGCGTCGCAGTGGCCGCGCGCGGGCCTGCCCGACAACCCGCGCGCCTGGCTGATCCAGGTGGCGTCGCGGCGGATCACCGACCAGGTGCGCGCCGACGCCGCGCGCCGGCACCGCGAGGCGCTGGTCGTCAGCCTCGTCCCCGCCGACGAGCAGATCGCCCTGGCGGCCGACACCGACGGCGCGACCGAGCGCGACGATACGCTGGATCTGCTGTTCATGTCCTGCCACCCGGCGCTGTCGCCGGCGTCGGCGATCGCGCTCACCCTGCGCGCGGTGGGCGGCCTGACGACGGGCGAGATCGCCAGGGCGTTCCTGGTGCCGGAGGCGACGATGGCGCAGCGGATCAGCCGCGCCAAGCAGAGCATCAAGACGTCGGGGGTCGCGTTCGAGATGCCGCGCGGCGCCGAGCTGGCGGCGCGCCTCGGCAGCGTGATGCACGTGCTCTACCTGATGTTCAGCGAGGGCTACGCGGCCAGCGGCGGCAACGAGATGATCCGGAGCGACCTCTCCGGCGAGGCGCTGCGGCTGACGCGCCTGCTGAACGGCCTCTGCCCCGACGACACCGAGGTGGCGGGCCTGCTGGCGCTGATGCTGCTGACCGACGCCCGGCGCGCTGCGCGCACGGGGCCGGCGGGCGAGGTGATCCCGCTCGACCAGCAGGACCGCGGCCGCTGGGATCGCGACGCGATCAGCGAGGGGGTGGCGCTGGTCAGCGCCGCGCTGCCCAAGGGGCGGGTCGGCCCGTACCAGCTGCAGGCGGCGATCGCCGCCGTCCACGACGAGACGTCGACGGCCGGCGAGACCGACTGGCCGCAGATCCGCGCGCTCTACGATCTCTTGCTGCGCATGTCGGACAACCCGATGGTCGCGCTGAACCAGGCGGTCGCCGTCGCGATGGTCGACGGGCCCGCCGCCGGCCTGGCGCGGCTGGACGAGATCGCCGCCGATCCACGCCTGGCCGAACACCACCGTCTGGACGCGGTGCGCGGGCACCTGCTCCAGCGGGCGGGGGACCGAGCCGGCGCGATCGCCTGCTTCCGGCGGGCGGCCGAGCGGACCGCCAGCACGGCGGAGCGGCACTACCTGCTCTTGCAGGCCGCCCGGCTGGGCGAAATCGAGCAATAGCAGCGATCGGATGTCGAGACAGGCGGGTCGGCTCCGACTCCGGGGTGACGGCGCCAATCACGGCGCCCCAGACCAAGGAGAAGAGTCATGAGCCACACCGATACGCTCGCGCCCGTCACCGCTCCCGCCTCCGCCTCCGCGCTGCGGTCCAGCCGCCGCATCCCGCGGCGGGTCGGCGCCGTCCTCGCCGGCCTGATCGCGATCTTCGCGGTCACCGCCGCCGTCGACGCCGTCATGCATGCGACCGGCGTCTTCCCGCCCGCGGGCGCCCCCATGTCCGGCGCGCTGTTCCTGCTCGCGTTCGCCTACCGCTTCGTCATCGACGTCGCGGGCAGCTGGCTGACCGCGCGCCTCGCGCCCGATCGACCGCTGCGGCACGCCCTCGCGCTCGGGTGGGTCGGCCTCGCCCTCAGCGTCACCGGCGCCCTCGCGATGTGGGACGCCGGCCCGCACTGGTATCCGATCGCGCTCGCCGCCAGCGCGCTGCCCTGCGCCTGGCTGGGCGGGCGCCTGCAGGCCCGCCGCGCGTGAGACGATCAACTTGTTTCGTGAATGGCACGTTCCGCGTTCCTCGTCACGGGCACCATCGTTCCGCGCCAATCGATCTGGCCGGAATTTCGTTGTCGCAGGGGGCGGCTGGGCGATTGGACAGTTCGTACAAGCGATAGTCCAGGAAGGGAGGCCCCATGCGAAACAAGACGTCCTACGTGGCTACTTTGGCCGCGGTGTTGGTCCTCGGGTGCGATGGCGAACACGCTGCGGAGCAGTCGGTCACGAAGCCGCTGATCTCCGGTGTGACCGACGATAGCTTCCGTGCTGCAGCGTCGTGCGGTGACTGTACGGTCGTGAACCGCTCGACGGTCATACTTCCCTTGACGGGCAAGACTATAACCGAAGCCAAGATGTGGTCGGATTCGACCAAGAGCGGCCGCTTGATTGCGCTCGACGAGCGCGCTGCGACGGTCGACGCCCAGACGCTGGTTCGCGCGGAGGGAGCAGCCAAGATTGCCCGACAGGGAAAGCTGCGCGACGACGTCTATGCGATGTCGCTTACGACGTCCTCCGAACTTTTGCCTGTTTGGATTTGGGTGGACTACAAGGAGGATCCGCAGCCGCGTGGGCTGCTAATCGCTAACCCGGCATTGCGTGCTTCCGTCGAAGCTAAGAATCTGGCCAGCCTCCGCGCAGTGACCTCGAAGGTCACCAGTTGGCTAGATGCGCGGGGCTACGCGACGTACGATCGCGGCACCTCGAATCCGTCAATCACGGCTGACGTACCCATCTCGGCCCTAGCCGACCTCGGAAGGCTCGATGGTGTAGCGATTGTCGGCATCAAAAGGCCCGGTGCAGCGAGGGGTCATGGAAACCACTGGTTTTACGCGGTCAAGGGATCAGACGCGCAGGGTATCATCGGCTCGGCTGCTGGTCAGAGCTTCTGCAATGGCGAGGCAAAACAGCCCCACAGCTATGCGTATCTGAGCGTACCGAGCGGTCAGGTCTACACCCCGGCTGGGTCGACGGATCCCCACGCCACTTGGACGACGGAATTCATCGGAGCCACGACCTGGACGCGAATGGCCCCCGGTTCAGGAACGTACGTCGCAAATTGGGCTGGGGGCTCTGCTTCTAATTTTGATGCTTGGCAGTGGTGCTTCAGCCAAGGCATCGGAGCGCTAAATAGAAGTTATACATTCCACGGCCGTGACTTGGGTGGTTTGGACCAGATCGACATGGCGCAAGACTACTACGTTCTCCACTGGCCATATCCGATCATAACGATCTCGGGTGGTCAATGTGATGATTGCGGACCGGATTGTTTTGTCGATTGCTCCGCGCAGACCAACAAGACGGTCGAAGCCAGAAGTTACAACGTCCTCGTCGTAGGTGGATCGGACGACAACAGTACCTCCTCCACGAGCGACGATGTAATCTGGCCCTCTTCCGCCTTCGGAAACCCGCAAACGACACACGGCGATTTCGAGCTTCCAAACGTAGTGGCACCAGCTGTCGAG
>DATBHU010000669.1:0-3099 GCA_036557265.1 Polyangia bacterium
GCGGGCGGCAGCGTCAGCGGCACCAGCGGCCAGGCCGGCCAGGTGACGCTGCAGCCGTGGCCGACCAGCGACGCCGTCGTCATCGTCGACAGCACGAACGAGTTTCCGAAGAACCTCTCCGATCTCGTCTACGAACAGCGGTCCGGCGGCGCGCCCGACGTCCTGTGGGGCATCCAGAACGATCCGTCGGTCCTCTACTGCTTGCTCTGGAACGGGACGACCTGGAACGGCACCACCGACAACGGCTGGACGAACGGCAAGACCATCCGCTATCCGGGCGGCACCGGCCACCCGGACTCGGAGGGACTGGCCCGCGCGGAATGGTCGTCGCCCGCGATCTACGTCTCGACCGAGCGCGACAACGACAACAACGGCACCAGCCGGATGAGCGTCCTTCGCTACGACACCTCGGTGACCGGCACGACCGAGCTGGTGGCGACCAACGAGTGGAACCTGACCCCCGATCTGCCGGCGTCGGGCGCCAACCTGGGCCTGGAGGCGATCGCCTGGGTCCCCGACACGTACCTGGTCGCGAACGGATTCATCGACGAGGCCGCCAGCGCGGTCTACGACCCGAGCCGGTACGCGAACCACGGCACCGGGCTGTTCTTCGTCGGCCTCGAGAGCAACGGCATGATCTACGGCTACGCGCTGGACCACGGCGCCGGGACCTTCCAGCGCGTCGCCACGGTGGGCAGCGGCCACCCGTACATCATGTCGCTGGACTTCGATCGCGACACCGGCAACCTCTGGTCGTACTGCGACAACGGCTGCTCGAACCAGGCGGCCGTATTGCGCATCGTGCGCGGCCACTTCGTGGTGCAGGCGCTCTACGATCACCCCACCACGCTGCCGAACTCGAACTTCGAGGGGATCACGTTCGCGCCCGAGAGCGCGTGCGTGCCGGGCGCGCAGGGCGGGAAGGGAACGAAGAGCTTCTTCTGGACCGACGACGACGACGCGGGCGGCCACGCGCTCTATCGCGGCACGATCCCGTGCGGCCCGCTCCCCTGAGCGGCCGGTAGCTCCGTCGAACAGGCTTGCCGTCGGCGGCGTCTGGCGGCGTAATGGGCGCCTTGGGCCTCTTCATCGTCGCTCTGGCCATCGGCGCCCGCGTCGCCTGGGTGTTCCTGGTGCCCACCCGGCCGGTCGGCGACTTCGCGATGTACATCGAATCGGCCCGCTACCTCGCCGAGCACCACGCGCTCGATCCCGAGTTCATCTACATGCCCGGCTACGTCGGGGTGGTCGCGGTCGTGCACGCGCTCGGCGGCGGCCTGCTCGCGATCAAGATGATCGGCGTGGTGGCCGGGGGCCTGGCCGCCGGCGCCGTGTACGGCATCGCCCGGCTGCTGTTCGGGGGCGCGGCGGCGCTGGTGGCGGGGCTGCTGTGCGCGCTCTGGCCGGGCGGCGTCGCGGTCGCCAGCGTCACCGGCACGGACATGCCGTCGGCGGCGCTGATCGCGATCGCGGTCTGGCTGCTGGTGCGCGAGGCGGGCCGGCACCCGCTGGGCGCGCCCGCCCTGTACGGCCTGGTGCTGGGCCTGGCCGCCACCGTGCGCGCCGTGGCGCTGCCGCTCACCGTGCTGGCCGCGCCGCACTTTCGCGCGCGCGGCGCCGCGATCGGCCACGTCGTCACGCGCACCATCGCCGCGTGCGTGATCGCCTTCCTGGTGCTGCTGCCCTGGGGCATCCGCAACAAGCTGCGCTACGGCGAGTTCTTCCTGACCGACAGCCACGGCGGGCACACCGCCCTGGTCGGCGCCAACCCGAACTCGGACGGCAACTACAGCCGCTCGCTGAACAAGCTGTTCAAGGAAGGGACCGGCTACGCGCTGTTCGCCGAGCCGCACCGCGCGGGCGATCGGGCCGCGTTCAAGCTGGCCGTGCAGTGGACGAAGGCCGAGCCGAAGTACGCCCTCGGCCTGCTGATCAGCAAGGCGGATCGCCTGCTGACGAACGAACGGCCGCTGCTCTACTGGCCGCTCTATCGCCAGAGCGTGCTGCCGCCCGGGAGCCGCGTGCTGGCCTGGTTCACCACCCATCGCGCCGGCGTCGAGCGCGTGGTCGACTGGTTCTGGTATCTGTTCGTCGCGGCGGCGCTGCTGGGCGTGATCGCGGCGTTCGCGCGCCGCAACCGCCCCGCCACGTCGCTGCTCCCGATCCCGCTCGCGCTCACGGTCATCTATGTCCTGTTCTTCGCCGAGGCCCGCTACCACCTGCCGATCGCCGTCCTGATGATGCCGTTCGCGGGCGCCGGCGTCGTCTGGATCGGCGAGGCGGGGCGCGATCTGGCTCGCTTCACGATCGATCGCCAGCGCCGCCCGCGCCTGCTGTACGAGGGGCTGGTGGCCGCCGTCGTGATCGCGGCGCTGTTCGTCGCCTGGCCGCGGATGCTGGCCGCCGGGACGCGCCTGCGCAACGAGCACCGCTGGGCGGTGGCGGTCTGCACCGTCGACGGCGCCCGGCGCGTTTGCGAGTTCCGCCCCGTCGTCGCGCCCGGCCGCCCATCGCCCGTGAAAGGGACCTGGGACGGCTTCGGGCTTCTGCTCAACTCGGGACCCTCAAAGGGTCCCGAACCCCCCGCGACGGGTCGCGCCGAGCAAAGCTCGGCGGCTCCCCACGCGATCACGCCGGGCGAGACGAGCGCCGCCGCCGTCAGCGACATCGATCTCCCCGCCGGCAATTACCAGATCTCCATGCACGCCGACTGCGGCGACCGCTGCCCCGACGGCGCGGAGCTGGCCGTCAGCGCGGGCGGCGTCGAGCTGCGGCGCGCGCCGTGGCCCGCGCCCGGCGCGCCAGTCGCGCTGGCGTTACCGATCAGGCACGCCGGCGGAAAATTACATATCGAGGTCCAGATTGACGGCAAAAATCTGCACCCCGGGGAGGCCCTGGCGGCACTATGGATTTCGGCATTCGAGGTTGAGCCCGAAAAACACTGATGCATAATCCCCGCCGATGATCCGACGCAGCGGACTCCTTGTCGTGGCTGCCGCCGCGATCGTCGGCTGCGGCAGCGCGACCGACGACCGTCCGGCGAAGTGGTCATTCATCTCGGCCACCATCACGGAGCCGTCCTGCGCCACGGTCAACTGC
>DATBHU010000670.1:0-17412 GCA_036557265.1 Polyangia bacterium
GGCAGACCGCGGCGGCTGGTTTCGACCACCATCTGACGAAGCCGGTCGATCCCGCGGTGGTGCAAGATCTGCTAGCGGCGCGCCGGCGCGACGATTCGCGCGCCGACGCGGCCGAGTAGCGGCCGCGCAGCAGTCCGAAGCGCGCGCAGAGATTGACGATGTCCGACGGGCGCGCGCGCGTCACGCGTGCGTCACTTGCAGATCGCCGGAGCGATGGCTAATCTGCCGCGCGCGATGGAGCGTGTGGTCGTTGCGGATGACAACCCGGCGATGACGTCGGTGCTGGCTATGGCGTTGCGGATGTGGGGGTGGGAGGTGATCGTCGCGCACGACGGGCTGGCGGCGATCACCGCGATCCGGAAGACCGTCCCTCTGGTCGCGGTGGTCGACATCGGGCTGCCCGGCCTGAACGGGTTGGAGGTGGCGCGGATCGTCCGCGCGACGGCGTCGGCGCCGCGGCTGCTGATCGCGCTGTCCGGGTACGGCGAGGAGCAAGACCGACAGCGCTCTCACGAGGCCGGCTTCGACAGCCACCTGGTCAAGCCGGTCGATCCCGAGGTGCTGCGCCGGCTGATGATGTCCGCGTGTGGTCGAGAGGGGCAGGAGGGGGAGGGCGAGGAGCTGGCCGATCGCCTCGATCGACCCTCCGGACTGTCCCCGTAGGGCAAACACCGATTCCGGCCGCGCGCGGGGGCGGACCGCGCCCACTCATGCTCTTATCGCTTGCCATGAGAGGGCGACAGATTGCGGCGGTGGGTAGCTACGAGCTGGATGGCGCGTCGGCGTTGCCTCGACGTTCGAGCCTGCGCGCGCCCCGAACGTCATCGTCGGGGGAGGTGGCGGCGGCGATCGCGCACGAGATCCGCACCCCGCTCGCGGTGGCGCTGATGTACCTGCGCCTGGTCGAGGACGAGGCGGGGCCGCTCGTGAAGGAGTCCGTCCGCGACGGGTTCTCCATCGCGCGCGCGGAGGTGGCGAGGCTCGATCGCATGCTCACCGACCTCGTCGACCTGCACCGGGTGGGTCACGTCACGATCCGTCCCAGCCTCGTCGATGCGGGGCGGGTGGTGTCGGACGCGGTCCGGCGTGTCCTGCGGGATCTGAGCTCGGGGCAGGTGACGGTCGAGCTCGGCGCGGCCGATCTGCTCGACTGGTGGGACGTGAGCGCCCTCGAACGGATCGTCGAGAGCCTGGTCGTGAACGCCGCGCACCAGGGTGACGGGCGGCCGGTCTCGGTGACCGTCGATCGGGTCGACGGCGGCCTGCGGTTGTGCGTGCGCGACCCGAACCGCGCTCCGGGCGGAGAGGCGACCCCGCGCGCGTTTCGCCGGCGCCTCGGCCCACGCAAGGCACGGGCGGCCGGGCTTGGCACGAACCTGTGGTTGATCCAGGAGCTGGCCGAGGCCCACGGCGGCGGCGTGGCGGGGGGAGGGCGCGACGGCGCCGGCCCGGGGTTCACCGTCATCCTGCATCCGCGGCGTCCCTGAACGACCGGGCGGCCCGGCCGGTCAGACCGCGTTGCTCAGATCGGTGGCGCCCACGATCGCCAGCTCCTCGACCGCGTCGATCAGCCGCTGCGCGGTCATCGGCTTGGCCAGGTAGGAGTCGAACCCGGCCGCGATCGCGCGCTCCAGGTCTTCCTCGCGCGCGAACGCCGTCACCGCGCAGGCCGGGACGGCCCGCCCGCCGGCGGCGCGCCGCTGCTCGCCGACGCGGCCGACCAGCTCGTAGCCGCTCATGCCGGGCAGGCCGAGATCGCACACCATCACGTCGGGCCCGGCGCCGGACCGATCGGCTTGCTCGAGGGCCGCCAGCGCCTCCGGGCCGGAGCCGGCGCCGACCACGACGGCGCCCGCGCCCTCCAGCGTCCACGACATGATGTCGCGCATGTTGTCGTCGTCCTCGACGAGCAGCACCTTCAGCCCGCGCAGCGCCAGCGCGGCGCCTTCGGGCAGCAGGACATCCTGGGCGTCGCGATCCGGAGCGGCGTCGGGCGCGATCCACGGCATCCGGACGGTGAAGACGGCGCCGTTCCCCGGGCCGTCGCTGTGGCCTTCGATCGTGCCGCCGTGCAGCTCGACCAGGTAGCGGCACAGCGCGAGGCCGACGCCCAGGCCGCCGTAGCGGAGCCGTTCCTGCGCGTGGCCCTGACGGAAACGCTGGAACAGGTGGGGGAGGAAATCCGCCTCGATCCCCTGCCCGGTGTCCGAGATGACGGCCTCGAGCTGCCCGTCTTGCCGGCGCACCCGCAGCGAGACGCGGCCGCCTTCGGGGGTGAACTTGACCGCGTTGGAGAGCAGGTTCCACAGCACCTGCTGAACGCGCCCGCGATCGAGGACCGCCATGCCCAGATCGGGGGTGACGTCGAGCTGGACGGCGACGCCCTTCGCGCGCGCGGTCGGACGGATCACCTCCACCGCCGCCCGCGCCACGTCCTCGATCGCGTTGCTCTGGGTCTCGAGCTGCATTCGGCCCGATTCCAGCCGGGAGAGATCCCGGAGATCCTCGATCAGCTGCAGCTGGCTCTCGGCGGAGATCACGATCGCGTCGACGGCGTGCTTCACCTCGTGAGGCGGCACCGTGCCCTCGCGCAGCGCGCGCGCCCAAAGCAGGATCGGGGCCAGCGGCGTCCGCAGCTCGTGGCTCAGGGTGATCAGGAACTGGTCCTTGGCGCGGTTCGCCCGCTCCGCCTCGGCGCGCGCCTCGGTGGCCTCGGCCAGCAACACCTCGCGCTGCTTGTGGAGCTCTTCCTGCTCCTCCATCAGCGCGCGCAGGCGCACCTCGCCCTCGCGCAGCGCGGCCTCGGAGCGCACGCGCTCGGTGGTCTCCAGGGCCTGGGCCAGCGCCCCGATCACCGCGCCGCTCTCGTCCCGCAGCGGGCTGTACGACAGCTCGAACCACGCGTCGCGCGTCTCCCCGCCGCGCGGGATGCTGAAGCGCTCGTCGATCAGCCTCACCGTCTCGCCCGCCCAGACCCGATCGAGGATCGGGGTGATCCCGGCCCAGTAGTCGGACCAGGTCTCGCTGGTCGGCTGGCCGAGCGCGCCGGGGTGCCGGGCCTCGATGACGGCGCGATAGGGGTCGTTGTAGATCTGGATCAGATCGCGGCCCCACATCGCCACCATCGGGAAGCCGCTGGCCAGCAGCGTATCAACGATCGCCCTGAGGGACGGCGGCCAGCGGTCGATCGGCCCGAGCGGCGTGCGCGCCCAGGCGTGCTCGCGCACGCGCTTCGCCATCTCACCTTGCCCGGACGGCCACGACACGGACGGATTGTTGATCGGTTTTTGGTGATTCTTCAACGCGATGGCGGCGCCGGCAGGCCGGCGGCCGCGATACCGGGATGGTCGCTGTGATCCTCGCCGCGGCGCTGCAGCTGATTTTCCGGTCACTCGCGCCACCGCTCGCGGTCACGGCTTGCTGCCGATCGCCACTCACTATCTGTTCAATCTGCGCTGCTGACGCGCGCGGCGCTTGACAGCCACGGGCGATTTTTGAAACCCTGCCCGGCGTCGCGAGGCCCGGCGGCCCTCACGCGCATCGCGGCTTCATGTCGGCCGACTTCAAGCGCTTCGTCACTTCAGGTGCTGCACGGAGCGCGGTCAAAGCGCTCCTCGTCACGCTCGCGTACTACGCGGGCGCGCAGATCGGCTTCCGTCTCAAGTTCGCGTCGATCCCGACGTCGATCTTCTGGCTGCCGAACGCGACGATGTTCGCCGTGTTCCTGCTGGCGCCGACCTCCCGCTGGTGGCTCTACGCGCTGGCGGCGCTGCCCGCCCACGCGGCGGTCCAGCTGCCCCACCACGCCCCGCCGATGACGATGTCGCTGCTGTTCGCCAGCAACCTGGCGGACGGGGCGCTGGCGGCGTTCGCCATCCGCAAGTTCTCGCGCGGGCGCGCGCCGTTCGAAGGATTCAGGGAGGTGGCGCTGTTCCTGCTGTTCGCCGTCGCCGCGCCGTTCGTGGTGTCGTTCGCAGACGCCGCGGCGGTCACGACGACCGGTTGGGCGCGCGACTTCAGCCTGGTCTGGCACACGCGGTTCCGCTCCAACGTGCTGACCAACATCATCTGGGTGCCCGCGGTGGTCATCGGCGTCACCCGCGGCGCCGACTGGCTGCGGACCGCGCCCCGGCGCGCGCTCGTCGAGGCGGCGGCGCTGGCGCTGGGGCTCGGCACGGTGGCCGTCGCCGTGTTCGGGCCGGGCGCGCCGCACACGGTGACGGTGCTGCTGCTCGTGCCGTTCCCGCTGTTCCTGTGGGCCGCGGTGCGGTTCGGCCCGGGCGGCGTCAGCGCCGCGCTGCTCGGCTTCGCCTTCATCGTCATCTGGAGCGTCGCCCACGGCAACGGTCCGTTCACCCCGGCCCCGCCGTTGCAGGCCGCCCTGCCGATCCAGCTGTTTTTGACCCTGTTGTCGGCGCCGATGCTGCTGCTCGCCGCGCTGCTGCAGGAACGGCGGCAGATGGAGGCGGCGCTCGCCGAGCGGGAGTCCCAGTACCGCAGCATCGTCGAATCGACCGGCGACGGCGTCCTGGTCACCGATCTCGACAACGCGGTCGTGGCTGTCAACCCCGCCTTCTGCACGATCGCCGGCTATCGCCAGGACGAGCTGGTCTCGCTGCACCCCCCGCGCGACTTCCTGCACCTCGACGATCTGCAGCCGTTCGATTCCTATCTGGCGCGGACCGCCACCACCGAGGTGGTCACCACCGGGCTCATGTGCGTCTGCGCGGACGGGCGCCTGACCCGGCTCGAGCTGCGGGGAAAGCGATTCAGCTACGGCGGGCGCGTGCACGTGCTGTCGATCGTGCGCGACATGACCGAGCGCGAGCAGTCGCTGCGCCTGCTGGAGCAGAAGGTGGCCGAACGGACGCGCGAGCTGTCGACGTTGCTCGAGATATCGAACACCGTGGCCTCGAACCTGGAGCTCAAGCCGCTGTTGCGCGTCGTGCTCGAACAGCTGCAGCTGGTCCTCGGGTGCACGGGCGTGACGATCTTCGTCGTCGAGGGCGAGGAGCTGGTGGTCCTCGATCACTGCGGGCCGCTGGCCGCCGAGACGATCGCCAGCACCCGCCTGCCCGGGCGGCAGATGATCGCCTGCGCGCAGGAGCGCAACGGCAGCCCCGTCATCGTCGGCAACCTGTGGGGCGACGGCGAGCTGGCCCGGGCGTTTCGCGACCTGGTGCCGGAGGCGCTGACGACCATGCTGATGAGCGCGCGGTCGGTCCTGCTGGTGCCGCTGCGGGTCCGCGAGCGCACGATCGGCTTCCTGTTGCTGGACAGCGAACAGTCGGATCGCTACGACACCCGCGACGGCACGCTTGCGTGGGCGCTGGCCAATCAGGCCGCTGTCGCCATCGAGAACGCGCGGCTCTACGATCAGGCGCGCGAGCTGGCGGCGTTCGAGGAGCGGCAGCGGCTGGCGCGCGATCTTCACGACTCCGTCACCCAGAGCCTCTACACGGCCTCGATGATCGGCCGGATGCTGCCCGGGACCTGGGAGTCCGATCCGCCGCAAGGGCGGACGCTGCTCGCGCACCTGGGCGAGGTGACCGAAGCGGCGCTGGCCGAGATGCGCACGCTGCTGCTGGAGCTGCGCCCCGCGGCGATCCTGCAATCGGGGCTGGACGAGCTGCTGCGGCGCCTGGTGCAGGCGCTGCGGAGCCACGTCGAGAAGCCGATCGAGGTCGAGATCGACGGATCGGCGATGCTGCCGCCGGACGTCCACCTGGCGTTCTACCGCCTGGCCCAGGCTGCCCTGGGCAACGTCGTTCGCCACGTCTCGTCGGCGCAGGCGCGGGTCCAGCTGGCGCTGGCGCCGGATCAGGCGACGCTGGTGATTCACGACGACGGCGGTGGCTTCGACGTGGGCCGCCTGGGCGAGCGGCGTGGGATGGGCGTGGACATCATGCGCGAGCGCGCCGAGGCCATCGGCGCCCGCTTCCAGATCGAGAGCGTCGTGGGGCAGGGGACGACGGTGTCGTTGCGGTGGCCCGCCTGAGCGGCCGCCCCCGCCGGGCGCCCGCCTCGCCTCACACGCGCTGGCGCAGCGGCTCCGAGGGGAGCTGGCGGCGCGGGTGCGCGACGCTGCGCAGCCGGAACCCGAGCACGATCATCATGACGCCGAAGATCAGCGCATAGGCGCCGAGCCACCACACCACCGCCAGGCCGCCCGCGACGGGGCGGTAGAACATCAGCAGGCCGAACGCGACGGAGATCGCGCCGGCGATGCCGAGCAGCCACTCGTGTTGAATCAGCTTGCGCAGCCGGACGGCGCTCGCGATCTCGAGGATGCCGGTCAGGATCGCCCACGCGCCGATCATCCAGACGAACGCCAGCGCGGTCGACGCCGGCCACAGCACCGCCACCACGCCGACGGCGATGCCGAGCAGACCGTCCACCAGCAGCGCGCCCCAGCTGTCGCCGGCGCGGCCGCTGCGCGCCGCCGCGATCACGGTCGCGATGCCCGCGATGAACGCGTAGACGCCGAACACCAGCACCATGCTGAAGACCATCGCGCCTGGCCGTGTGAACGCGATCAGCCCGAACAGCACGGCCAGCACGCCGCGCAACACCACCCAGCCCCAGCGCGACGCCAGCCCGAACGGTTCGCGCGACGCCAGCCCAAACGGTTCCCTCGACTCCACCATGATCCACCTCCGGGGTTGTCACCGAGAATCTAGGCGCGCTGGTCTCGAAGGGTAAGCGGACGCGGCTCGACCAGCGCCCGGTACAGCAGCCCGCCGAAGGCGCCGCCCACCAGCGGCGCCAGCCAGAACAGCCAGAGCTGGCGCAACGCCCAGCCGCCGGCGAACAGCGCCACGCCCGTGCTGCGCGCCGGGTTCACCGACGTGTTGGTGACTGGAATGCTGATGAGATGGATCAAGGTCAGCGCCAGCCCGATCGCCAGCGGCGCGAAGCCGGCCGGCGCGCGTTTCGGGTCGGTGACGCCCATGATCACGATCAGGAAGCCGCAGGTCAGCACCAGCTCGCACACGGCCGCGGCCGGCAGCGCGTAGCCGCCGGGCGAGTGCGCGCCGTAGCCGTTGGCGGCGAACCCAGCCGCGGGCGTGAAGCCGGGCGCGCCGGACGCGATCGCATAGAGGACGCCCCCCGCCAGCAGCGCGCCCGCCACCTGGGCCGCGACGTAGGCGGGGACGTCGCGGCCGGGAAACCGCCCGCCGAGCCAGAGCCCCAGCGACACCGCCGGGTTGAAGTGCGCGCCCGAGATCCCGCCCAGCGCGTACGCCATGGTCAGCAGGCTCAGACCGAACGCGAGCGCGACGCCCGCGAAGCCGATGCCGAGCCCGGGGAAGGCGGCAGCCAGGACCGCGCTGCCGCAACCGCCGAGAACGAGCCAGAAGGTCCCCACCATCTCCGCTATGGATCTCCGCCCCAGTGACATGGCCCACCTCCCTTTGATTCGAAGCCTCGTTCTCGTGGTCAGGATCGAGAGCGCGACTTAGCGGCGCGTCTCGCGGGGATCCGGATCCGCGTAGCGCTCCTCGTCGCTCCGGCTCGACTCGGCGCTCTTGCGCGTGTCCTCGACCTCCGCCTCCTCGTGGCGCAGCATCGCCGACCCTTCGCGTTCGATGGAGCGCGCGACGGTCCGCACCACGACCTCCTCTTCCAGGTACGGGCGCTTGCTCACCCGCACCTCCTCCTCGTAGAGCGGCACGTCGACTGTCCCCTCCTCGAAGGCGTGTTCGACCGTCGGCGTCCCTTCCCGGCCGATGGCCACGTGCTCGATGACGATCTCCTCGCGCGTGACGGGCACCGAGAAGTGCTTCTCCTCGCTGTGGACCGTCTTGTGAATGCGCACGTGGCCGGATTCGCGCGCGACCTTCTCTATGCCGATCTCTTCACGCATGAGCGGGATCCGGATCTCTTCCCGCTCATCCGACGCCTCCTTCTCCTCCTCCTCCGCTCGCTCCTCCGCTCGTTCGGTCCGCTCCGCCCGGCGCGCGGGCGAGGCAGCCGCGGCCAGGCCAGCCGCCGCGCCCGTCTCCGGTATCGAGGCCGCGCTGGTCGCCGGCTCGGCCGGCGCCGAGGCGGACGGTACCGCCGTCTCCTCGAGGTTGCGGCCACGCAGGAAATCGGTCAGCGCGTAGCGGACCGTGCCGCCTGCGACGTCGGTGATGTGGTCGTAGCGCAGCTCGTAGTCCTTCGGAAAGAAGATCCCTTTCTCGACCACGAAGGTGTCGGCGTCACAGCGAATGATCTTGCCGATGCGTTCACCTTGCGTGCCCATGACGAACATTCCGTTGCGAAGGCTGTTCTTGTCCCACCTCATCGGGCACCTCCTTCACCAAGAAAAATTGCAACTTCGAGGCCCACCGACCGCGTCCGAGCGCTGGCGTGCCCGATGCAACCGTGTCGGTGAGGAAAGCGAGGTGAGCTCATGCCGCAAGTGACATCGACGACACCGGACCTCATGGGGATCGTGACCAGACAGATCACGCCCGACGTCATACGCAGCGTCGCGGCGCAGCTGCACGAGGATCGCGGGTCGACGGCCTCGGCGTTGACCGCGGCGGTGCCCTCCGCGCTCACGGCGCTGTCCGACGTCGCGAGCTCCGACACGGGCGCCCGCCACCTGAAGGATGTGATCGACGAGACCCGGCGCTCCGCCCGCGAGACGGACGAGGACGCGCCGCTGTTTCCGGCCGCCTCGACGAGCGCCGGTGAGCACGCCGCCGCGCTGATCGACGATGAGCTGGGGCCGCGATCTTCCTCGATCGCCGCCGCCGTCGCCAACTCGAGCGGGGTCAAGGCCGACTCGGCCCACAAGCTGATGGGGGGCATCGCGACGGTCGCGGTCGCCGCGCTCGCCAAGACCTCGAACGGGCTGGGCGCGGGCGCGCTGCAGTCGATGTTTCGCGAGCAGCGCGGCCAGTGGGTCGAGCGCCTGCCGGCACCGGTCGCCTCGCTGTTCAACGGCCACGCCCGCCCGGTGGTGGTCCCGCCGCCGGAGCGCGCCTACGACGAACGGATGCTGACCGGTCCGGCCATCCGGGAGCTGGAGGCGCCGCGCCGCAACTGGATGATTCCCGTCATCCTCGTCGCGCTCGCGCTGCTGGCGATCCCGCTGATGCGCGGGCTGCGGCGCCCGCGCGCGCCGGCGCTGCCCGAGCCCCCGCGGCTGACGCAGCCGGTGCCGCAGCCGAGCGCGACGCCGCCCATGGAGACCACGCCCGCGCCCGAGGAGAAGGCGGCGCCGGCGCCCGAGGAGAACGCGCCCGCGGCCGCGGCCCCGGCGGTGGAGCCGGGCAGCCTCGCCGACATGAGGGCGTACCTCGCGGGTACGGGCGAGACCACGCCCCACGCGTTCGCGCCCACGCCGCTCAACTTCCAGTTCGCGTCGGCGAAGCCGACCGCCGAATCGCAGAGGACGATCGACGGGATCGCGGAGGCGCTGGACGAACACCCGTCCGCGACGATCCGCGTGGAGAGCCACACCGACAACGTCGGGAGGGCCGAGGCCAACCTCGACTTGTCGCAGGCGCGCGCCGAAGCCATCAAGAGCGAGCTCATCGATCGCGGCATCGACGGCGCCCGGATCGAGACCGCGGGCATGGGCCAGGAGCTGCCGACCGCGAGCAATGACACCGCCGAGGGTCGAGCTCAGAACCGGCGCGCGGAGATCGTCGTTACCGCCCGGTAGTCTCCTGATCCCGTCTGGTAAATGAGCCGGCGCCTTACAACGCCGAATCAGCAGCCGGCCTACAACGCGGGGCCGCCCCCGGGCTCCAGATCCCGATCATGAGGGCTGTGATCCAGGATGTGTTCCAGGCGCTGCTGGCCGTGCTGATCCCGCTGGCGGCGTTCACGACCGGGTTGCAGGCGCCGAAGCCGGGCCGCGATCAAGCGCGCCTGTGGCGGCGGCCCCGGCAGCTGGCGCGCGATCTGGTCGCGGTCCTGATCCTGGTCCCGCTCTGGGTCGTGGCGGTCGTGCTGGTGTTGCCGCTGTCGCCGGCGGTCCGCGCCGGGCTCCTGATCGCCGCGCTGGCGGTCGGGATCGGTCCGGTGGCGGCGCTGAAGCGGATGGGGCCCGCCACGCCGGCGGCGCGCGAGGCGCTGGACCTGAACCTGATCGTCTTGCTGATCAGCCTGGCCTTCGTCCCGATCGCTTTCGCCGCGCTCGCCGCCCTTTATCACAGCGACGTCCACATCGGCGTCGGCGCCGTCGCGAAGGTGGTGCTGGGGCGCGCGCTGGTGCCGCTGCTGCTCGGGCTGGGGGCGGCGCGGCTGTGGCCGCGCTTCGCCGTGTCGGCCGGGCCGGTGCTGCTGAAGATCGTCAACGTCGCGCTGCTGGTGCTGCTGCTGGCGGCGGTCGCGCTCACCTGGAAGTTGCTCGCCGGCGTCAGCGCGATCGGCTGGCTGGCCTGCGCGCTGGTGGCGTTCGGCGCGATCGTGATCGGCCACCTGATGGGAGGCCCCGATCCGGGCACGCGGGCGGTGGTGGCGGCGGCCAGCGTGATGCGCTTCCCCGCCCTGGCCCTGGCGCTCGCCACGGTGACGCGCCAGGCGCGCCAGCTGATCCCGGTGATCGTCGCCTACGTCGTGACGTCGTTCGTGCTGCTGACCGTCTACGGCCTGGTGATGTCGCGGCGCCGGCGCGCGCGCCGGGCGCCCGCGCCTCCGCTGCGCGCGACGCCGCGCCCGGCGTGACGGGTCGCGAGGTCCGCGCCCCGCCGTTCACTCCTCGGTGGGAATGGGCGCGCTCGGGTCGGGCCGCGGCGTACGCGCCGTGTGGATCATCCCGAGGCTGGCCGCCAGGCGCACCAGCTCCGCCATGTTGCGCAGGCCGAGCTTCCTGTTGATGCGATTGAGGTGCGTGTCGACGGTCTTGCGCGCGATGCAGAGCTCGCGCGCCATGTCGCGCGCGATCACGCACTCCGACGCCAGCCGGAAGACCTCGCGCTCGCGGGCGGACAGGATGCCGAGCACGTCGCTGGCGCGGCGGCGGCGGCCCTCGAACGCGGCCAGCCGCGGCGCCAGCGTCGCCGCGACGTAGCGTTGACCCCGGCTGACGACGCGGATCGCCTCGATCAGGGTCTCGGGACCGTCGCTCTTGAGCGCGTACCCGGCTGCTCCTGCCTCCAGCGCGTCGAGCACGTCGTTCACCTGATCGTGCGCGCTGACGATCAGCACGCGCGCCTTGGGGGCGCGGCGGCCGATCTCGCGGGTGGCCAGCACACCGTCCATGCCGGGCATGGCGATGTCCATCAGCACGATGTCGGGTGTCAGCGCGTCGACGATCTTGAAGGCGCTGCGCGCGGTGCTCGCTTCGCCGACAACTTCGTAGCCGGGTGTGTTGGTGAGGACGTGGCGTACGCCCATCCGAAACAGGGTGTGGTCATCGACCAGGACGATTCTCATGTGGGAGGCTCCGGAGCAGACGATTTATATACGGGCAACGCGTCAATTCTTCCCCTCCCCCCGAAGATCAGTAATCGCCCTACACGGCTTTTTTGCTTTTCTGCAGGCGCGGTTTTTGAGCCGTTGCCTGATGTGGCGCCGGCTTGCCGCATTCACAAGCTGACCCGCTCGGGGGGTCCGCATGGTCCGAAGGTCATTCAAGGGTTTGCTTTGTACCTTGGCGTTGGTCGGCGGCGGTGCCGCGACGGCTGTCCGGGCCGACGAGCTGCCGCGCCTCGACCAGCGCACCGCGCTGATGCTCGGCGAGCACCGACTGCGTCTCGGTATCCTCGCCTTCGATTACGGAATCATCGAGCGGATCTCGGTAGGGACCGATCCGCCGGCCTGGGCGGCGCGCGCCTTTCTGCCGGTCTTCGTTCCCAATCTCCACCTCAAGGCCTCGGTGTTCCAGCGCGGGCCGGTGGCGGTGGCGGTGCAAGGCGCGGCGTACTACGTGGCGCTGAAGGACCAGGGCAGCGCTTCCGGCTCGCTGTTCGTGGTTCCGGCCTCGCTGTTCGCCTCGTTTCGCCTGCGCGAGCGATTCTGGCTACACGCGGAGGGGACGTACGTCTTCGCGGACGCGACCGGTTCGGGCGACATCAACGAGGCCGGCCTGAACGGTCAGGCGGCGACGCGGGCCGGACAGGCGGGGGCGATGCTCGAGTGGCGCCTGACCCGGATCTTCTCGGTCACGGCGCTCGGCCGCTACCAGTTCTATTCGGGCCCGCTCGCGTTCAACGGCGGCGCCACGCTCGATCCCTTCACCAACGTGACGATCGACGGCCAGGCCCTGCAACGGGTCGAACATCCCTGGGAAGCCGTCGCGGGCGTCGCCTTTTTGTGGAAACACGTTCACCTGATCCTCGGCGTCGGCTACGGCTATTACTTCATTCCGGGAATCGACCTCCCCTATCCGAGCCGGACCGTCGTGCCCGACGCGTCCCTGTCGGTGATCTTGTGACGGCGTCCAGGCGACGGCCGGGCGGGCGAGCGCCGTGGCCGCTGTTGCCGGCATTGGCCTGCGCCGCCTGCGCGCCGTCTGCCATCGCGCTGCCGGACTCACCCCACGCCGCGCAGGTGGACGCCGTCGCCGCGATCTACGCGTCTCCGACCGGGACCATCGACACGGCGCACGTCCAGGACACGGTGGCCGCCGCCAATGCCCGGCTGGGCGACCTGCACCTCGACTGGCTGCCCGACCTGATCGCCGAGGCGCTGACGCGGCTGGCGGCGCGGCTCTCCGACGCGGGCGAGCCGACCGATCCCGACGCCGGCGTCGACAAGGACCGGGTGGTCGTCAGCGCCGTCGTCAATCTGAAGCGCGTCTGCCGCGGCTGGAGCGATCCGGCCGGCCCGCCCGACGAGGCCACGAACGGGAGCGTGAACCTGACCGCGGTCGTGGAGCGCAGCCGGCTTCGCGACGACATCTGGGGCAGCGCGGTCGCCTGCAAGACGCGCCTCGATCCCGCCGACGCGTCGGCGCTGGTCGTGAATCCGTCGGTCAGCCTCAACCTGTTGATCGACGCCTCGCTGGACGTCCGCCTCTACGGGCCGCTGCCCCGCAGCGTCGGGGACGCGAAGTTCCTGCTTCTGTTCAGCGGCCGCCTCGGCACCGACGCGCGCGCGGTGGATTCGTCGTTCGACTTCCGGGTCATCGACGGCCACTTCGACTTCAGGTTGGCGGTCAGCGACGGCGATATCATCGTCGAGGTCGGCGCCACCACGATCTCGTTGCGGGCGAGCAACGCCACCTTGGTCTGCGACTTGGCCAGCCTCTCCTGCCAGTAGGCCGGGATCGGACCGCGCATCGCCGTCTTGTTCGAGACGGTGCGCATCGGGCTGCGCTGGGGCGGCAGGCGCGCCGTCGCGGTCTCGTCCGAGCGCGACCCCGACCGCGACTCGACGACCGGCGGGCGCGTCCGCAGCAACACGGTGAAGGTCGTGCCGTGGCCCTTGCGCGTCCGGATCCTGATGCTTCCGCCGTGCGCGACGGTCAGCTCGCGGACCAACCACAACCCGAGCCCCATGCCGCCGCCGCGTTCCGCGGGCGCGTGCTCATGGCGCCTGAACAGGCGCAGGCGCTCGGAAGGAGCGATCCCATTTCCCTGATCGCGGACCGAGATCGCCGCGCTCGTTCCCGCCGCGCGCACCGTCAGGCGAACCGCCCGACCTTGCCCGAACTTCAGCGCGTTGGAGAGGAGATTGGTCACGATCTGTTCGACGGCGGCCGGATCCCACCAACCGTGGAGGGTCTGGGGCGGGGCAATGATGGTGACGGCCTGGGTGCCCGCGAAGGTCGTGAGCAACCGCTTCGCGGTGGTGCGGACCGTGGCGCCAATGTCGATGAGTCGCGGCTTGAGCAGGGGGCGCCCCGAGCGTTGCAGCTCGGTCATGGTGTCAATCAAGGTCTTGAGGCGCTGCACCTCGGAGCGGACGACGCCGAGAGCCGGCGTTATGCCGTCGACGGGCAGCCGACGGGCGTAGCTCTCGGCGATGCCGATGTAGAGCAACGCGGTCGCCACCGGTGTGCTCAGCTCGTGCCGGATCAGCTCGACCGTTTCCGAACCGCGAATCAATTCTCGTAAATCCCTCATCGACCGACCTCCTACCCACCTTCGAGACCTTCGCTCAACTCGACGTCAGGGACGCCCGCGTACACCTCGCGCGCGCCGCCACGATGTATCAAACCGAGATTGCAAGCAAGCCTCACCAGTTCGGCGGAGGTTCGCAAACCGAGCTTGCGGTGAATTCGATACAGGTGGGTATCGACAGTCTTGCGCGAGATGCATAGCTCGCGGGCGATCTCGCGGGTCAGCAGGCAGTCGGCCGCCAGACGAAACACCTCGCGCTCGCGAACGGAGAGGATCGACAACGTGTCGGCTGGCTTCGTCCGCCGCGACTCGTAGCTGGCGAGACGCGCCGCCAGACCGGGCGCGACGTAGCGATCGTTGCGCAGCACGGAGCGCAGCGCCGCCACCAGCGCGTCGGTCCCTTCCGTCTTCAAGGCGTAGCCAGAGGCGCCCGCGTCCAGCGCGTCCAGCACGTCGCTGATCTGATCGTGCACCGAGAAGATCAGGACGCGCGCGCGCGGCGTGCGCCTGCGGATCTCGCGGGTGGCGATGACGCCGTCCATCCCCGGCAGGGCCACGTCCATGACGACGATGTCCGGCCGATGGGTGTCGATTGCCACGAAAGCGTCGCGCGCGTTGCCGGCTTCACCGACGACGCAGAACTCCATGTAAGGCGCGAGGCTCTGTCGGATTCCAGCCCGGAACAGCGGGTGATCATCGACGAGGAAGATCTTCGTCACGGCAGACTCCTCGCAACGCGTCCGCCGAAGACTTGCTCGGCGAGCGAGGGTGCGCGCCGTCGGCGTTGGGTGGGCTCCTCAATCCGTCGTCTCTGCAGTTTCACGTCATCCGCTATCCTGCCGCTCCCCCCCCCTGTGAAACTTGGGAGATGCACCATCGAGTCCGATGGACTTGTACATCGGTCAACCACGGCCTGTCTATTTCGAAATGAGCGCATTGATCGAATCCTGATGCACACGATCGTGTTTCGCGTCGTCGAGTGCTGGTAAGGGAACCCCTCAAACGCGCCGAGCGACGCGGCCGTCGTCGTTTCCGATCTAGCGAACGACGATCCGATCTGGCATCTAGCGAATGGTCGAAAGGAGAGGACGAAGCGCCGATGCAAACGCTGCAAGGGACGTCGCCGAGCAAAGTCGTAACCACGCATGCGATGTTCCTCGCGAACGTCAGTCGTCATTTCGTTTCGCTCGAGATCGAACCGATGCTCGAAGCGGTCGGAAGGGCCGCTTTGTGCATTTTGGGTGACATTTGCGTCGTGGATCGCATCTGGGGAACGACGCCGACGCGGATTCTGGAAGTCAGGGCAACGCAGGATGCGCGCATCGAGGCGCCGGCCGCGCTCGCCTCGATCGCGCGCGGTGAGATCCACGTCGACGGTGATCGCTCGCGCATCAGCGTGCCGATCGGAACCGCCAACGACCGTTACGGCGTGCTCAGCTTCGGCAAGAACGACGGGCTCGGTCATAGCGCCGCCGACCTCGCGCTCGCTCAGGAGCTGAGCGAGCGGTTGGCGCTCGCGATTCGCAACGTGCGCGAACACAAGCGCCTCGTTGACGCCCTCTGCGACAGAGAGCGGCTCATCTCCATTGCTGCGCATGAGCTTCGCGGACCGCTCTGCTCGGTGCGCCTCTGCCTGCAATCGTTGCAACGCAGCCGCTTGCCGCTGGCGCCCAAGGCGACGCGGATGCTGCAAATCATGGCCAAGGAGGAGCGCCGGGTGGCGCGGCTGATCGACGACTTGCTGGATCTGGGGCGGATTCGTTCCGGCCAGCTCGAGTTGGACCTGTCGTCGTTCGATCTGTGCGACCTCGTCCGTGAGGTCAGTCAGCAGATGGAGGTGCAGGCCGATGGCGCGGGGTCGAAGCTGCATCTCGAGATGCACGGACCCGTGTGCGGCCGCTGGGATAGGTCCCGATTGAATCAGGTGCTGTCGAACCTGCTCGCCAACGCGATCAAGTACGGGCAGGGACGGCCGATCACCATTCGCGTGAGCGGAGAGGGCGGTCCGCGCGGCCGGGCGCGCCTCGAGGTGACCGACCGCGGGCTCGGAATTGCCCCCGAGCTCCAGGGAAAGATCTTCGAGCCCTTCAAGCGCGCCGTCAGCAACGGCCGCTCCGACGGGCTCGGCCTCGGGCTGTACATCGTGCGCAGCATCGTCGATCGGCTGGGGGGCGTCGTTCATGTCGACAGCCGACCGGGCGCGGGCGCGACCTTCGTCGTCGAGTTGCCTCTTCAGGTCACCCACTGACATCAGTTCGAGCCTCACGTCGGCGATGGTAAGGCGATCCTTGCGTGCATGCGTTCAGCCGATAGCTGATTCTTTTGCGGGCACGATGACGTTTTTTTGATGTCTGCGCCCGAGGGGACGCACGTACGCGCGGCGCTCTATTTGCGGGGCGGCCACCATTGCGGCGCCGCCGTCACGTCGGCTGCGCATCGCGGGTGGGCGGGACGACGCGGTGGACCTGTTCGAGCAGGTCGTCCAGCGTGAACGGCTTGAACAGGAACGCGTCTGCCTTCACCGGGTGGCGGCGCAGGTCGCGGCTGGCGGTCATGACCACGACGGGGATGTCCTTCGTTCGCCGGTCGCGCAGCTGCTGCTCGCGAAACTCCCAGCCGTTCATGTCCGGCATCATGAGGTCGAGCAGGATCAGGCTGGGCGTCTGCGCGGCGTGGGACAGCCGCATGGCGCGCAGGCCGTCGCCCGCCGTGACCGCTTCGTAGCCGGCGTCGGTCAGCGCGTCCGCGACGCTCTCGCACAACTCGACGTCGTCGTCGACGACGAGCAGGCGCGGGCGGCCGCTCACGAGACCCTCGGCAACTCCACGCTGAACGTCGAGCCCCGCCCCGGCTCGCTCTGCACGGAGATCGTTCCGTGGCTGGCGTCCACGATCTGCTTGCAGATCCAGAGGCCCAGGCCGAGGCCGGGGTGCCGCTGCACCGAGGTCGCGCGCTCGAAGCGCTGGAAGATCCGCTCCTGTTCCTGGGGCAGGATCCCTTCGCCCGCGTCCTTGACCAGCACGCGCGCCCGCTCGTCGTCGGCGTCCAGCTCGACCTCGATGGGACGGCCGCAACCGAACTTGATGGCGTTCGACAGGAGGTTGGTGATCACCTGGCCGATCCGGATCCGATCCCAGTGCCCGACCACCTCGGGCCGCAGCCGCAGCAGCACGGGGGAGCCGGCCTGGGTCGCCGACTCGCGCATCAGATCGATCGCCTCGATCACCAGCGCCTGCAGATCGACCTGCTCCGGGCGCAGCTCCAGCCGGCCCTCGATCAGCCGCGAGACGTCCAGCAGCTGATCGACCAGCTGGTTGAGGCGCACCACCTGGCGGCGAATCGCCTTCAGCCGCCGCAGCATGCGATCGTCGCTGGCGCGCCGCCCGCCGTTGCCGTTGGCGCC
>DATBHU010000671.1:0-4433 GCA_036557265.1 Polyangia bacterium
GACGTCGTCGAAGTAGTCGTCCGACACGAAGTCAGCCGCGCTCATCCCCTGGTTCTTCGCGCGATCGATGGCCGACAGCACCTGGCGCACCGGGAACATCCGCTCGGGCACCTTGAGGTCGATCAGCACCCGCGCCAGCAGGCGCTTCTGATCGTCGTCGTCATAGATGACGAAGTCCTTGCGCAGGCCGACCGTCTCGCCCCACTGGCGCAGGATGCGCGCCGCCGTCGCGTGGAACGTGCCGACCCACAGCCCGCGCGTCCCGATCCCCATCCGATCCCAGAGCAGCTTGTCGACGCGTTCGCGCAGCTCGCCCGCGGCCTTGTTGGTGAAGGTGACCGCCAGGATGCGGCGCGGATCGGCGCCGGTCGCGACCAGGCGCGCCAGCCGGTAGGTGATGACGCGCGTCTTGCCCGAGCCGGCGCCGGCCACCACCAGCAGCGGCCCCGGCGGATGCATCACCGCGTCGACCTGAGCGGCGTTCAGCTCGCGCTCGAGCGCCTCGCGCGAGAACGGCTGAGGCTTCGGCGCTTCGTCGCCGCGCTGCGCGGCTTCGGCTTCCATCGCGCGCTACTTTGTCACACGCGCGCCCGGTTGTGATCGCTCTTCTTAGTGAGGGATCACGCGCCGCGCGCGCGTCGTCGCGACGCCGTTGCGGAAGGCCTCGATGCGCGCGCCGACGTCGAAGATCGACTCCGTCCCCTCGAGCTGTTCGAGGTAGAGCGAGCGGCGGGCCACGGCAGAGAGCTCGAAGCCGACAACGATGCCGCCACCGCGAGCCCCGACGCGCGCCGCGCCGTCATTTCCCGCGGCGCCCCTCCTCGAACGTCACGGTCAGCTTCAGCTCCTTGCCGTCGCGCTTCACCACGGCGGTGACCGTCTCACCCGGCTTGCTCGCGTTCAGCGCGTACATCAGGTCCTCGACGCCGCCGATCGGGTGGGTGCCCAGCTTGATCAGGATGTCGCCGCGCCGCAGGCCGCCCCTCTCCGCCGGCGCGCCGCCCCGGACGCCCGCGAGCAGGACGCCCGGCGCGCCCTCCGGCGGGCCCGCGTAGTCCGGGATCGTCCCGAGCGACGCGTTGAAGCTGCGCGCGTCGCCCTCCGCGGGCGGCCCGGTCATGCGCTGAAAGGTGAACGCCGCCGGGCGCGCCGCGACGTCCTTCGCCAGCGCGACGACGGCGGTGCCGATCTGCGCCGCGCCCGCCGCGTTGATGCGATCGGCGGCGTCCGACGGCTTGTGGTAGTCGGCGTGCGAACCGGTGAAGAAGTGCACGACCGGCACGCCGGCCGCGTAGAAGGGCATCTGGTCGCTCGGCCCGAAGCCGCCGTCGGGGGACGGCTTGCAGTCGATGCGCGCCGCGCCGCACGCGGCGGTCAGCAGCCCCGGCCACTCGGTCGCCGACGCCGCGCCCAGGATGGTCGCGCGGTTGTCGCGCAGCCGGCCCACCATGTCGAGGTTGATCATGGCGCGCACGTCCGCGATCTTCAGCCCCGCGGGCGGCGTGCGCGTGAAGTGCGTCGACCCGAGCGTCCCCTCTTCCTCGCCCGAGAACGCGACCACCACGACGTCGCGCGCCAGCGCCTGCGGCCGCGCCGACAGCTGGCGCGCGATCTCCAGGACGGTCGCGGTCCCGGAGGCGTTGTCGTCGGCGCCGAGGTGGGGCGCGTGGCTGTCGGGCGCCAGCGAGTGATGCTCGCCGAGGCCCAGGTGATCGTAGTGGGCGCCGATCACGATCACGCCGCCCAGGTTCGCGGGCGCGGGCGAACCGTCCTCGGGGGCGGGCGAGCCGTGCAGCCGGCCCACGACGTTGAACGCCTGCTTGGTCGAGTAGCTGAGCGCGACGTCGACCTCGGCCGCGACCCGCTGCTTCTTCGCGAGCGTGGCGATGACCGGCTCGAGCGCCGCCCGCTTGACCATCACCACCGGGATGCCGGCGTCGCCGTAGCCGCTCGGGTGCGGCGGCGCCAGGGGCGGCTCCGCCGGCGGCTTCCAGTCCGCGGGCGCGTCCTTCGGGCGCGCGGGCAGATCGACGACCAGCAGCGCGCGGGCGCCGTGCTCGCGCGCGATCCAGGCCTTCTGGCGCAGGTCGCCGGCGCGGCGCTGGCGCTCCGGCGTCGACAGCGCCGGGTGGTCCGGGACGAAGCGACGCACGATCACGAGCTTCCCGCGCACGTCGACGCCGGCGTAGTCGTCGATGCCGAGCTCCTTGTCGACCAGGCCGTAGCCCGCCAGCACCAGCGGCCCGGCCGCCTTGCCGGCCGCCGAGAACCCCAGCGGCTCGAACGCCTCGCGCGCCACGGGCACCTTCGCGAGGCGCAGCGCGCTGGCCGCCTCCACCTTCAGACCGGTGCGCACCGGAAACGCCTGCCGGTAGCCGCCGCCGTCGCCGGCCGGCTGCAGGCCCAGCTCCTTGAACCGCGCCTCGATGTACGCGCCCGCCGCCTCGAGTCCGGCGGTGCCGACGCCGCGCCCCTCGCGCGCCGGATCGGCCAGCCAGCGGATGTCGTTCAGGATCCGATCGGCCGGCGCCGACGCCTGCACCGCCGCGACGCCCTCCGGGTTCCAGTCGGCGACGAACACGTTGGTGTCGTGCTTGCCGGGGGCCGTCGCCCGGTTGGACGCGAACGCGAGCCGCTTGCCGTCGGGCGAGAACAGCGGAAAGCCGTCGAAGCCGGGCGCCGCGGTGATGCGCTCCAGCCGCGTCCCGGCCACGTCGATCGCCCACAGATCGAACTCGCGCCCCTGCGGGTCGCCGTAGTTCGACGCGAAGATCAGGCGCTGCCCGCCTGGCATGAACGCCGGGCCGAACGAGGCGGCGTCGAGGTACGTCACCTGCCGCGCGTTCGAGCCGTCGGCGTCCATCACGTAGAGCTCGAGCTTGGTCGGCCGCACCAGGTGCTGCCCCAGCAGGCGCTGGTAGTCGTCCAGCTCCTTGCCCGGTTTAGGGCGTGACGCGCGCCAGACGATGTGCGTGCAGTCCGCGTCGAACACGGCGCCGCCGTCGTAGCCGACGTCATGGGTCAGGCGCTTCACGTTATTGCCGTCGGCGTCCATCCGGTAGATGTCGATGTCGCCGTCGCGCACCGAGGTGAACACGATCGATCCGTCCTTGCCGCACACCGTCCCCTCGGCGTCGTAGCCGGGCGTCGTGGTCAGCCGCCGCGCGCCCGAGCCGTCGGCGCCGGCGCGGTAGATGTCGTAATCGGGGTACAGCGCCCAGACGTAGCCCTGGCTGTGGTCGGGGCGCGGCGGGCAGGCGGGGCCGCCGGCCTCCGTCGACGCGTAGATCACCTCGTGATCGCCGGGCAGGAAGAACGAGCACGTGGTCGCGCCGCGCCCGCTCGACACGGGGAGCATCGCGGACGCGGGGTGGCCGTCGGGCGCGAGCGGCAGGCGGAAGATCCGATCGCACGCCGCTTCGGGCGGGCGGGCTTGCAGGATCAGCGCGTCGCCCGCCCACGACCAGTACGCCTCCGCGTTCTCGCCGCCGAACGTCAGCTGGCGCAGGTTCGCGAAGTGCGTCTCGGCGGGGAGCGGGGCCAGCTCGCGCGACGGCGCGGGTGGCGGCGCCGCCGCCGGTGGTGAGGCGACGGCGGGCGCGGGCGGCGACGGCGCCGCGCAGCCGACGACGAGCAGGAGCCACGCCGACAGCGCGGGCAGCGCGAATTTAAGGGGCTTCATCGATGCCGGCCAGTGTCCCAGGTTCCCCACCCGGCCGCCACGATAGTTACTTTGATCGGCATGCTGGGACGGTCGAGGTCGTTGGGTGGGTTGGTGCTGGCGCTGTGGGTCTCGTTGGTCGCGGCGATCGGTTGTTCGCAACAGCTCCTCGCGCCGGACGCCGACGCCGGCGCCGGCGCGGACACGACGCCGCCGGCGCCGCTCGGCCCGCGCCTCCTGACGCCGGCGCACGTCGACGCGGTCGCGCTGGCCGCCGACGACTCCGGGATCTTCTGGACGTCGCCCGCGAACGAGCTGTGGATGCTGCCCGCCGGCAGCGCGATCCCGGTGCGCCTGGCCAGCGATCCGGGCGTCACCGATTCCTGTTCCACCCCGACCCCGCCGCTGTTGACCGCCGCGCACGTGTTCTGGGTGGCGGGCAACCGCGCGACGCTGCATCGCACGCGCAGGGACGGCGGCGGCGACGATCGGATCGCGACCACGACCGCCGGCGGTCACTTCACCAGCGACGCAGGCGCGATCTACTGGACCGCCCCCGCCAGCGCCGAGGCCGACGACGGCAGCGTCGTGCTGTCGCTGTCCGAGGACGCGGCGCCGGGCTCACCCCCGACGACGCTGGTGCGCACGGACCCGAGCGACGGCATCTCCTCGCTGGCGGCGGTGGGCGGGTCGCTCTACTGGACGCCCTGTCCGGCCCACGCGACGATGTATTACTCCGACATCTGGGCCGGCACGGTCGAGGCGCTGGCGG
>DATBHU010000672.1:0-14807 GCA_036557265.1 Polyangia bacterium
GGCCGGCCGGTGATGTTGTGGTTGACGCCCGCGGTCTGGGTGCAGGTCGCCGCGAACGGCGAGCTGGCCAGCCCCGGCTGGTCATTCGTCGGCAGCGGCAGGTCCTGCGGCGCGTTCGCGCCCGTCGCGTCGCAGTTCCACTGCGAGTCGTCGGTGATGCCGAAGTCGTCGGCGGCGCCCAGCGCGGTGTAGTTCGGCTCGCTCGGGTTGCCGGTCGCGTAGTAGCTGGCGGCGCGGTTGGCGGCCTGGAGGTAGCCGTTGATCTTGGGCGCGAACGTCGACCCCAGCATCGCCTGCGTCGACTTGTTCTCGAGCATGACGATGAAGATGTGGTCGTAGCGCGGGATCCCCTCGACGTTAAACGCCGCCTGCTCGGCCTGCTTGAAGGTGATCGGCTGGCGCGTCTCGGGCGTCATCGCGGTCGCGGGCGTGACGCCGGCCAGGCCGGTCAGCTCGGGATCGCCGCCCGGCGCGGCCAGCGCGTCGGGGTAGAGGTCGCCGCGATCCAGCTTCGTGATCGCGTAAGCGAAGCGGTTGGTCAGCACCTGCTCCTCGCGCAGCAGCGCGGTCTGCGCCGCGCCCGAGAGGGTGCCCGCGTCGGCGAGCACCTGCGCGCCCGTGACGCCCAGGCGCGACGCCAGGTTCGCCTTCTCGGTGGCGTAGTCGCTGCCGTTGGCCTCCATCTGGCGCACGACCTCGGTCGAGGCCGGACCGATGACGACGTTGCTCGCCTGCTCGGCCAGCTGCGCGACCGACGTGCGGAACACGTTGCGCGCCGGGTTGGCGGCCCCGGTGGCGGTGTTGACGGCGTCGGTGCCGATGTCGGCGATGATCGGCGCGCTGGTCGCGCCGACGAGCGTGAACTGCCCGTTGGCGTCGGTGACGGTGGCGGGCTCGCCCGCTTCGCAGCGCCCGTTGTCGTTGACGTCGGCGCAGACCTTGGCGCCCTGGTAGTGACCCGCGTGGACGACGGGGTCGGTCGCGCTGCCCGGCACCAGCGCCGCGCTGGCGACGACGCCCGCGACGCCCGCCGTGCAGGTGACGTCGGCGCTCAGCGTGCCGGCGCAGCCGGCCGCCGGATCGCCGTCGGAGACCGAGACGGTGACCGTCGCCTTGCCCGGGCCGGTGCAGGTGAGGGTCGGGTTCGCCGTGCCGGCGTTGGCCAGCGCGCCCGGTCCGCTCACCTGCCAGCTGTAGGCGAGCGCCTGCGGTCCGGCGTCGCTGTCATGCGCGGCGGCGTTGAGCGCGATCGATCCGCCGACCAGCACCTCGGCCGGGTTGGCCGTGACGCCGTCGACCACCGGGCAGACGTTGAGCACGCCGGTGACGCTGACGCTGCCGGTCCGCGGCGCCTCGTGACAGCTGAGAGGCACCACGACCATCGTCGTCTGGCGCGCGACCACGTCGAACATCGCCGCGCCGCCGCAGGTGGTGGAGCCGTCGGTCGCGGTCGCGGACAGCGAGATCTGGAAGCCGGTGCCGGCCGGAATGCCGCCGATGGTGGCGGTCAGCGTCGTCGAATGCGACACGTCGATCGTGCCGGTCTTGTTGAAGCTGTTCGGGCCGGTGATGACGTAATTGGCAGACTGGACGGTGATCCCGGGCGCGACCTGCAACGCGAAGCTGATCGTGCCGGCGCTGTCGCTGTTCTCGATCGACTGCAGGTTGCCGTTCGAGCGCGTGCTGCAGCCAGACAGGGACGAGGCTCCGCACAGGGCGAGAGCCAGCGTGGTCATTTTTCCGATTCCGATCAGCTTGCGCAAAATCATCTGTGGTTCCTCCGGCGGAGCGTCTTGCGAGCGCGCGCGGCCCGCGCGCGCGTCGCCGCCAGCCTTTCCAAAAGTCAGGCCAACACCCGACATGGGGGGCGGCTTGCAGAACGCAATGGAATCCAGGCCTTGCGCGCCGCCAAGCAAAGTGATTGTGCATACATGCGCGCCTTCGCTCCGAAAGTCGAAATGCAACATTCGATTTTCGGTCTGTGGATTCTTTTCAGCGCGGCGTGCCCGCGTCGATCATCGCGAGCGCGCGCGTCGCCTCGCCGCGCGCCGGCTGCAGGCGCGACAGCTCGGCCAGCAGCGCGCGCGCGCCGGGCGCGTCGCTGCCGGCCAGCGCCGTCGCCATCGCCAGCAGCGGATCGTAGGCGGGGCGGAAGTCCGGGCTGATGCGCAGCACGGCGAGCAGCGGCTCGCGCACCTGCGCCAGCATCTCCTGCACGCGCGGCGACGGCCGCACGTCGCGGCCCGAGGCCATGAAGCGGTCGCGCGCCTGCCAGTAGGCGGCCAGGCGGGCGGTCCAGGCCGGGTCGGCCGGCGGCGCGACCAGCGCGGCCGGCAGCAGGGGATGGTGCGCCAGCTGCCTGAGCAGCGCGAACAGGCGATCGCGCGGGCTGGAGTCCGGCGCGTAGGTGATCGCGGGCGCGCGATAGGCGACGATCGGTCGATCGTCGGTGTTGGCGGGGGCGTCGCCCGCGAAGCGCCGCAGCGCCGCCGGCCCGGCCACGAAGGCGCCCAGCACCGCCCAGTCGTCCTCGAGGCCGAGGGCGGCCACCGGCTGGCGCGCCGCCGCGCGGGCGACGCGATCGTGGATGGCAGCGGCGTCGAAGCGATCGGCGTCCGCGCGCCCGATCAGGCCGACGACCGGCGTCTCCAGGCTGTTGTTGGCGAGCACCGCCCACCCCTGGGGATACGCGGCCAGGAACGACTGCACGACGCTGCGCAGGCTGTCGAGATCCAGCTGGTGCAGCGGCAGCCACTGGCAGAACAGGCCACCCGCGCCGAGGCGGCGGCGCACCGCCTGGAAGTGCTCGACGGTGTAGAGCGCGCCGGAGCCGCTGCGGGCGGGGTGAAAGTTGTCGGAGACGATGACGTCGTAGCTGCCGTCGGCGGCGCGCACGTAGCGCCGGGCGTCGGCCGCGACGACGCGCGGGCCGGGGCCGTCGCGCTCGGACCGAAAATAGCTGGACGCCTCGATCACCTCGGGCAGGAGCTCGACGGCGTCGACCTGCAGCGTCGTGTCCCGGGCCGCCGCGCCGGCCGTGACGCCCGTGCCGAGGCCGAGAAACAGCGCCCGCCGCGGCGCCGCGTGCAGCAGCAACGGCAGCCAGGCCTGGCGGGCATCGAAGCGGGAGGTGGCGCTGCTCCCCTCCTGCTGGCGGTTGTCGATGCGAAGCCGCGCGACGCCGCCGGCGTCGGCGACGACGCTGACCGCCGCCATCACGCCCTCGCGATAGCTGACGACGCGGCCGCCCGGCGGGACGTCGATGAACGCGAGCGGCGGCGCGAGGAGGGCGAGCGCCACGGCGGCGGCGGCCGGCGCCCAGACCACCGGCCGCGACCAGGCGCGGCGCGCGGTCAAGGCCAGATAGCCGGCGGCCACGAGCAGCAAGGCCAGCTTCGGTCCGAGCGCGGGCGCCACCAGCACGCCGAACAGGAGCGGCGCGGCGGCGGCGCCCAGCGTGTTGACGCCGAGCGCGCGGCCGAAGTCGACGCCCGAGGCGCGCGCGCGATCGGCCAGGTGGCTGAACAGCGCGCCCATGACGATCGTCGGCGGGCCGAAGGCGACGACGGCGAGCGCCGCCTCGGCGGCGAGGGCCGCGCCGACGCCGCCGCCGAGCGCGCGCTGCGCCGCCGCCCGGACGTGCTCGGCCGCCCACAGCGACGCCGTGCCGCCGAGACAGGCGGCGGCCAGCGCCGCGAGCAGCGGATCGGTCAGGCGCGCGCGATCGGGGCGGGCCGCCAGCCAGCGTCGATAGCCGGCCGCGCCGGCGGCGCTGCCGACCAGGTAGACGGCGAGCAGCAGCGCGAACGTGTACACGGTCTCCTCGGTCACCTGGCCGAGCACGCGGACGACCAGCACCTCGTAGCCGATGCCGAGCAGGCCGGTCAGGGCCAGGCGCGCCAGCAGCGCGCGCGCGCCGGCGGCGGCCGGGGCGGCGGGCGGCGCGACGTCCGCCGCGGCGGCGGCGCGGGTCCGGAACAGCGCCGCCGCCGCCGCGCCGCACAGCACGTTGATTCCGATCGCGATGCCCGCCGTGCGCGCGAGCCCGAGGCGCGGAACCAGCCAGAACGCGGCGGCGAGCACGCCGGCGACGGCGCCGAACGTGTTGGCGGCGTAGAGCCCGGCGATCGATTGCGCCTCGCCCTTTGCGCGGCGCGCCCCGGCGACGGCACGCTCCAGGGCCGGCAGGGTGGCGCCCATGGCGGCGGTGGCCGGAAGCAGGAGCAGGAACGTCCCCGCGAACGCCACCGACCACTGCCAGACGGGCGCGGGCTCGGCGCCGGTGAGGCGCAGGGCCGCCGCGCTGAACGGGCGCATCGCGAGCAGCAGGCACGCGCTCCAGAGGGCGACGGCGGCTTCGCACCCCGCGTACCAGCGCGCCGGCCGCGCGCTGCGCGCGACGCGGCGGCCGAGCGCGAACGCGCCGACCGCCAGGCCGCCGAAGAACGCCGCCACCACCGCCAGCACCGCGGCGGCCTCGTGACCGAGCCAGAGCGCGCACTGCTGCGTCCAGACGATCTCGTAGCCGAGCCCGGCGAAGCCCGAGGCGGCCATCAACACCAGCGGCGCCCGTCGGCGGCGCGCGTCGCCCGCCGCGTCCATGTTCAGCTCAGCTTGACGACGTAGCCCCAGGAGTCGAGCTGGGTCGGGATCGAGTTGAACGACAGCGTGATGCGACGTTCGCCCTGGTTCGGCGGCACGGCGTGCATCAGGTAGCTCGGGAACAGCACCATGTCGCCCGGTTCGGGCGGCGGGCTGACCCATTTGTCGGCGCTGAACTCGCTGGGCGTCGTCCCCGGGTGATCGTTCTTGAGCAAGAAGTCGGTGCCGCCCGGCGACTTCATGAACATCGTCTGCGAGCCCGGGTGGGTGGGCGTCAGGTAGACGACGCCTGAGACGAAGCTGTTGGCGTGGTTGTGCATCGCCTGCCGCCCGCCCTTGTCCATCACGTTGACCCACATCTCCTTCAGCAACCAGCGCATGCGCTCGCCCAGCAGATGGACGCCGAAGTCCTCCAGCTTGGGCGCGATCAGCTCGGCGGCCTTGGCGAGCAGCGGGCTGTCCTTCGGCTTCAGCATCGTCGTGTGCGACAGGTTGGTCGACGCGTTGTTGTCGTTCCGCGCCATCGTCGAGAAGTGCTCGACCAGGCGGAGGACCAGCTCCCGGTGCAGCGTCCCGCGCGCGCGCATGAACGGGATCGGAAACAGCCGATAGACTTCGTCCACGCGGTCCTTCTCACAGGTGTCGCGGGCGGTTGTCCATGGGCGAGCACACCGGCCCCGCGATCGTCACCCAACCGTCACCGGCCCGTCGCGGTAGATTGAAGGCCCGCGATGGACGCGCAGTGGACCCCCGAGCGCGAGGTGACGCCCGAGCTGGCGCTGGCGCTGATCGCGCGGCAGTTCCCGGCGCTGGCGGCGTCGGGACCTTCGCCGGCGCCGTCGATCGTGCGCATCGGCGTCGGCTGGGACAACGTCGCGTACCTGGTGGCGGGGCGCTTCGTGTTCCGGTTTCCGCAGCGCCTCCTGGGCGTGTCGCTGATCGAGACGGAGTCGCGCCTGCTCCCCGCGATCGCGGGCCGCCTGCCGCTGCCCGTGCCGGTGCCGATCTTCGTGGGCGCGCCGAGCGACGACTACCCGTGGCCGTTCCACGGCTACGAACGGATCGCCGGGCGCTCGGCGTGCGGCGCCGCCCTCGACGAGGCGGCGCGCGCGGGGCCGCTTCGCCGCTGGGCCAGTTCCTGCGCGCGCTGCACGCGTTCCCGGCCGACGAGGCGGCGCGGCTCGGCGCGCCGGGCGACCTGCTCGGGCGGGCCGATCTGGCGAAGCGCGTGCGGCAGACGCGCGAGCGGCTGGCCGAGGCGCGCGCGCGCGGCCTGGGCGCGGAGGACCGATCGCTGGACCGGATCTGGGAAGAGGCCCAGGCGGGCGACGACGAGCCACCGCCGCCCGCAGCGCTGGTCCACGGCGATCTGTACGCGCGCCACCTGCTGGTCGGCGACGACGGCGCGCTCGGCGGCGTGATCGACTGGGGCGACGTGCACCTCGGCCACCGCGCCTTGGACCTGTCGATCGCGTTCGCGTTCCTGCCGCCCTCCGCGCGCCCGGCGTTCTTCGCCGCCTACGGCGCCACGCCCGACGGCGCCCTGCTGCGCCGGGCCCGCCTGCAGGCGCTGTTCTCCGGCGTGACGCTGCTGCTCTACGGGACCGACGCGGGCGACGCGGACCTGGTGCGCGAGGCGCGCGTCTGCCTCGCGCACCTCGCGTGAAATCGCCGCGATTTTCTCGGGAACCGACCGCGCGCTCGCTTGTCAGGTGGGCATGCCCCAGGTACGCGTCGGCGAGCTCTTCCTCGAGTACCGAACCGCCGGAAACCTCGCGGATCCCGCCCTGGTGCTGGTGATGGGCACCGCCGCCCCGCTCACGATGTGGGACGACGGGTTCTGCGAGCGCCTGGCGGGGCTCGGGCTCCACGTCGTGCGCTTCGACTACCGGGACACCGGCCGATCGACGCACGTGGCGCGGCCGATGCCGGCGTCGATCCCCGAGATGATGGGCGCGTTCGCGGGCGGTCAGCTGAAGCCGCCGTATCGCCTCGAGGATCTCGCCGACGATCTGCTCGGCCTCCTGGACGCGCTCGGCATCGGCGCCGCCCACCTGCTCGGCCTCTCTCAGGGCGGCGGCGTCGCGCAGCTGGCGGCGGCACGCGCGCCCGAGCGCGTTCGCGCCCTGACGCTGGTCGCGACGTCCACGGCCGGGCCGAACGTGCCGCCGCCGTCCGCCGAGACGATGGCGGTCTTGCTGACCGATCTCCCGACCGATCGCGCCAGCTTCATCGCGTGGAACGAGCTGATGTACACGAAGACCGGGAGCGTGAGCCCGCCGCCCGACGTCGCCTGGATCCGCGCGCGCGCCGAGCGCACCTGGGATCACGGGTGGAGCGCGGCCGGGTTTCTGCGCCACCTGCTCGCGGTGATCTCGGCGACCGATCGCACGCCGCTGCTGCGCGAGCTCGCGATCCCTGTGTCGATCGTGCACGGCGCGGCCGATCCGATCTTTCCCGTCGCGGCGGCGCACCAGGTGGCGCAGGCGATCCCGGGCGCGCGCCTGCGCGTCGTGCCGGGCATGGGCCACGACCTGTCGCCGGTGTTCTGGGACGCGATCGTCGACGCCGTCCGCGAGGTGTCGAACGTCAGGGCGCCGGCGGCGTCGTCGTCTGGACCGGCAGCTCCGTGAGATCCGTGCGCGGGCCGGCGACGTCGACGCGCCGGTAGCCGAGCCCCTTGAACGGCGCCGCCGGGTCCCAGGCGGCCGGCACCTTCTTCGGCACCGATCCCGGGGCCGGCAGCGCGAACACCAGCGACCGGGCGGCGTGGTGGGCGATCTGCTCGGTGGTGTGGTGATGCTCCTGGTGGATGTGGCCGTAGAAGACCGTGACGTGCGGGTGGCCGAGCAGCACGTCGATCACCTTGGCGCCGTCCTTCGTCGACCACTCCCACTCGGGATAGAGGTCGAACAGCGGGCGGTGCGCCAGCACGACGACGCGCCGGTCGCCGCCGACCTTCTTCAGATCGCGCGCCAGCCAGTCGATCTGGGCGGCGCCCACGGCCCCTTCCGGGTCCGACACGTTGTCCAGCGCGACGAAGTGCACGCCCTTGTGATCGAACGTGTAGTGCGTGGCGCCGAACTGTTCCTTGAACGCGCCGCCCGCGTCCTTGGCGGCGTCGTGCTCGCCTGGAAGAAACCGCAGGTCCTTCACCGCCAGGCGGCCGGCGATGCGGCGAAACTCGGTCATGCGCTTGCGCCGGACCGCGCCGTCGTCGGTGGTGTGGGTGAGATCTCCGGTGAAGACGATGAAGTCCGGCCGCGCGCCGGCCGCGTTGATGGTGTCGATCGCGCGCGGCAAGGTGACGTCCGCCTCCGGGTTCGACACGCCGGCGTAGCCCCAGTGCGTGTCGGACAGCTGCAGGAAGAAGAAATCGCCCGCGGCGCCCGGGTCCGACTTGCGCGCGCGGCCGGTGGCGGCGCCGGCCAGGCCTGACGCGAACACGACGCCGCCCACGCCCATCAGCTTCAGGATCTCTCGACGATCTGGTTTGAATGACATTCGCGACCTCCTGCCCGGTAAACGCGCGCCGGGCCGAAGCCGTTCCGTCAATCGCCGTTGATCTTCACCGCCAGCGCCTCCAGGTCGTGCACGTTGACGTCGGAGACCAGCGCGTAGCCGAGCCCGCCGTCGCGCCACATCAGCACCGAGAAGCCGCGCGCGCTCTCCTCGGCCACCGACAGGCCGCCGACCGGCCGCAGCCCGGCCGTCGGCCAGGGCAGGCCCTCCGGCGGGAACACCAGCAGCGTGATCGTGTGCAGGCGGCGCTTGAACACGAACACCGCCGCCTTGCGATCGCGGAAGTAGCCGACGCTGCCGCCCACCAGCGGGAAGTCGGCGTCGCCGGAGAAGGCGACGCGCGGCGCGAAGTCGAGCCGTCCCGTGAACCACGGCTTCACCTGGTGGATGCCGCCGCTCTCGATGTCGACCGGGTGCGTGCTGCTGACGACGCGGATGTGATCGTTGATGGCCTCGGTGACCAGCTCGGACGGCGCGCCGGGCGCCGGGCCGGGCGCGGTCAGACGGGTGGCGACCAGCACCAGCGCCGCCGCCGCGCACGCGCTGACGAACGACGCCGCCCACGCCGACCCGCGGCGGCGCGTCGGACCGGCGACGACCCTTGGTGTCGCGGCGTCGCCCTGTTCGGCCTGTCGCTCTTGCGCCGGCGCGCCGGCGGCCATCAGCGCCTCGAGGCGGCCGCGCAGCGCAGCCGGGGCCGGGCGCACGGGCAGCCGCTCGAGCGCGCGGTCCAGCTCCGCTTCGACATCGGGGTGGTGTTGTTCATCGACCATCGTGTTTCCTTCGTCTCTGCCTCGTCTGCCTCGTCTGCCTCGTCTGCCTCGTCTGCCTCGTCTGCCTCGTCTGCCTCGTCTACCTCGCGTAGTCCTTCAGCCGCTGGCGCAGGTGCAGGCGCGCCCGCGAGAGCCGCGACTTGACCGTCCCGACCGGGCAGCCGAGCACGTCGGCCACCTCCGTCTCGCTGAACCCTTCGACGTCGAGGAGCACGATGGTGCGCGCGTCGTCCGACAGCGCCGCCAGCGCGGCCTCGATCTCCTCGCCGACCACGCGCCGCAGCCGCTCCAGCTCGAGGTCGTCGCGCAGCAGCTCCGCCTCGTCACCCGCGGCCGCGCCGTCGAGGTTCATCGCCGCCGCGACCGGCGCGCTCCGGCTGCGGCGCCGCAGATCGATGAACGTGTTGCGCAGGATCTTGAACAGCCAGGCCTTCAGGTTGCCGCCGGTGAACGTGCGCGCGCCCGCCAGCGCGCGGGCGTAGGTCTCCTGCACGAGCTCCTCGGCGTCCGCGTCGTTGCCGGTCAGGCGGCGGCCCAGGTTGTACAGGCGGTCGGCGTGCGCCAGCGCCTCGGCCCCGGACCAGCCCGGAGGGCTCAAGGTCTCGGACCCCACGAGCAGCAGGTGCCCGGCGCGCCGTGTCGCATTCGTGCTCACGCGTATACCGGAACGCAGGAACGGGCAAATCCGTTCCCCGGCGATCGTGGTTAGAATCTCGAAAGGTCAGCCCGCGATGGCCCACCCTTGGCACGACATTCCGCTGCCCGCCGGCGACGCGCTCGACGTCTTCCCGGTCGTCATCGAGGTTCCGCAGGGCAGCAAGACGAAGTACGAGATGGACAAGCGGACCGGCCTGCTGCGCGTGGACCGGGTGCTGTATTCGGCGGTTCACTACCCGGCCAACTACGGCTTCGTCCCGCGCACGTACGCCGAGGACGACGATCCGATCGACGTGCTGGTGCTGGGCCAGGACCCGGTGGTCCCGCTCGCGATCGTCGACGCGCGCGCGATCGGCGGCTTCCGCATGCGCGACGAGCACGGCGAGGACGTGAAGATCATCGCCGTTCACGTCAACGACCCCGCGTTCAGCGAGTCCCGCGACGTCGCGGAGCTGCCGAGGCACGTCGTGACCGAGATGATGCGCTTCTTCGAGGACTACAAGGTCCTGGAAGGCAAGAAGGTCGAGGTGGGCGCGCAGATCAGCGTCGAGGAGGCGGGGGAGGCGCTGCGTTCCGCCGCCCAGCGATACCGCGCCCAGGAGAGCCGGCTGCGCGGCAGCTTCTGAGCGCGCGGTCTCCGCCGCGTCATTTATCTGACCGGCTTCGTCTCGTCACGCGCATCGCGCGGGCGTCGGCGCGGTTCGTATATGATGGAGGCGGATGCGCCTTTGCCCACGTGGCCTGCGGTACCTCGGTATCGCCGTGGTGGCCGGGGCGCTCGCGGCTTGCGGCGGAGGCGGCGCCACGATGACGGTGGGCGGTCACGGCGGCGCTGGCGGCCCGTCCTCTGGCGGCGGCAGCGGACGCGCCGACGGCGGGGGCGGTTTGGGCGGCGGCAGCGGAGGTGACGCGCGCGGCGGCGGGGGCGGCACGAGTGACGGGGGTGGTGGCGGCGCGTCCGGGAGCGGCGGCATGGCGGGCGGCGGCGCGAGCGGCGACGCGGGCGCGTCCGGCAGCGGCGGAACCTCCGGCACGAGCGGCTCCGCCGGGAGCGGCGGCATGTCCGGCAGCGGCGGCGGTGGCGCCGCCGGAAGTGGCGGCGTCGCGGGGAGCGGCGGCAGCGCTGGCAGCGGCGGCGGCGGAACGGGCGGCGGCGGCAGCGGCGGCAGCCTGCTGCCCGACGGCAGCGTCTGCGCGCTCGCCGGCGATTGCGCGGGCGGCCGCTGCCAGAACGGGCATTGCTGCGCGACCGGCGATTGCTGCGCCGCCGACGGCGACTGTCCGGCCTCGTACGCGACGGCGCCGGCGTGCGCCTCGCAGGCGACCTGTCAGGGATCGAAGCAGGTCGCGCGCTGCACCGGCTTCACCTGCGCGAGCGCGACGGTCGACGACGACTCCGCCTGCACGGGCCCGGCCATGAGCTGCGGAGCCTACCCGCCCGTCGCGTGCAACGGGCAGGTGGCGCAGGCGCCGCCGGGCTGCGCGACGTCGTGCACGACGGCGACGGACTGCGCCCCGGGCGCGTATTGCGGCAGCGGCGTCTGCCGGCCGACCGAGGCGAACGGACACACCTGCACCGCCGGCGGCGACTGCGCGAGCAGCCACTGCCAGAACGGGCACTGCTGCGCGAACGGCGACTGCTGCGCCGCCGACGCCGACTGCGCCGCCTACGGCCACGCGGCGATGTGCGCCTCGCAGGCGACCTGCCAGGGGACCCGCGTCGACGGCATCTGCACCAGCACGTTCACCTGCATCGCGGCGGCGTTCGACGACGACGCAGGGTGCGCGGGGTTGGTCTCGAACGACTGCGGCGCGTATCCGAGCGTCACCTGCACGACGGCGGCGAGCCAGCTCACCGACCAGAGCGCCATGTGCGCGACCAGCTGCACCAGCGACAATCAATGCGATCTGGCCGCGCACTGCGCGACCGCCTCCGGCACCTGCGTCCCCGACGGCGACGCCGGCAGCTCCTGCATGCAGCAGAACGAGTGCCGCAGCGGCCTCACCTGCGTCGACAACGTCTGCTGCACCAGCGCCTGCGCGGGCGCGTGCGTGTCGTGCGCGCTGCCGGGATCGGTGGGGACCTGCGCCCCGATCCCGGCGGGACAGGACCCGGACGCCGAGTGCGACGCGGTCAGCTGCGCCGGCTATTACCAGGGCTGGTCTGGCAGCACCTGTTATCGCAAGGCGGACGTGACGGCGGCGCAGGCGGCCTGCGACGGCGCGGGCGCGTGCCGCACGGCGGCCCAGGAGTGCGCCGCCCAGACGACGCGTGGGGCGGCGACGACGACCTGCAACGCGGCCTGCCAGACGCCGAACGCCCCGACCTGCACCGGCACGGTGGCGGGGACCTGCGCCAACATCATTCCCGGCAACCAGTCCTGCGGGAACGGTGTCTGCCGGGTCACGGTTCCGATGTGCATCAACGGCGCGCCCAACACCTGCGTTCCCAACTCCGGCGCGGCGCACGCCGAGTCCTGCAACGGCCTCGACGACGACTGCGACGGGCCGATCGACGACGGCGCGTTCGCGGACACGAGCGAGCCGAACAATTCGTGCAGCGAGTACAGGACGCTGGCCACCGTCGGCAGCGATCAGACGCTCACCTTCAATAACTTCACTCTCTATCCCTCGGGCGACGTCGACTACTACCGGATCCCCGCCATGGAGACCGATTCGTCGTGCACCTGTTGCGACTTGTTCTGCACGGATGAGGACTTCCGGCTGACGATCACGCTGACGGTCCCGGCGGGCGCGGGCTCGTACCAGTTCTGCAGCGACACGGCCTGCGGCACCGTCAGCAACTACTGCGTCACGGTCCCCGCCGGGGGCAGCAACTACTGGCAGTGGAACCTCGACGGCAGCTGCCCGGGCATCGATTCCTACAGCGTCTATGTTCGCGTCTCGCCAGGCAATTCACCCGGCTTCGCCTGCGCCGCCTATTCGCTGAGCTACTACTTCCAGTCCGGCCTCTGCCTCTGATTGTCGATCGGGACGATGCTCGTTCGTCGTCCTTCCGAAGGGGCGAAGGGCGCCCCAGACAATCAGCAAGGAGATCGACCATGAGAAAGCTCATCGTTCACGAGTTCATCACCCTCGACGGCGTCATCCAGGCCCCCGGCGGCGAGGACGAGGATCGCGACGGCGGTTTCGCGCACGGCGGCTGGACGCGCGCCTTCTGGCACGACGACATCGGCGCCAGCTTCGGCGCGCTGATGAAGGACGTGGACGCCTTCCTGCTCGGGCGCCGCACCTACGTCACGCACGCCGACGCCTTCGAGCCGATGCCGGCCGGCGACTTCTTCGGCGACATGATGAACGCGCCGGCCAAGTACGTGGTGTCGAAGACGCTCGAGAAGCCGCGCTGGCGCAACACGACCATCATCCGCGACGACGTGGTGGCGGCCGTTCGCGCCCTCAAGGCGCAGCCGGGCAAGAGCATCCTCTCCGACGGCAGCAGCCAGCTGTTGCAGACGCTGCTGGCCAACGGTCTGGTCGACGAGCTGCACCTGTCGCTCTTCCCGCTGTCGGTGGGCGGCGGCAAGCGCCTGTTCCCCGCCGGCGCGACGTCGAAGTTCAAGCTGGTGAGCGCGAAGCCGTATCCGTCCGGCGTGGTCGGCCTGCACTACGTCCGCGACTGAGCGGCGGCGCGCGGGCCCGAGGCGAGCACCAGTGCGCCGACCACGCCGGCCACGACGGAGCCGATCAGCACGCCGATCTTGGCGATCGCGGCCGCGTCGCCGGTGGGGAAGGCGCGATCGGCGAACAGCAGCGCGACCGTGTCGCCCACACCGCACAGGAACGCCGCGCCGATGAACTGCCGCAGCGTCACGCCGTCGGGCGCCGCCCCGAGCCGGGTCCTGATGGCGAGCCACGACGCGACGGTGACGCCGAGCGGTTTGCCGAGCGCGAGGCCGAGCACGACGCCGAGCAGGATGCGCCCGCTGCCGGGCTGGGACAGATCGATCGCGAGGCGGACGCCGACCGCCGAGAACGCGAACAGCGGCAGGACCACGTAGGTGCTCCAGGGCCCGACAGCGAGCTCGAAGCGATCGGCGGGCGACAGCAGCCGGGCGCTCGCCGCCGACAGGTTACGGCTGGCCCAGTCCCAGATCGGGAGCTGCTCCAGGCGGGGGGCCTCGCGGCCGGCGACCTTCGCCTCGCCCTCGGCGTGCTCCAGGGCGGCGAGGGCCGTCGCCGCCTGGGCGAGCAGGGCGCTCGCGGTCGGCGCCGGCTGGGTGGGGAGGAGCAGCGCCAGGATCACGCCCGTCAGCGCGGCGTCGACGCCGGCGGCGTGCAGCGTCAGCCACAGCGCCGCCGACACCAGCACGTACGGCCAGGTGCGGTAGACGCGCCAGCGGTTGAGCGCGAACAGCAGCGCCACCGCCAGCGCGCTCGCGGCGAGCCACCGGAAGTTGAAGTCGCGCGGATAGAAGATGGCGAGCGTCAGCACCGAGAGGATGTCGTCCACCACCGCCAGCGCGGCCACGAAGACGCGCAGGGCGGGCGGGCTTCGCTCGCCGAGCAGCGCCAGGATCCCGAGCGCGAACGCGATGTCGGTCGCGGTCGGGATCGACCAGCCGGACGCGGCCGCCCCGTGCCCGTAGTTGAAGGCCAGGTAGATCGCCGTCGGCGCCAGCACGCCGCCCACCGCGGCGATCACCGGCAGCGCGATCGCCCGCCGGTCCGACAGCGCGCCGCCCGTCGCCTCGCGCCGGATCTCCAGGCCGACCAGCAAGAAGAACAGCGTCATCAGGCCGTCGGCGCACCACTCTGCGACGGTCAGGGACAGGCCGGGCGCCGGGCCCATCCGGAACGACGCGCGCATCAGCGCTTCGTAGCCGGCGCGCAGCGGCGTGTTCGCGCACAGCAGGGCCAGCAGCGCCGAAGCGAGCAGCACCATCCCGCCCGACGCCGGGAGGCTGGCGAACACGCGCGCCGAGCGCGCCACCCGCGCCGCGACCGGGCGCTCCAGGCTCTCGAGCAGCGAATAGAAATCCCAGGCGCCGTCGTAGCGGATGCCGTCCACGAACAGCGTCGGCGTGCCCGTGACGCCGTTGCGGCGCCCGTCGGCCAGATCCTCCTCGACGCGCGCGTCCGAGGCCGGGCCGTCGAGGTCGGCCGTGAACCGCGCCATGTCCAGCCCCAGGCCGCGGGCGAACTCGACGACGCGCGCCTCGGTCACCGGCTCGTCGTTGTCGTAGATCCAGTCGTGCATTTCCCAGAACTTGCCCTGGCGAGCGGCGGCCTCGG
>DATBHU010000673.1:0-4949 GCA_036557265.1 Polyangia bacterium
TTCCAGATCCCGGTGTGGACGGTGCGCCCCTGCCACTCGATGTCGCGCGGAAGCCCGACGTTCACCGACAGCAAGCGAGCCATGACAGCCCTCCCCGTCTCCCTCCTTCAACAATAGGGTTGGAAGCGGCTGACGGGAGGCGGCGGCCTCAGTACGAGAACCGCCGTACGCTGACGTTCATGACCAGCCCGAGCGCAGCGGCCGTGGTCAGGATGCTCGAGCCGCCGTAGCTGATCAGCGGCAGCGTCACGCCGACGACCGGGAGCGTGCCGCTCACCATGCCGACGTTGATGATCACGTGCCAGAAGATCATCGCCGCGACGCCGACGCAGACCGTCGCGCCGAAGCGGTCCCGCGCCTCGCCGGCGATCTTCAGGATCCACAGGATCACCACCATGTAGGCCATCAGCAGCACGAAGCAGCCGACGAAGCCCCACTCCTCGGCCCAGACCGCGAACGGGAAGTCGGTCCACAGCGCCGGGAAGTGGCGCAGCCGGATCTGGGTGCCGTGCAGGAATCCCTTGCCGAAGAACCGCCCCGAACCGATGGCGTTCAGCGCCTGCCGGGCCTGGTAGGCGCCCTCGGAGGTCGGGTTGAAGAACGCCTCCACCCGCTTGCGCTGATATTCGTGCAGGAAGTGCTGGTAGATCGGGAACGCCGCCAGCGTCGCGAGGCCCATGATCGCCGCCAGCGTCTTCAGCTTGAGCCGGGCGGTCATCATGATGGTGAAGAAGATCAGCAGCAGCAGGAAGGCGGTGCCGAAGTCCGGCTGCTTGGCGATCAGCAGCACCGGCGCGCTGACGATGACGACGGGAATGGCGAGGTGCCGCCACGAGCGCTCCTCGAACGCGGGCGAGTCGTTCAGGTACTTGCCCAGCGCGATGACGGTCAGGAGCTGCACCATCTCCGACGGCTGCAGGTGGAACGGGCCGAGGTCGAACCAGCGGCGGCCGCCGCCCACCACCTTGCCGAACAGCAGCACGCCGAGCAGCAGCGCCACGCCGACCGCGTGCACGACGTAGCCGAGCCGGGCGATGTTGCGGTAGTCGAACGCCGCGACGCCCAGGAACACGGCGGCGCCCAGCCCGAGCCAGGAGATCTGCTGCGAGAACAGGTTCGTCTGCCGCTCGTGGACGGCGCTCCACAGGTTGACCAGCCCCAGCCCCGCGACGGTCAGCGCCGACAGCGTCAGGGTCCAGTCGAAGCGGAAGCGCAGCTTGCGCCAGCCGATCGCCTTGACGACGTTCATGGCGTCGCCTCCGAGGGTGCTGCCGGCGGCGGCGCCGGCGCGTCGGACGGCACGGCGGCCGCCGCAGGGGCGGCGGCTTCGGCCGGCTTCGGCGCTTTCCGCCGCGGCAGCCCGACGTGCGGGGCGTCGCGATCGGCGGGATCGACCGTCTCGAAGTAGTTGTGCACGATCTCCATCGCCGGCGGCGCGGCGACGTCGCCGCCGTGGCCGCCGTGCTCGACCAGCACCGCCAGCGCGATCTTCGGCCGCCCGGCCGGCGCGAAGCCGACGAACCAGGCGTGGGTGGCGGATTCGTAGCCGCCCTGCCCGGTCTGCACCTGCGCCGTGCCGGTCTTGCCCGCCACCTCGATGTCCTTCAGGCGCGCCTTGAACGCCGTCCCCTTGGATTCGTTGACGACGCCGACCAGCGCCTGCCGCACCGTCGCCAGCGTCTCGGGCGAGACCGCCAGCTCGCGGCGGACGCGCGGCGCGAACTCTTCCAGGATCTTGCCGTCGGGCGATTCGACGCGCTCGACGATCTGCGGCAGCCACAGCTTGCCGCCGTTCGCGATCGCCGCGTACAGCGTCGCCATCTGCAGCAGCGTCACGCGCGTCGAGCCCTGCCCGATCACCGCGTTGACCGCCTGCCCGATCTGGAACCCCTCCGCCTTCGGGTTCTTGCGCTTCTGCTCGCGGTACCACTCCTCGGTCGGCAGGAAGCCGCCCTCCTCGCCGTTCAGGCCGAGGCCGGTGGGCGCGCCCAGCCCCAGGTCCGCCCCGAACTTGGCCAGCCGGTCCATCATCCCGGGCCGCGCGCCCAGCTCGTAGAAGTAGACGTTGCAGCTCTGCACGATGGCGTCGTACAGGTTCACGGTCAGGTGGGTCTTGGTGCAGCGGAAGCGGTGGCGCGCCAGCTCGAACGAGCCGCGGCACTTGGTCTTCTCGTCCGGCGTCACCAGCTTGTCTTCCAGCGCCGAGATCGCGGAGACCGCCTTGAACGTCGACCCCGGGTAGTACGTCTCGCCGACGGTCTTGTCGTGCAGCGGCCGGTAGCGATCCGCCAGCAGCCGCTGCTCGGCCTCGGGCGTCAGGTGGCCCGACATCTCGTTGGGATCGAAGGCCGGCTTCGACACCATCGCCAGCAGGCGGCCCGTGCCGATGTCCATGACCACCGCGCCGGCCGCCGCCGCCGGCCGCAGGGCGCGCTCGGCGATCTTCTGCACGTCCGCGTCGATCGTCAGCACCACGTTGTTGCCGGGCACGGCGGCCTTGGTGGCCGGCCCCTCGATGACGTCGCGGATGTCGGTCTTGGGCAGCCCGCGCCGGTCGACCACCACCTTGTGAAAGCCGGAGTGGCCGCGCAGGTAGCCGTCCCACTGGCGCTCCACGCCGGTGCGGCCGATCAGATCGCCCGCCCGGTAGCCCTCGTCCTTCTTGGCCCGCAGCTCCTCGGCGGAGATCTCGTTCATGAAGCCGACGACGTGCGCCGCCATCGGGCCGAACGGGTAAGACCGGCGCGGCACCGAGACGATCTTGATGCCGGGCAGATCGACGCCGGTCTCGATCGACGCCATCGCCTCGCGCGAGATGTCCTCGGCGATCAGCATGGGCGCCGGCGTCCGCGTGCTCTGCGGCGCGGCCAGCCGCTCCCACACGTCCATCGCCTGGTCGCCGTTCAGGCCGAGCAGCGCGCGCAGCCGCGCGAAGGTCTCGGGCTTCACGACGCCGGGCGTGCCGTAGACGTTGTACGACGGGCGGACGGTGGCCAGCACCTTGCCGTTGCGATCGCGGATCTGGCCCCGCACGGCGGGCAGGATCTCGGTCCGGATGATGCTGTCGGAGGTGACCCGGAAGAAGACGTCGCCCTCGATCACCTGCAGGTAGAAGAGGCGCCCCGCGATGCCGAGGAAGGCGACGAGCACGAACAGCGCGAAGGTCCGCGCGCGTCGCCGTATCTCCGGGAGCTCCGCGTCTTGCCCTGCTATCTCCATCGGCTCATCTTCGATCCGGCAGCGACATCGACATGGACGTGCCGCCGCCGCCGCTCCCCCGGGGCCCGCGCGCCAGGCCGACGCGCGACCGCGCCGTATCGACGCGGCCGTCCAGGCGGCGGAACAGCGACAGCACCAGCGGGCCGAAGATCGCCGTCAGCACCGCCTCCAGCGGCGCCTGCCGGAGGCCGCCGTAGCCGCCCTCGGGCGCCACCTGCGCGCGCACCACGACGATCAGGAACGACGACAGCAGGCTGGCGACGAACGACGTGGCGGCGCCCAGCACGATGCCGTTGACCGCCACCCGCGTCGTCAGCACGCGCGCGAACAGCGCCATCAACGTGAACACGAAGGCGTGCACGCCCTGCGGCGCGCCCGACACGAGATCGAACAGGTAGCCGGTGACGAACGCCACCACCGCCGCCGACGAGATGGTCCACTTCGAGGGCGACAGCCCGACGTGCAGCACGACCAGCAGGCCGAAGCTCGGCACCGCCATGTGCACGGGCGCCAGCTCCAGCACCGTCGACTGCAGGATCAGCAGCAGATAGGCGACCGTCAGCGTCGCTGCGCTTCTCATTTGATCACCGCCAGTCCGCGCCCGGGCGTGTGGTGCGAAGCCGGATCGGGATCGGCCGCCGGCGGCGGCGCCACCACCACCAGCACGTCGGTCAGGCGCGCGAAGTCGACGTCCGGCGTCACCTCGACGTCCTGGTACAGCCCGACCGCGCCGGGGACGATGCGCGTGACGTGGCCGACCGCCAGGTTGCGCGGGAAGCCGCCGCCCACCCCGCTGGTGACCACGGCGTCGCCCTCCTTCACCGGCTCGCCGCGCGCCAGGTACTCGATGCTGCAGCGGTAGCCGTTCTCGCCCGACTTGCCGCGCAGGATGCCGCGGCCGCCGGTGCGCGGCACGATGATGTCCAGCGCCGAGCGCGGATCGACGAGCAGCAGCACGTCCGAGCTCTTGCCGGCGGTGCGGTTGATGCGGCCGACCACGCCCTCGGGCGTCAGCACGGGCATCCCGCGGCGGACCGTCCCCTCGCCGCGATCGATGTCGACGCGCGCGACGCGGAAGTACGGCGACGCGTCGACGGCGATCACCCGGGCCGCGATGGTCTCGGCCGGCGTCGCGTCGCGCAGGCCCAGCAGGCGCTGGTAACGGCCGCTCTCCTCGGCCAGCCGGCGCATCTCGGTCAGCTCGGCGCGCAGCTGGCGGTTCTCGCGGTGGAGCGCCTCATTCTCGGCGCGGACGCCGGTCAGCTCGACGTAGCGGCCCGCCACGCCGGTGATGGCGCGGGCGACGAACGACATCGCCGCCTGCGCGGGCGACACCAGCCGCAGGACGCCGCGATCGAGGGCCGACAGCTCGCCCGGGTTGCGGGCGCTCACGCGCAGCGAGAAGACCCCGAGCAGCAGGGTCACCCCGACGACTGCGAACTCGCGTAAGCGCTTGCTGGTGCCCCCGACCATCCCGCACTACTGCAAGGCAACTTCGCGCAGCAGGCCGAGCTCGTCGAGGGCGCGCCCGGTCCCGAGCACCACGGCGCACTCGGGCGAATCCGAGACCATCACCGGCAGCCCGGTCTCCTCGCGCAGGAGCACGTCCAGGTTGCGCAGCTGCGAGCTGCCGCCCGTCAGCACCACGCCGCGGTCGACGATGTCCGCCGCCAGCTCGGGCGGCGTCCGCTCGAGCACGGAGCGGACCGCGTCGACGATCTGATTGACCG
>DATBHU010000674.1:0-18204 GCA_036557265.1 Polyangia bacterium
CGTTCGCGTTCGGCATCGGCGCGATCGGCGGCGAATCCCACGTTCCGTTGAGATAGCTGCCGAATGCATCCGGCCTCAGGCGGTGCCAGGTATTGCTGAAGAATCCCTGGCACATGGCATCTCCGTTCGTGAGCAACACGCACGAATTCAGGAATGCCGGCGGCTGATTGACGAGCGGGGTGAAGGCTGCCGTCGCCCCCCTCGTCGCTCCCATCATCGCAAACAACGCGATCCCCATTGCCGAAACCATCCTCACACTCTTGTACCTTCGCATATCGTTCTCCTCTCGTAATACACAAACCACACTACATGTCTCTCGTTGCGTTCGATCCCGCGACCCTCCTTTCATCGCGGCGTCTTCAGTCGTCGCACCTCGCGCGCCGCGGGCCGTTCGCCCGACGCCGCGCGCACCGTGATCTCCGACGGTGATCTTCCTCGCTCACCATAGTTCCCTGTACTGCCGCAACCGAGTCTCCCCGCTCCATCCACATTCCACCCTCTCCTAACTGCCGTTGCTGCAGCATTCTCCAAACTGCGCGCGTTTCATTTGCGCAATTGACGACGTCAAGCAATGACAGCCGTTGTCGACAGTGTCAACCCGATCTGTGTTGCATTGCCGTTCCATAACGATGGCGTCTCTGACGACGTTCGGACTCTTAGAGTCTTCCCGTTAAATTTTCTTCGGGCGCAGACTCGATCTCGATCGTGTCGAGGCGGCTCGACGCGCCGGCGACGAGAGCCACCGGCGCGATCGCGAGCGATTTCGCCGATCGTCACGCTTCGATCACAAGCGGGCGGCGCGCCGTCCGTGACGCGGGCAATTTCCTGCACTCACCGCGCGGCGCCGCGCTCGTAACCTGCGATACGGTCCGAGCCACGAGCGCACGAGCGCCGATTGCACGAATCACCCGGGATCGATAACGGCGATTCCGTGGTATCGATGGCGCGCTGATGGCAGCGCATCGCCGGCAAGCTCGACCATTGCGCGGTACACGGGCTGCCGCGCAACGGACGGCGCCACCTTTGCAGCTCGGCGCGCGAACGACACGTTTCGCCCGCTTTCAGGGGCGATATCTCTGGAATTTGAGAGCACACCGCGACATCGCGGGTCCCGACTATCGAAAGACTGAGGCCTAGATTAATTGTCACTCTTCCGCCAACTCATGCCGTATCTACGAGCGAGCACACGCGGCGTTGCGGTCAGCGGCATCGCGGCTGCAATCGTCGCCGCCTCATGCCAGGGCCAGATCGGCAGCGGCGGCGCCGGGGGTGATCGAGCTTCGGGCGGACAGGGATTCGGCGGATCGCTGCTCGGCGGCAACGGTGGGAGCGCGCAGGGTGCGGGCGGAACCACCGGCGGCGGTGGGTCCGCCAGCGGCGGCATCAGCGGCACCGGTGACGGCGGCAAAGGCGGCGCCGCCGGCACCGGTGAGGGCGCCAGAGGCGGCGCCGCTGGCACCGCGGGCGGCGGCGAAGGCGGCGCCGCTGGCACCGCGGGCGGCGGCAGCGGAGGTGCCGGTGGCGGCGCGCGCGGCGGGACGAGCGGAACCGCCGGCAGCGCAGGCGGAAGCAGCGGTGCTGGCGGTGGAACCGGTGGCACCGCGCGCGGCGGCACGGGCGGCACCACGGGCAGCGGCGGTGGGGCGGGCAATGGCGCGGCCGGCTCGAGCGGCTCGGGCGGCGCGGGCGGCTCCGCTGGCGGCGGTCAGGATGGCGGTCCGCCGCCGACGTTCACCTCTCTCTACGCTTCGCTGTTCGGGACTTCGACGTGCGCGGGCACGCTCTGTCACAACCCTGGTATTCAGAAGACCATCGACCTGTCCTCGCAGGAAAGGGCCTATGCCACTCTCAAGTTCGAGATCGTGGCCGGCAACGGCGCGGGCTCGGCGCTGTATCGAATACTGATGGACGGGACCATGCCTCCCGATCCGCCCAAGGTGGCGACCGACCAGGTCGAGGCAGTACGCGCCTGGATCGATGCCGGCGCCCTCAACAATTGAGTTTTCAGCGTTTGTGTGTTGATTGGCACTGTTTCCGTTCGGTCTTGAACAACTGCAGCCAAATGATCTAGGGTGGGGGCCACATTAAATGACATCGTCCAAGTTGACTTCTTCGTTGAAGCTCTTCGTGTCGTCGTTGGCGATCGTATCGGCCATGACGTTCTCCGCGTGCGGTGGCTCGTCATCCAGCCCAGACGCCGGCGGCACGTCCGGGCACGGCGGTAACGGTTCTGGCGGTACGGGCGGCAAGGGTGGCGCGATGTCGACCGGCGGCACCAGCGGCAGCGGCGGCGCGACCACCACCGGCGGCACCAGCGGCAGCGGCGGCGCGACCGCCACCGGCGGTGCGTCTGGCAACGACGGCAGCGGCGGCGGCGCAGGTACCGGCGGCGCCGCTGGCGCAACCGCGGGCGCGGGCGGGCGTGGCGGCAACGCGGGCGCCGGCGCGGGCGGCGCCGGCGGCGCAACCGGCGGGAATGGCGGCACGGCCGGCGCCGGTGGGAAGGGCGGCGCAAGTGGCGCGAACGGCGGCGCGGGTGCCGGCGGCTCGACCGGCGGTTCGGGCGGCGCGACCGGCGGTTCGGGCGGCGCGACCGGCGGTGCCGGCGGCGCGACCGGCGGTTCGGGCGGCGCGACCGGCGGTGCCGGCGGCTCGGGCGGAACGGGCGGCTCCGGCGGCGGCGGGGGGACGGGTGGTACTGCGACCGCTGCCAACACGTGCCCGGGCTTCACCGACCCGGCCGGGCACGACAGCATGGATCCGACCACCTTCTGTCAGATCTATCTGACCGTCTGTGGCAACTTCCTGGCGACGGATCGCATGAACCTCGCAGACTGCATGACCTCCTACGGCGCGGTCCGCGCGGCCACCGTCGGCACGATGTCAGCGAACGGGACGATCGGCGCGTGCGAGTCCTATCACCTGTGCGCCGCCGCGAGCGTCAGCATGGCCAAGTCGACTCACTGTATGGCCGCATCCGGAACGTCGATGTGCGTCCCCTGAGCGGGGAGAGCGCGCTGCTAGAGCTCTGACGGCGGCAGCGTCGCGTCTTCGTCGGGACCGAGCGTGGACGGCGGCGCGCCGCGGGTCGGCTCCGCCGGGCCCGCCCGGTGCGGGCGATCGTCGCGCGCCGGACGCCGGGCGCGCACGCGGCGGGCGGGTGGGCGCGCCGATTCGGGCGTCGCCGCCGGCGCCGCCGCGGGCGCCAGGCTGTCGGCGAGGATCGTCTTCGTCTCGACGGCGGGCGGCCGCGCGATCGCCTCCTCCGCCGCGGCGGCGGTCGCGGCCGGCGCGACGCCCTCTGTCGTGGCCGGCGGCTGTCGCTGCTCGAACGCCGGGCGCTGCGCCGCGCGGTTCGCGGACCCACTGCCGACGAACGACGCGATCGCGACGGCCGTCGCCGTGGCGAGCCCCAGCCGCCAGCCGCGGCCCCCGCGTCGCGCGCGCCGCGCCGGCGCCGCCGGTCGCCGTTCCGCCTCCATCTCCGGCTCCGTCTCCGACTCCGCCGCCGCCGCGCGCAACGCCTCCGCGAACGCGGTGACCGACGGAAAGCGCAGCGCCCGGTCCTTCGCCAGCGCGCGCGCCAGCACCGGATCGACGGCCCCCGGCATCCCGGTCGCCGGCACGACCCCGCCCTGGATCCGCGCGAACACCGCCTCGATGCTCTCGGCCGCGTACGGGTTGCTGCCCGTCAGCAGCTCGTGCGTGATGACGGCCAGCGCATACTGGTCGGTCGTCGCGTCGACGTCCGCGGCGCGGCCCTCGGCCTGCTCGGGCGCCATGTACTGCGGCGTGCCGCAGATCTGCCCGTCCGTCGTGTCGCGTCTCCAGTTCGCCTTCGAGATCCCGAAGTCGAGAATCTTGACCAGCTCGCCGCCGCGCCCCTCGACGGGCACCAGGAAGACGTTGTCGGGTTTGAGATCCCGGTGAACGACGCCGTGCGCGTGCGCGGCCGCCAGGCCGGCGGCGATCTGGTCGACGATGTCGACCACCTGAGCCACGGCCAGCCGCCCCTCCCGCGCGAGGCGCGCCGCCAGGCTCTCGCCCGACAGGTACTCCATCACCAGGTACGACGTCCCGTCCGCCGTCGTGTTGTGGTCGATCACCTGGACCACGTTCGGGTGCTGCAGCAGCGAGGTGATCCGCGCCTCCTGCTCGAACCGCGCGCGGATCCCCGGAACGTCCGACAGCTCGCGCAGGAGCACCTTGATCGCGTAGCGGCCGGCGAGGCGGGCGTGCGTCGCCTCGTACACCGCGCCCATGCCCCCCTCCCCCAGCAAGCGCTCGAGGTGATACGTGCCGTCGAGTGTGTGCCCTTCCGAAACCACGCCCTCCATTCCCCTGGTAAGCCGCCGCTCACATTGTATTCACGACGCATGCCGATCTTCCGCGGCGCCCCGACCGTCGTTAGCGGCGCGTCGGTCCGCCGGCCGTAACAGAACGGCGGCGCCGTCACCGATCGCGGACGCGCGCGAACGCCGGCCGCGCGGCTCTAGCGTGTGTCGATCGGGCGCAACGACGAACGCGGAGCGTCCCGCGAGACTGCGAACGCCGCCGCGACACCGCCCGCCACGACGACGGCGGACGCCGCCACCCAGAACCAGGCGCGGCGGTAGACGGGCCGCGCCGGCGCGGTGGCCGGGCGCGCCGGCTGCGCCATGAACGCCGCCGGCGGCGCAGTCCCGGAACGATCGCCCGCGCTCGCCACCGGCGCGCTCGGCAGCGTCGGCGGCGTCGAAACAGTCGTCACGTCCGGCGATCCGGGCGGCGGCGGCGCGGTCCCGGAGGCGCCCGCCCGTTCCGCCGCGAGCCTGTCCATCTCGGCGATCAGGTGCTCCGCCGCCGGGCGATTCGGGCTGCGCGGATCGAGCGCGGTGTAACGGCGAAAGTAGAACTGCGCCCGCTCGTAGTTGCCGAGGTTCCGGTAGCACTGGCCGATGTTGAACAGGAACGCGGGCAGCGGCTCGACGTCGTAGGCAGCCTGGTAGTCGACCAGCGCTTCGTCGAAGCGGCCGACGTTGAACTTCGCCTCGGCCTGCTCGAACAGGACGCGGCCCGGCCGCTCACCCGCGGCGCCGTCCACGGCCGCCCGCGCGGGCGCGGCGGCGGCGGCGAACGCGATCGTCATCGCGACGGCGCGCCTCATCGGTACGGATCCAGCGTCATCGCCTTGCTCACGCGCGGCTGCGGCGTGCGCGCCGCGCGCCGCGGGCGCGGCGCCGTGGGCCGGACATGCTGCGGGTCGGCGGACGGCGCCGGCGGCGGCTTCGTCGTCTCGGCGATCGGCGCCGGCCCGCCGGGCACCAGCGGCGCCGGAAACGTGGGCGCCGCCGGCAGCGGCGTGATGGCGCGCGTCTGCCGGACCGCAAAGATCGCCAGGAACGACACCGCCGCCAGCGCCAGCGCCGGCGCGATCGCCCGCCCGCGCCGCCCGGCGCGCATCCACCGCAGGCGCCGCGGGCGCCCGATGCCGTCGGGGATCGCGTGATCGCCGGCGGCGAGCCGCCCGAACATGTCGCCGAGCTGCGCCGCCGACAGCACCCGCTCCGCCGGCTCCTTCACCAGGCAGGCCTGGATGATCGCGTCCATAGCCCGCCCGATGTCCGTCGCCAGCAGCTCGTCGGGCAGGCGCGGCGGCGGCGCCGTGATCTGCTTCATCAGGAGATCCGCGATGTGCTCGCACACGAACGGCAGCCGCCCCGTGACCAGCTCGTGCAGCATGACGCCGACCGCGTAGATGTCGCTGCGCTGGTCGACCGGCTTGCCGGCCGACTGCTCGGGCGACGCGTACGCCGGCGAGCCCATGAACGTCCCTTCGACCGTCGCCGTGCCGGCGCCGACGTCCCCGCGCAGCGCCTTCACCAGGCCGAAGTCCAGCAGCTTGACGAAGTCGCGATCGCCGCCCCGCTCGATCAGGAAGACGTTCTCGGGCTTGAGGTCCCGGTGCACGAAGCCGGCCCGGTGCACCGCCGCCAGGCCCGCGCAGATCTGCGCCATGATCGGCAGCGTGCGCGCCGCCGGCAGCGGGCCGTCCTTCGCGAGCACGTCGGCGAGCGAGCGCCCTTCGAGCAGCTCCATCACCAGCGCGTGATCCGGCTGGTCGGCGGCGGGCAAGAGGATGTCGCTGATCTCGACGACGTGCGGGTGGTTGATCAGGTTGACGGCCTGCGCCTCCATGAACAGGCGATCGACGACGGCGGGCGGGACGCCGATGCGATGAACCACCTTCATCGCGGCCCGCCGGCCGATGCGCGTATGCTCGACCTCGAACACGCGGCTGGTCGTCCCCTGGCCGAGCTGGCGGATGATGCGATACGGGCCGATCGTCTCGCCGACGACCGGCGCGCTGCCCCGCGTGATCCCGGGATTCACGCTGTCCAAGTTGGTCATGGCTGGAGCTTCTGGACCTCCGTGCACACCCCGGCGACGCAGGTGGCACCGTCCTCGCATTTGATCCTCGCGGGGCTCTCGCACATTCCCGCCCCGTTGCAGGCGCCCGCCGAGAGCACCATCTTCCCGCCCGGATCGCAGCCCGATTGGCCGCAGATCGTCCCCACCGGATAGACCGCGCACGTCCCGTCGACCGCGCAGAGGCCGGTCTGCTTGCAGCTCGCCGGTCCCTGGTCGTGGCACGTGCCGCGCGGATCCGCCGCGCCCGCCGCGACCGCCCGGCAGAGCCCGGGGCTGTCGCCCAGCGCGCAGGAATGACATCCCATCTTGCAATCCGATTCGCAGCAGACGCCGTCGGCGCAGTGACCGGTCAGGCATTCGCCGTCGACGCTGCAGGCCTCGCCGCTGGATTTGCCCGGCGGCCCGCCCGAGCCGCCGCCAGGACCGCCACCGCCCCCTCCTCCGGCGCCACCACCGTCACCTGAACCGCCGCCGCCTCCCCCCGCGCCGGCGCCGCCCGGGCCCGGGTCGGCCATGAAGATCTCGACGTCTCTCATCTCGCCGCGAACCACGGTGACGTCGCCGGCGCCGGCGCCCACGGCGGCTCCGGCGCGCAGCGCGGTCGCCTCGCAGTGCAGCTGGCTGCCTGCGAGATCGTCGCGCAGGTAGATCAGCACGTCCTGATCGCCCGGCTGAAACGGCCCCTGATAACGGCCGTCCGTCAGCGGGTCGACGACGACGTCGCCGCCCGCGACGGTCACGCGAAACTGCAGCTCGTCGTACGCGAGCGCACCGAGGTGGGCGTGGACGTGAACCCCGGTGTCCGAGCGCCCGCATCCCGCGAGCGCACAAGCGCCCGCGATGGCGAGCCAGGCTGCGGCTTTCCGCACGTCCGGCAAGGTAATGTCGGCCGCGGCGTAAGCAATCGACCGATCGGCGGATTTGGCGCGCGGCGATTGTATAGTGGGCGGGTTCGACGGAGGACGGAGGCCGAATGACCGCGACCGCACAGGGACAGGACCGGGCCCGCTCCGACGCGCTGGTGTTCTTCGGCGCGACGGGCGATCTCGCCTACAAGAAGATCTTCCCGGCGCTGCAGGCGATCTCGCGGCGTGGGCGCCTGGATTTTCCCGTCGTCGGCGTCGCGAAGGCCGGGTGGACGCCCGCCCGCCTGGTCGAGCGGGCGCGCGCCAGCCTGGCCGAGCACGGCGGCGGCGTCGACGAGGCCGCGTTCAAGACGCTGGCCGCGCGGCTCGACTACGTCGACGGCGACTACGGCGACGCCGACACCTTCGCCCGGCTGCGCGCCGCCCTCGGCGCCGCCCGCCGCCCCACCCACTACCTCGCCATCCCGCCCAGCATGTTCCCGACCGTCGTCGAACAGCTGCAGCGCGCCGGCCTGACCGAAGGCGCGCGCGTGGTCGTCGAGAAGCCGTTCGGGCGCGACCTCGACTCCGCGCGCGCGCTCAACGCGACCCTCCACCGCGCCCTGCCCGAGAGCTGCATCTTCCGCATCGACCACTACCTCGGCAAGGAGGCGGTGCAGAACATCCTCTACTTCCGCTTCGCCAACGCCTTCCTCGAGCCGATCTGGAACCGCAACTACGTCGAGAACGTGCAGATCACCATGGCCGAGAGCTTCGGCGTGAAGGGACGCGGCGCCTTCTACGAGGAGACCGGCGTCATCCGCGACGTCATCCAGAACCACCTGCTGCAGATCGTCAGCTACCTGTCGATGGAGGCGCCGAGCGGCATGTACGCCGAGGCGATCCGCGACGAACAGGCGAAGGTGCTGCGCAACGTCCGTCCCCTCGACGTCGCCAACATGATCCGCGGCCAGTTCCGCGGCTACCGCGACGAGCCCGGCGTCGCGAAGGATTCCTACATGGCGACCTACGCGGCCCTGCGCCTGCACGTCGATTCATGGCGCTGGCAGGGCGTGCCGTTCTACGTGCGCGCGGGCAAGTGCCTGGCGCGGACGGTGACCGAGGTGACCGTCGAGCTGAAGCTGCCGCCCCAGGTCGTCTTCCCCGAGCCGCCGCCGGCGGCCGGCAACATGGTGCGCTTCCGCCTGAGCCCGGAGGTGATGATCAGCGTCGACGCGCGCGCCAAGCGCCCGGGCGAAGCGATGATCGGGCGGCCGGTGTCGCTGACCGTCACCGAGGAGCCGGCCCAGGGCGCCGACGGCCGCATGGACGCCTACGAGCGGCTGCTCGGCGACGCGATGAACGGCGACGCCACGCTGTTCGCGCGCCAGGACGTCGTCGAGGCGGCGTGGGCGATCGTCGACCCGGTGATCCACGGCCCGAGCCCGATGTTCGAGTACGAGCCGGGCACGTGGGGGCCGAAGGAGGCGGACGCGCTGACGGCCGAGGTGGGCGGGTGGAATCCGATCGGGTGAGGGCCCGCGCCGAGCCCGACCCTACGGCCCCGGGCCGACCCAGACGCAGCCGATGCCCGCCATGCACCCGTCCGACTGCCCGAAGACCGTTTCGCCCCAGCAGACGGCGACGCCGTCGGTGCGGAGCGCGCAGGCGTCCGTGTCACCGACGGTCACGCTCGAGAAGGTGCCGGTGACACCGGCGGGCAGCTGGTAGCCGTAGCCCCAGCACGTCAAGGCGCCGTTCGTCTGCACACCGCACGCGGTGAAGTTGCCGGCGCTGATGCTCTGGAACGTGCCCGGCGGGTTTGGCACGGAGCTGGTGCCCCAGCATTCCACGCTGCCGCTGTCGCGCAGGCCGCACCCGTAGTGGGCTGAAACGGCGAGAGTTTGAAATGTCCCGGCGGGCGACGGCCACTGCGGGTTGGGTGAGCCGGCGCCCCAGCAAGAGACGGTGTGGTCACTGCGAAGGCCGCAGTTGTCGTACATGCCGACGTGGACGCTCTGGAAGTTGGCGGGCGCGGGCGCGGGGCCGAGATCGCTAGCGCCCCAGCAGGCGATGCTGCCGTCGGCGCGAACGCCGCAGACGTGGGTCTGCCGTTCCGCGCTCAGGCTCGTGAATGTTCCTGTCGGCAACGAGGACGCGACCGCCAGGTCCCAGCACGCCAGGGTGCCATCCAGGGCGATGCCGCAGGTCCCGAAGAGGCCGTTCGCGCGCACCAGCCGGAACGCCCCCTGCGGAGACGTGACGGGCCCGCTGCCCCAGCACAGCACGCTGCCGTCGGACTTCAACCCGCACGTGTGATAGTCGCCCATCGTCAGATACTGGAAGGTTTCGCTCGCGGGCGTCGCCTGGACGATGTCGCTGAGTCCCCAGCACGCGATGGAACCGTTGGCGCGAACGCCGCACTCATGATGGTGCGTCGCCTGCACCTGCACGAACGTCAGCGCCGCGTCGCCGTCGCCCGCTTCACCGCTTTGACCGTCCGAGTCTCCGCCATCCGGCTCGATTCCGGTGCCGGCGCGGCCGCCCGTGCTCGCGCCACCGGCTCCGCCCGTCCCGCCCGTGCTGACGCCGCTGCCACCCGCGCCGGCCCCACCGCCGCCGGCGCTCGCCCCCGCGCTACCCGCACCGCCGCCGCCGCCGCCCGCGGCGCCTCCGTCCGGCGGAGCCGCGCCCTTCGATCCGCAGGCGGCGACGGTTGCGAGAACCATCTCGCCCAGGAGTAGGCCAAGTTTCTTCACGGGCAGGCCCGCCTACGATGTGGCGGTGTCGGTCTTGGTTACGGCAAAAAAACGCCTTCCGATCCGTGGGGCGCCCCGCGCCGCCCGTGACGGGGCGGCGCGGCCGATCGGCGAACGCTAGAACGCCACGTTGCCGCCGGAGTCGCTGACCACCGCGAAGTCGCGCACCGAGTTCGGGTTCAGCACGGCCGAGTTCCGGACCTCGCCGTGGCCGTGTCCGTCGGCGGAGAACGCGAAGCCGCCTCCGACGGTGCTGGTGTCGACGATGACGTGGCCCTGATCGTGGATCACGATAGCCGCGGTTCCGCCCCACAGCATGCTGTTCCGGATGGTGACGTTGCAGTTGCCCGAGGCGGTCACCGCCACGCCGGTCGTCTGGATGTCGGCGCCGTTGAGCGTGATCTGCTGGTTGCCCGAGCAGCTGACCGGCGTGCCGACCGTCCCCTGCACGTTCAGCGTGTAGGTGACGTTCTGGGTGGTGCCGCCGCAGGCCGCGGTCGACGCGTTCACGCGCAGCGTGTGAGTCCCCGGCGTCAGCGGCTCGACGAACGCGTACCAGCCCTCGTCGACCGCCGGGCTGAGCAGCTGCGCCGGCACGCCGAACACGTTGTTGGCCGGCAGGTTGACGGAGAAGACCACCGACTTCTCGAGCAGGGCGAGCGGGTTCTGCAACGTCTGGCCGTCCACCTCGATGTGTAGCGGGTTGGGCTGGGGCGATTCGATGCACGCGGCCACCGAGCGCTGGAACGCCTCCGTGCGCTGCTCGGGCGGATCGGTCTGCTGGGCGAACGCGGCCGTATTGATCAGCGGCATCACGAACGCCGTCCCGACCGGAACGGTGCAGGTACGGTTGACGATCGACCCGTCCAGGCTGCCGGCCAGCAGGAACACGCCCGGGACCGGCTGGTTCACGGCGCAGTTTGCGCCGGTGGTGTCCAGGGCCGGGTTGTTGGGGGCGGGCGTCTGCAAGACCCACTGCCACCAGAGCGCGCCCCACTGCGGATAGCCCTTGAGATGCGGGGTGGCCGGCGGCGGCGGCGCAAACGTCGCCGCCAGCGCCGGCGTCGAGATGAGCAGTCCGACCGTCAACGTTCCGATCAGTTTCGCGAGTTTCATGATTCGTCCTCCATCGATTGGGTCCGCGCGGGCGCTGAGTAGCGCACCGATCGTGGCCGCGCAAGCAACCAATGACACACGATCGAACAATGAAGGACCAATTACCGGATTGCGCGATTGTCACCATTCAATTGATAACGTTATCAATCGATTGCGACTGAATTGCGGCGTCCAGAAACGTGCTCGCCGTGCAAATTACCGGGAAGCCGGTACGCGGCGGCCGTCACGCGCGCGGTGTTGTCGAGAGCCATCAGCCGGCCTCCTTCCGGGCCGCCGCAAGGAGCGAGAATCAGGGCGAGACGTCGATCTCGTCCCAGTGGCTGGTGCTGCTGCTGGTGCTGACGTTGAAGAGGTCGATGCGCCCGACGCTGGTGCCGACACCCGACGGGAAAGCCTTCGACGCGGCCAGCGCGCCGTCCACGTAGATGTCGAAGGTGCGCGCCGTCCAGTCGATGTTGCGGAGCTCGACGTGGTGCCAGGCGAGGTCGGCGGCCGGCACGCCGTAGGCGCCCCCATCGAGCAGATAGAGGTCGTACCCGACGATGCGCACCAGGTTGTAGTCGGCCGTCGTGCCGGTGCTGACCACGAACTCCGCGCCCACGCCCATCATCCAGAACCCGATGTGCGTCGGCTTGACGCCGTTGAAGCGATAATAGGGTCCCTGGAAGAACGTCCCGCCCTTCAGCTCGAGGCTGTGCGCGGTCCCGGCGGCCGCTGTCGACGTGACGACGTTCGCCGTCCACGTCCCCGGGTTCGGGATCCAGCCGGCGGTGTCGCCGTCCTCGAAGTCCTCCGTCAGGAACGAGCTGACGCACTGGCCGATGTAACAGGCGTTCGCGTTGCATGTCGTCGACGCCGCGGTGTACCCCGACCCGTCCGCGTTGCAGACGCGCGCCACGTCGCCCGTGCAGAGCGGCCGGTTCGGCGTGCAGGTCGTCTGGTAGATCGCGATCTCGTCCCATGTGAACGCGCCCGTCGCGCTGAGATAGATGGCGGACGTCGGCGACAGCGCCGCCGGCACGTTCGCCGACGCCAGCGCGTCGTCGATGTAGACGTCGAACGTCTGCGCCTGCCAGTCGACGTTGCGCAGCTCGACGTGAATCCAGGTGTCGACCTGGTACTGAACGCTGAACAGGCTCTTCTGCCCGCCCAGCGTGATGTACCCCGGCCCGAAGTTCACCTGCGCCCCGAAGCTGATCGCGGCGATCCCGCCGAACTGGATGCTCGCCGCCTGCGTGTCCGCCGCCCGCGCCCAGAAGCTGATCGCCGTCGGCTGCGCCGCGCTGGGCAGGTTCCGGTAGAGCTGCGCCGCGCTCTCGCGGAAGCTGTAGGTGGTGCCGGCGGCCGCGGTCGTGTTGACGACGGCCGAGCCGCCGAGAGTGCCGGAGACCGGGTTCCAGCCGATCGCGTCGCCGTCTTCGAAGTTTTCGATGAAGAAGGGCTGGCCGCCCGCGCCCGCCGTCCCGCCCGCGCCGCCTGTTCCGCCGGCGCCCGCACTTCCACCCGCGCCGCCACTTCCGCTCGCGCCGGCGCCTCCGCCGCCGCCCGCACTTCCGCCACCGCCACCACCGCCGGCGGTCCCGCCACCTCCGCTCGCGCCGGCGCTTCCCGCTGCCCCGCCCTGACCGCCCGCACCCGCGCCGCCGCCCGCTCCGCCGGTACCGCCAGCCGCAGAGCCACCCGAACCGCCCGCGCCGCCGGCGCCACCGGTCGCTCCGGCGGCGCCCGCCGTACCCCCGCCACTTCCGGCCCCTCCGCCGGCGCCGGCCGTCCCGCCCGTGCCCGCGGCCCCCGTCGCGCCGGCCGTGCCCCCGCCCCCCGCCGCGCCGCCGCTGCCCGCCGCGCCCGCGGCCCCGCCCGCTCCCGCGCCCGCGGTTCCGCCCGCTCCCGCCCCCGCGGCCCCGCCCGCTCCCGCGCCCGCGGTTCCGCCCGTCGTCCCGGCGGCGCCGGCCGCTCCGCCGGCGCCCGTGGTGCCGGCAACGCCCGCCCCGCCCACTCCCGCGGCGCCGCCGATCGCGCCCGCTCCTCCAGTCGCTCCCGCGGCGCCCGCCATGCCGGCTGAGCCGCCCTTCCCGCCCGCCCCTGGGCTGCTGCTGGGCGTCGAGTCGTGGGAGCAAGAGGCCGCGAGGACGACCGACAACAGCAAGGCCCCGCATTTCAAGAAGAGGACGCGGTCGGTGGACATGCCCTAGACGGACGCCGGCCGCATTCCGATGTCGCGGCGGCGCTTCCGCAAAGAGAAGACCGGCGCGATCCCCGCCGACGAAGGTCGGACCGATGGCGCCGACCAGTGTCTCACGGGGCACGTCGCTGTCTACGCGGGGGGCGCGCGGTCGACGCCCCGCTCCCGCCTCACCGACTTCCGTCCAGCCCCGCCGCCTCCCGCACCACGGTCGCCAGCGCCCCCCAATCCCAGTCCGCCCGCCCGCGCGCCAGCGCCGCGATCAGGTGATCGCGCGCCACGCTCGCCACCGGCAGCGGCGCGCGCAGATCGTGCCCCGCCTCCAGCGCCAGCTCGACGTCCTTGAGGCCGAGCGGCACCGCGAACCCCGCCGGCCGGAACTGTCCCGCCGCGATGCGGCCGCCGTAGCCCTTCACGATCGGCGACCCGAAGATCGTCTTCGTCAGCAGATCGATCAGCGCCGGGGGCGCGATGCCGCCCTTCTCGCCCAGCGTCGTCGCCTCCGCGAGCAGCTCGATCGTCCCCGCGATCATGAAGTTGGCGACGAGCTTGGCAAGCGCCGCCTGGCGCGCGTCGCCGACGCGCAGCTGGCCCTGACCGAGGCAGGCCAGGGCGGGCGTCGCCTGCGCGATCGCCGCGTCGTCGCCGCCGGTCAGGATCCAGAGCTCGCCGCGCGCGGCGGCGTCGGGGCGGCCGAGCACCGGGGCGGCGACGAACTGCTGGCCGCGCGCGGCGTGAGCCTGGGCCAGCTCGCCGGCCAGCCGCAGCGAGATCGTGCTCATGCCGACGTGGACGCCGCCCGCCGCCAGACCGGCGATGACGCCGTCGTCTCCCAGCACCACCTCACGCACGGCGCGATCGTCGGCCAGCGAGGTCAGCACCAGATCCGCGCCGGCCGCCGCCGCGCGCGCGCTGTCGAGCACCTGCGCGTTCGCCAGGCCATCGGCGCGCGCGCGCGTACGGTTCCAGACCCGCAGGGAGAACCCGGCGTTCGCCAGGCGCTCGGCCATCTGGCGTCCCATCTGCCCGAGGCCGACGAACGCGATCGTCTTCATCGTCATGGTGCGCCCGCGCCGCGCGCCTGCGCCCGCCGATCCAGCACGTCGAAGTGCGCCGAGCGCTCGTCGAAGTCCGACAGCACGGCGCGCGCCGCCTCGGGGACGTGCGCCACCGCGTAGTCGTCGCCCATGAAGGACTTCACCGACTCCAATGAGTCGAACCACATCAGGGTCATGAACTCCACGTCGGTCTCGCGCTCTCTCCGGACCAGGTCGATGGAGAGGAAGCCGGGGATGCGGCGCGCTTCGATGCCGGGGATGACCTGGCCGCGCACGACGCGCTCGTAAGCGGGGGCGTTCTCCTTGCTCGTCCAGCCTCGCCACACGCGACAGATCATGCGCGGAAGTCTGATTGACGGCTGACCCGCGTCAATGACATTAACGTCGGTCGCGGGCGACGGGTCACAGCGGGACGTACTTCGTCTACGAGCGTGACCCCGACGAGGAGACGCCCACCCTCAGCCGCGATCTGTTCTTCGCCGGCAACCTGGCGTTCTCGGCGCTGTTCTGAAGACGCGCGTCCGCTACGGAGGGGGCGGCGGCGCCCACAGGCCGCCCGCCTGGTTCGCCAAAGGAACGTCGTCGCGCATCGAGATCACGGTGCCGTCCGGCCCGACGTAGATGGCGTCGCGGAAGTGGCCGGGCGCGGCGATCCCGTCGGCGATGGCGCGGTCGCGCAGGCTGCGCAGCGCAACCAGCTCGGTCGCGTCGGTCACCAGCGTCGACAACCCGAAGTCCATCGACGCGGCGTAGTCGATCGCGTAGTCGGCGGGCGCGCCGGCGAGCGGCCAGGGATAGATCGGCGCGCCCGGCACGACGCTCGCCTCGCCCACCATCACGCGCATCGGCCCCATCATCGGCACCGTCGTCGCGGCCAGCTCGATCCGCATCGGCCAGCCCGCCGGCGCCTGCAAGATGCCGTTGCACGAGTAGACCGTGCGCCCGTCCCACAACCGCTCCGGCGTGCCGTCCTGGGACAGCGGGCCCATGCAGGGCGGCGCGCCGGCGGTGAAGTCGTCGTACGACACGGCGTCGTGAAGCGCCGTCTCCTGGGCGGCCGTCAGCTGACCTTCGCGGTAGGGCCGCCAGCTGCCGAACCTGTCCGTCGGCTGCGGCTCCTGCATCCAGTAATGGCAGTGTCCGTCGACGTAGAGGAACTCCGTACCCAGGTCGTAGAGCTCCGCCGTGAACGCGGGGACCCGGGTGGGATCGACCGGAAACCAGTGCGCCAGGCGGACGTCGTCCGAGCCGTCGCAGATGCGCCGGGGCGCCGCCGCGGCGTCGCCCGTCGTGCTGCCGTCGCCCGTCACGCCGCCGTCGGCGCCCGGGCCGGCGTCCAGGTCGATGGTCGCGGCGTCCAGATCGATCGTTCCCGGGCCGCCGTCCGGGCGGGCCTCGTTCGAGCCGCACGCGCCCGTGGAGGCGGCGGCCGTGAACGCCAGCAGGAGGGCCGCGGTGGTTCGCATCAGCACCAGTCTACAGGCAGCGCCGGGGCACGAGAGAGAGAGAGAGAGCCTCGGGGCTCTGGCGCGGGGCAGGATCGGTGGCTATCGGAACCCCGATGCCGGCGCGCGCATCGAACGAAGGGCAGCAAAACTTCTGGAAGGAGGAGATCCCATGTATCCGACGAAGAACGACCTCTCCGAGGGGACCCGCAGCAAGATCGTCGAGCTCTGCAACGCCCGCCTGGCCGACGCGATCGACCTGCAGACGCAGTGCAAGCAGGCGCACTGGAACGTGAAGGGGCCGTCCTTCATCGCGCTGCACGAGCTGTTCGACAAGGTCAACGAGGACGCCGAGGAGTACGTCGACCTGATCGCCGAGCGCGTCGTCCAGCTGGGCGGGATCGCCGAAGGGACCGCCCGCTCCGTCGCGAAGCGGTCCAGCCTGGCCGAGTACGCCGCCAAGGGCGCGGGCGGGCGCGATCACGTCGAGGCGCTGTCGTCGGCGCTCGCCGCGTTCGGCAAGGGCGCGCGCGCCGCCATCAACCAGGCGGACGACGCCGGCGACGCGGACACCGCCGACATCTTCACGGAGATCTCGCGCGGCACGGACAAGTGGCTCTGGTTCGTCGAAGCGCACCTGCAAGCCGAGCGCTGAACGGGGCGGCGCGCCGACGACGAGCCGGCGCGCCGAGGCGTCACGGGCAGCCGCGCGTCGGGTCGCTGACGCCCGGCGTGCACAGCTGGCAGTCGACGGGCGTGTCCTGCGGCGCGGGCGTGGCGCCCTGCGGATCCGCCTGGACGGAGACGGTGACCCCCGCGCAGGCCGGCGCGGTGCCGGGGACGAGGCGCCAGCAGACGCCGGCGCCGCCCGTGTCCGCGCAGGCGGGGATGGCGCTGCCGGTGTCGTTGTCGACGACGGTGCAGTCGTCGTGGGTCAGGTCGGCGCGCTTGGCGATGCGGCCCATGATGCACGGCGCGCTGACGTAGTGGAGGACGTCGTTGCCGATGTTGGACAGCGCGCTGCCGAACTCGCCGTCGCAGATCGAAAGCAGCCGGCCGTTGGCGCCGAACTCTCCCACCAGCCCCGCGATGCGGACGGCCGGATCGGCGAAGCTCCCGTCGGTGGCCATGCACGAATGCGCGATCTGCGGCCACGGGCAGGACGCCAGCCCGCACGACGTGTCGGCGGTGGACGGGTTCCGCCAGGTCACCGTGTACGGCGCCTGCGGGCCGGTGATCGCCGCGACCATGATCTGGCCGTCGTCGGCCTTGAGGGCCCTGATCCGGTTGGCGGTGTCGTGCGTGGACAGCAGGTAGCCTTCGGTGTCGTTCGACACGCAGTTGTCGTAGCTGACCATCGCGGTGACATCGCCGTTGTTGGGGGCGAGGCGGCCCGGGTGCATGCCGCCGCACATGTGCCCGAACTCGTTGCAGCGGAAGTTGGCAGGCGGGCCCAGCTGCGACGCGAGGTTGAGGTTCGCCGTGGTGTCGTAGAGCGGAATGCCGGGCGCCGCGGAGCAGTCGTCCTCGTTCGTGATGAGGACGATCATGAGCAGAGCGTCCGGGCGCAGGAAGCCGGTGTTCTCGGCCGGCGGGGTGAACCCGTCGGCGCCGAGCGCGCGCGTGATGGACGCGAACTGGTGCTCGAAGCCGCAGCCGCTCTCGCCCAGCGCGGCGATGCAGGTGAACACGTCCTCGAGGTTGCCCGTGTAGTTCCTGACGCCGTCGATGTCCGAGATGAACGTCGCGCCGGAGTCCAGGCCGGACGCGGTGCACGTGCCGCGCGGCGTGTACTGCAGGATCCCGTTCTTGCCGCCGGTCGCGTCGCAGCCGGCGATCGATCCGTCGCCGGCGCCCATGTCCGACGAGATGACGCCGATGTGCACGTTGGGGAGGCCGTCCGGCTGGTTCTTCAGCGTCTGCATCAGGATCGGGAAGTTCCGCAGCAGGTTGGTCTGCGACAGCCGCATCGACGACGAATCGTCGACCAGGAACAGGAGGTCGACGTTGCGGTTGCTGGCGAGGTAGCGGCTGGGCCGCGTGATCGGATCGGGCTGAGGCGGCGACACGTCCGGCTTCAGCACGCCGTCGGGCGGGCCGGCATCCGGCGGCGGCGGGGGGACGTCGGCAGCCGTGGGGATGTCGCGCGGAGCGACGTCGGGCCGAGGCACGTCGGGCGGGCTGCCATCCGGAGTCGGGTTTCCCAGGTTGCTCGGGTTGCAGCCACACAGGGCAGCGGCGGCGGCCGCCGCCAGCAATCCCCATCGACACGTACGAATCGCTCCCAGGACCGTCATGCACACACCTCCGGCGGCGTCCTGCAGAAGCAACCGACGGGCCAGCACGCAACCCTTGATCCTTCGGGGTTGTGGCGGGCGACTGCAAATC
>DATBHU010000675.1:0-14472 GCA_036557265.1 Polyangia bacterium
GCCTGTGCATCGGCGACTGCGCGGACGACGCGTGCATTGCGATGTGCAAGGCGCGCGGCACCGCCGACGCGCAGACGAAATTCCAGGCGCTCGATGATTGTCTGCGCGCCGCGCCACCTACGGGCGGCGGATGCACCGTGCCTTACGATCTCCCCAATTGCCTCTGCCCGGCCGAGTGCCTACAGGATCCGCCTTGCGGCGCGCAGGTCGACGATTGCGTCGCGCCGGCCTCGATGGATCTGTTCTGCGACATGAGATGTCATTGAGGTTGCCTGTCCAAACGGACATAGACGTATAGACGTAATGACATAGGCGCCGATCCCCCTTCGGGGGTATAAAGAAAACCTTCGTTACTTTTTCCCCGCCGCGGTCCTTTCGGCTCGCGGCCCCGTCCGGTTACCGAAATTTTGGGCCCCCCTGGTAACGACTCCCCGGAGGTGACGATTGGGAAGAGACGTCTTTCGCTTCACGGTGCTGTCTGCCGCATTGCTGATCGGTCTGACGGCCGGGTGCAGCGAGACATCTGACGAGCCGACGTCCGCGGAGACAGCGGACGGCTGGCGACGCGGCGAGCTCTCCGTCTACATCGCCGACGGCGTCGACGGCCACAGCGAGACCAGCTACTACCTGCGCGACACGCTGGGCGGCGCGACGTTCGACACCAAGCTGATTTTTGATTCGACCTCGGGCGCGCCCGCGCCCGAGCTGGTGACCGGCGTGCGCCTCAAGCTCCGCGGCGTCGACGGACCGGACGGACTGCGCGTCACCGACTACGCGCTGCTGCCCGCGCCCGCGACCGAGACGACGACCTCGCCGCTGATCGGCGCCCCGCAGTACCCGGCGCGAAGCTTCGCCTTCGTGCTGATCAACCTGAACGGCAACGGCGTCAACACCACGGCGGACAACGTGATGGGCCGCCTCATCGGCAACGCCGATTCGATCCGCAATTACTACCTCGCGGATTCCTACGGCACGCAGGACATCACCGCGCAGGTGTTCGGGCCGATCAACTACACGATGCCCACCTGTTCGAACAGCGACACGAGCAAGCTGGCGACCGACCTGAAGTCGATGATCACCGGTACGTTCAACCACTACCTCTGGTACATCGGCACGTCGACCGGCTCGCCCTGCACCTGGGGTGGGCTCGGCTCGGTCGGTTCGCCGTCGCGGCCCGCGAGCAACACCTGGTACAACGGCTCCACCAGCTGCGTCGTGCTGGTGCAGGAGCCGGGCCACAACTTCGGTATGCAGCACTCGTCGTCGCTGGCGTGCGGCACCAGCGCCGCGTTCCTCGACGATCCGAACAGCGGCTGTACCGACAGCGAGTACGGCGATCGCTTCGATCCGATGGGCGGCGGCTGCCGCCACATGAACGCCTGGCAGAAGCAGTACCAGGGCTGGTTTGGCGGCTGTAACGGCGTGACCATCACCAACACGGGCACGTTCACGCTGCTGCCGTTCGAGCCGCAGTGCAACGGCGTCCAGTTCTTGCGGATCAAGATGCCGAAGGCGCGGCCCTTCAACCGGCCGGCGGGCGGCGGCGGCAACGCCGGCGTCGACACGCTGACCGCGTACTACGTCGAGCTGCGCACACCGCTCGACTTCGACGGGACGCTCGGCAATTCGAGCGCGCTGACCACGCGCGTCCTGATCCACGTGGCCGCCGACCCCGTGGCACGGACCGCGACCGGCATCCACACCTACCTGCTGGACATGACCCCGTCGACCACCGGGCAGAGCGGCCTCAACGACGCGGGGCTGGCGGTCGGCGCGACGTTCAACGATCCGGCGGGCGGGCTCAGCATCACCAACATGGCGATGAGCAATTCGTCGGCGACGATCCAGGTGACCTACACGAACGGCAGCGGCAACCCGATGTGCCTCGACGGCTCGACGTTCGTCGCGCCCGGCCCCGCCGACTGCAGCATGGGCAGCACGACCGGGACGGGCGGCGCGGGCGGCAGCACGGGCGCCGGCGGTTCGACCGGCAGCGGCGGCCGCGGCGGCGCTGGCGGCTCGGCCGGCGGCGCGACGGGTACGGGCGGCCGCGGCGGCGCGGGCGGCAGCACGGGCGCTGGCGGCTCGACCGGCAGCGGCGGCCGCGGCGGCGCGGGCGGCAGCACGGGCGCGGGCGGCTCAGCCGGCGGCGCGACCGGCGCGGGCGGTCGCGGTGGCGCGACCGGAGCCGGCGGCAGCGGCGGCTCGACCGGTGCGGGTGGCAGCGGCACCACCGGCGCCGCGGGCACCGGCGTCATCGTCGCGGGCGCCGGCGGTTCGATCGGCGGCAGCGGCGCGACGGGCGCCGCGGGCAGCGGCACGACCGGCGCGGCCGGCAACACCGGCGCGGGCGGCACCGGCATGGTGACCGGCGTGGCAGGCAGTGGCGGCAGTGGAATGGTGACCGGCGCGGCCGGCAGCGACGCGACCGGGACCGGTGGGACCAGCGTCGTCACCGGCGCGGGCGGCAGCGGCGTCACCGGCAGCGCAGGCGCGATCGCGACCGGGCAGGGCGGCGGCGGCGGGACCGCCGGCGAGATCTCGGGCGGGTGCTCGTGCGAAACGGCGGGCCGCGGCGGGACGTGGTCGGGGCTGGCGGCTATGCTTGCCCTCGCCTGTGTCGGCTATTCACGGCGCCTCGGGCGCGCGCGGTCACCGCGGCGCGGGCGAAAGCGGACATCGGAGTAGCAATGTCAGCGATCGGAGGACCCACGATGAAGCGCGCTGCCCGCACCCTCGCCATCGCGGTCGGCGCCGTCGGACTGACGGCGGCGGCGTCGCTGGTCTCCAGCTGCGCCGCGCCCGGCGACGACGTCTCGACGATCGGCGCGGACGGCTCACGGCGCGGCGAGCTCGCCGTCTACATCTCGGACGACCCCGAAGGCGCCAGCCAGACGCACTACTTCCTGAAGGACGCCGCCGGCGGCGAGCTGCGCCTGCTGTTCGATTCCGACCCGGACATCGCGCCGAACACGCAGATCAAGGTGTGGGGCGTCGAGCAGGAGGGGACGCTGCGCGTGTCGTCGTTCGAGCGCGTGCCGGTCGACACCGGCGCGCCGGTCCAGTCCGCGCTGATCGGGGCCGCGGCGTTCACGCCGCGCACCTTCGCGTTCATCCTGGTCGACATCGGCAACGGGTTCTCGAACGTGCGCGGGCCGAACGGCACCAGCGTCGCGGTCACGCCCGACTACATCATGGGCCGCATGCAGAACGACGCGGACTCGATCCGGAACTACTACCTGGGCGACTCGTACCAGACCCAGGACATCTCGACGAAGGTGATCGGTCCGCTGACGTACACGCCGAACGCCTGCGACACCTCCCCGATGGCGTCGGCGCTGCGGGCCCAGGTCGACGCGCAGGGCGGGCCGTTCAACCACTACCTCTGGTACTACGGCAGCATGAACTCGTCCTGCTCGTGGAGCGGGCTCGCCTCCGTCGGTACGCCTGACAAGCCGTCGAAGGACACCTGGTACAACGCCTCCACCAGCTGCGTCGTGCTGGTGCAGGAGCCGGGGCACAACTTCGGCATGCAGCACTCGTCGTCGATCACGTGCGGCACGTCGGCGCCGTTCGCGGACGATCCGAACACCTGCACCAACAGCGAGTACGGCGACCGCTTCGACCCGATGGGCGGCGGCTGCCGCCACATGAACGCCTGGCAGAAGTCGTACCAGGGTTGGTTCGGCGGCTGCAACGGCGTGAAGGTGACCAACAGCGGCACCTTCACCCTGTTGCCGTACGAGCCGTCGTGCAACGGCGTTCAGTTCCTGCAGGTGAAGGCGCCGAAGACGCGCATGTACATGCGGCCGGCGGGCGGCGGCGGCAACGCCACCACCGAGAACCTGAACTTCTACTACCTCGAGCTGCGCACGCCGGTCGACTTCGACGGAACGCTGGGGAACTCGAGCGCGCTGTCGGCGCGCGTGCTGGTCCACGTCGCCGACGATCTGCACACGCGCACGCAGCGCGGGGTGCACCCGTTCATCCTCGACATGACGCCGTCGACGACGGGCAGCTCGGGGCTGAACGACGCGGGGCTGGCGGTCGGGCAGTCGTTCACGGATCCGGCCGGCGGCCTGACCATCACCAACATGGCGATGAGCAACCAGAGCGCCACCATCCAGGTGACGTACACGGCCGGCAGCGGCGATCCGACCTGCATGGACGGCACGCCGTTCACGCCGCCGGGGCCGGACGTCTCGACCTGCACCACCTCCGCGACGACGGGCGCCGGCGGCACGACCGGCGGCACGGCCGGGACGACGGGGACGGGCGGCCGCGGCGGCGCCGGTGGGCGCGGCGGCGCGGGCGGATCCACGGGCGGGCGCGGCGGCGCGGCCGGGAGCATCGGGCCCGGGCAGGCGGGCACGACTGGAACGGCCGGCACCGGCACCTCCGGCAACGTCGGCACCACCGGCCAGGGCGGCGCGACGTCGCCGGTCGGAGCGGGCGGCTCGGCCGGCGGCACCACCGGTCAGGATCCAGGCGATCGCGGCGTCTCGGGCGGCTGCGCCTGCGACACCGCAGGATCGGCGGCGGGATCGTTCGCCGCGACGCTGCTGCTGCTCGCCGGCCTCGGATTCACCGTCGTCGTACGTCGGCCTCGCGCCTACCGTTCACGCCGCCGCTGACTTCTTAGCCCCTCGCCCCGCGGAGCGGGGAGGGGGTTAGGGAGAGGGGCCGCCCGGAGACGGGCCTCCGGGCTACGGCCGCTCGCCGATGTCGACGATCGAGCAGGCCTGGATCGGGTCGAGGCCGAGCTCGGTGGCGCGCGCCAGCAGCTCGTCGCTCTCCGAGCCCGGGTTCAGGAACAGCTCCGGCGTCCCCTTCGCCTTGATGGCCTCGAGCAGTGTGATGCCGACCGACGGCGGAACGTACATCGAGACGCGATCGACCGCGCCCGGAACGTCCGCCAGCGTCGGGTAGACCGGGAGCCCCTCGACCGTCGTCTCGGTCGGGTTGACCGGGTAGACCGTCCAGCCCTGGCGCAGGTAGGCGCGCACCGCCTTGTTGCCGAACTTGTGGCGCGCGTTGGAGGCGCCGATGACCGCGACGCTTGGCATGCCGGGAATCTAATCAGCTTTCTTGCCGCAGACGTTGCAAACGCCGTCGGCGCCGATGACGCCCAGGCACTCGCCGTCGGGGCAGAGGCGGCGGTTCGGGTCGAACGCCGCGCCCTTGCCGCCCGCCGCCGAGACCGACGCCGCGGCGTCCTCCGCCGCGTCGCCGTCCTGATCGTCGTCGTCGTCCTGGAAATCGGGCGGCACGAAGCCCGCGGGTGGTTCGTCCTTTTCACCGCCACCGCCGGCGTTCCGGCCGCAGATGCGGCAGCGGCCGTCGCTGCCGATGACGCCGATGCAGGCGCCGTCAGGGCACAGGCGCCGGTGGGAGTCGAACTTCGCTGCTTCGCTCATGCGCGCGGAAAATAGCAGGGTTCGCGTTCTTTAGCGCGTCTGGGCGGGAGACGGGGCGCTCGCGGCCGGCTTCGCGGGCGCCGCCTCCGCCTCCGCGCGTTCGTCCCGCTTCTGCGCCTCCTCGATCAGCAGGTCGATCTGGTCGCCCACCGTGCCCAGATCGTCGTGCTGCTTCTTCTCCTGCGTCTGCGGCCGGAACACCAGGTTCAGGATGGCCGTGACGGGCGCGTCGCTGCGCGTGACGCGCGGGACCTCGATCTCGAACGCCCCCTCGCGCAGGCAGGCCTCGATGTCGGCGCGCGCGAGCGTCGACGATTCGACCACCGCGCGCTCCACCTCGCCGCGCACGACGTCGATGGCCAGCCGCACCTTGCCTGTCAGATCGCGCGACGCCGCGTTCACGCCCGTCCGCGCCAGGTAGCAGGCCCGCGCGCGCGGCATGTAGGCCAGCGACAGCACGTTGCGCATCACCAGCCGGTCCATCGAGCCCTTGACCAGCGCGTCCGGCTCGGCGACGGGCCGGACGATCGGCTCGACCAGCGCCAGCACCGACGGCGACACCAGCAGGCGCGCTCTCGACGGCCGCGCCGCGCCGGCCGACCAGGCCCGCAGCCAGTCGGCGGGCACGCGCACCGGACGGCCGGGCAGCATGACCCGCTTGCCGCGCACCGTCGCCTCGAGCTCGATCGCGCGCGGCGGCTTGCCGGCCGCGGACATCACGCCCGCCGCGACCGCGCCGGGGGCCAGCGACGCCGCCAGCGTGTACTGCCGCCCGTCGACCCGGGCGCGCAGCCCGGCGACGTCGCCGCCGCGATCGATGTCGGCCAGCGCGGCGGTGACCGCGTCGGCCACGTCGGCGATGCGCAGCACGCGCGCGACGCCGTGCCGGCTCGCCGCGAAGTCCGCCAGCGCCTGCTGCACCTCGCGGCTGACCGGATCGTCGTCGGGCGGCCGCACCACGAACGCCGCCACGGAGAGGTCGAGGTCGGGGACCGCGCCGAGCGCCCGCTCCAGCGTCGCCCCGTCCTGTCCGGCCGGCAGCGCGCCGTCGGTCAGCACCAGCAGCAAGGTGCGCGGCGCGAACGTGCTCTGCTCGCGGCGCAGCAGCGCGCCCGCCTCGCGCAGCGCCGCCGCCAGGTCGGTGCCGTTGTGCATCCGCGCCGGCACCATCTCGTCCTCGAGCGCGCCGATCGCCTCGCGGGTGGCGGGGCGGCTCATCGGGAACAGCCGCTTGGTGCCGCGGTCGAAGAACAGGGCGTCGAAGCGCGTGCTGGGCGGCAGCGCCTCCAGCACCCGCCGCGCCAGATCGTGCTCCGCCGACAGCCCGGGCAGCCCGACGCTGCGCGAGCGGTCGATCACCGCGAGGACGCTGGTCGGCGCGCCCGCCGCCCGGGCCGGGCGGCTGCGGAAGGCGTAGGCGATCGCGGTCTCGGTCGGCGACAGCGCCGCCATCGCGACGCGCGTGTCGAGGGTGGGCGCGCCGGCGGCCGCGGCCGGATCGTGCGGCGCCCACGAGATCTCCCAGCCGCTGCGCGCGGAGGCGCGGCCGCGCGCCCGGGTGGTCCCGGCGCCGCGCGCGGGCGTACGCGTCCCCGCGATGTCGATGTCCAGCGCGCCCTGGACGGTCACGCTCACGTCGGCGGGCGCGGGCAGGCGTTCGGGCGCGGACGGGAAGCGGATGCGGAAGCGTCCGTTCGCGAACACCGGCGTGGTCGAGAAGCGGTAACGCACCGTGGGCGGCTCGCCCCCGCGCGCCGCGGGCGGGCGCTGGACGCGCAGCCGGTAATCGGCGCTGTCGTCGAACGGCTCGGCCGCCGGGGTCACGCCGCGCGCCGTGCTCTGGTCCCGGTAGGCGTCGCCCGGCGCCGCGCTGGTGGCGGGATCGATCGCGCGCCAGCGGCCGCGGTCGCGCACCTCGACCGCGACCAGCGCGCTGCCGTCAGGGAGCGACAGGTCGAGCAGCGACTCGACGTCGCCGGGCCGATCGGGGGCGGGCAGGGCGCGCGTGATCTCGACGAACGCGATCGGGCCGCGCGCGTCCACGCTGATGTCATGCCTCGCCGTATCGCCGGCGCGCGCGGGCGCGGCGAGGGCCGCGATCCCGAGGCCGCCGACCAGGGCCAGAAGGGGGGTCCGCATCTACTTCTCGGACAGCTTAGCACCGGCCGAGTTCCGTCCTAGATGGGGTTCCCCCCCGGCTCTGGGCGCGCTCCCTAAGCGAACCCCTTACCGGCCAGGTAGATCTCGATGCTGGCGGCGCGCGAGCCCTCCGGCTTCAGCGTCCGGACCTCCGAAAACCTTTCCGCCATCCGCTTTCGCAGCCCGTCGACGTCGGGCCCCTGAAAGATCTTGCCGACGAAGGCCCCGCCCGGCGCCAGCAGCCGCTCGGCCCGCGCCAGCGCCTCCCCGAACAGCCCCGCCGACCGGGCCTGGTCCGTCGTGCGCGTGCCGGTCGTGTTGGGCGCCATGTCCGACAGCACGACGTCGAACGCCGCCAGCGTCCCCAGCAGCTCGCCGTCGGGCGTCGCGAAGATGTCGCCCTGCAGGACGCGTGCGCCCGCGATCGGATGCGGCAGGGCATCGCGGTCGATGCCGACGACGGCGCCGTGCGGGCCAACCACCGAGCGCGCGTACTGCAGCCACGAGCCCGGGCGGCAGCCGAGGTCCAGCACCCGGTCGCCGGCGCGCAGCAGGCGCAGCCGCCGGTCGATCTCCTCCAGCTTGTAGACGGACCGCGCCGCGAACCCGGCGGCCCGCGCCTTCTTGAAGAAGGTGTCGTGCCGCCCGCCGCGACTGCCGAGCTTCGACAGAGCCGGTTACTTCTTGGCGGGCTTGGCCGGGGCCGCGCCCGTGCCGCCCTTCTTGGAGGCCTTCATCGGGTTCTTCGACTCGACCTCTTTGATGGCGCGCGGGACGATGTACTTCTTGACGTCCTTCACGCTGCCCTTGATCAGCACCAGGCCGTTGGCCGGGCCGGGGATGGCGCCCTTCACGAGCACCAGGTTCTTGTCCTCGAGCACCTTCACGATCACCAGATCGGACGAGGTGCACTTGACGTTGCCCATCAGGCCCGACATCCGCTTGCCCTTGTGGACGCGGCCGGGCGTGAGGCGGCAGCCGATCGAGCCGCCGTGCCGGAAGAACTCGTGCGTACCGTGGGTGTCCGTGTCGCCCGCCATGCGGTGCCGCTTCATGACGCCCTGGTAGCCCTTGCCCTTGGTCGTGCCGACCACGTCGACGACGTCGCCGGCCTTGAACACCTCGGCGGCGTTCAGCACCTTGCCGACCTCGTACTTCTCCACGTCCTTCGCCTCGAGGCGCACCTCGCGCAGGTGGCGCAGCGGCTTCTCGATGCTGTTCTTCGTGAAGTAGCCGGCGCGCGGGCGGTTCAGCTGGCGGACGGTCTCGTCCTCGAACCCGAGCTGCAACGCCGAGTAGCCGTGCTTGTCCGGCGTCCGCTTGGCGACGACCACGCACGGCCCGACGGCCACTGCGGTCACGCCCAGGGCGGAACCGTCGTCGTGAAACACCTGGGTCATTCCGATCTTGCGGCCCAGCAGGCCCATCTTGAGAGACATCGCGCGTAAACCTCCGAGAGGGCAGGCTTTATAGTGCGATGCCGCGTGGGTGTCAAACGCGCAGATCTCAAGCAGCAAAAGCATTGACAAGGGTGGGGGGCCGCGGGCGAATTTGGAAGCAGTGAATCAGCCGGCCGCCGCCGCCTCCGGGAACCGCCCCGGCCGCATCGATGCCGTCGACTGGCTGCGCGGTCTGGCCGTGGTGCTGATGATCGAGACGCACCTCTACGGCTACTGGACCAGCCCGGCCGCGCAGGCGACCGCGCTGTTCCGGGACACCCGCTGGTGGGGCGGATTCCCTTTCCGGATGTTCCTGCTGATGGCCGGCGTGGCCATGGGGATCAAGTTCGAGGCCCAGGCGGCGCGCGGCGTCGAGCGGAGCGTGATCGTGCGCGGCAGCGTGCGGCGCGGCTTCGAGATCCTCGCGCTGGCGTACCTGTTTCGCCTGCAGGAGTACGTGCTCAGTTTGTTCTGGGATTGGCGCGATCTGCTGCGCGTCGACATCCTGAACTGCATCGGCGCCTCGATGATGCTGGCGGCGCCGCTGGTGGCGCCGCGCGGGGGGCGGCCCCAGTACGCCGTGACGCTGGCGCTGGTCGCCGCTCTGATCGCGGTGGGGCCGATCATCGGTCCGGGCGTGCCGCTGCCGGCCTGGGTGCCGCGCCACCTCGCCGCCTACTTCGTCGGCCACGACAAGATGGCGGCGTTCCCGCTGATCCCGCCCATGGCGTGGACGCTGGTCGGCATCGCCATCGGGCACTGGTTGGTCCGGCAGAACCGCGACCCGCGCCGGCTGACGCGGGCGTTCATCATCTGCGGCGTCGTGGGCCTGGGGATGGTCGGGGCGGTGAAGCTGGTGCGCGCGATCGATCCCTACATCATTCGCTATCCGTCCGAGGTGGCGCAGCAGATGGGGCCGGGGACGTTCTTCTATCGCCTCGGCTGGATGGGCGTGATGGCGCTGGTGGGCCACGCGGTGGTGCGCCTCTGGCCGCCGCCGCGGTTCTCGGTGATGCGGGTGTTCGGGCAGACGTCGCTGCTGGTCTACTGGGTGCACGTCGAGCTGGTCTACGGCCTCCTGTTCAAGCGCCTGGCGAACCGGCTGAGCATGACGGGGGCGACGATCGCCTTCATCCTGATGACGGCGGCGATGCTGGGCATCGCGCTCCTGCGCATCAAATACTGGCGGGGGTGGCGGAAGGCCCTCGAGTCGCTGGCGCGCGCGGCGGGCGGCCGGCAAAAGATCGCTAATTTGCCCTCGACACCGGGTCCTCTATAACTCATGAGGTGGTGATGCCGCGCTTTTTCGGCCGGACCGCGATGCTTGCGACGACGGCCGCCGTCGCGCTGGCGCTGGCGTCGACGGCGCTCCCGTCGGCGGCGTTCGCGGCGGCCAAGCGCAAGGCGAAGCGGAAGAAGCCGGTGGCGGCGGAGCGGCTGGTGCCCGCGACCCGGCGCGGGCAGCCGAACGTGCAGGCGGTGGCGGCGCTGGTGATCGACGACAGCGGCGCGCAGGTGTTCGCGCACAACCCGGACGCGGAGCGGCCGATCGCGTCGATCTCGAAGCTGGCGGCGGTCCTCGTCGCGGTGGACAAGGGGATCGAGCTGGAGGGGCTGTCGACGATCAACAAGATCGACGCCGAGGTGGGCAAGGGCGGGGCGAAGTCGCGGTTGCTCGAGGGGATGACGCTGTCGAACCGCGATCTGCTGCACGCGGCGCTGATGGGTTCCGACAACCGGGCCATCCCGGCGCTCGGGCGGGCGGTCAAGCTGACGCCGACCCAGCTGGTGGCGGCGATGAACGCCAAGGCGAAGCAGCTGGGCTTGAAGAGCACGCGCTTCCTCGAGCCGACGGGCCTGTCGTCCGGCAACGTCTCGACGCCGCGCGAGGTGATCGTGATGTTGAAGCAGGTGATCGCGCACCCGGTGCTGGGGCCGATCACGCGGCGCACGGAGTACGACGCGCACCCGGTGGGCAAGCCGCCCATCCGGTACATCAACACCGATCACCAGGCCTCGCGCAGCAACGTGCAGCTGCTGGGCGGCAAGACCGGCTACAACGACTTCGCGCGCTACTGCCTGGTCGTCGCGACGAAGATCGACGGGCGCGGTTACTTCATGGCGTTCCTGGGCGACGAGGGGAAGATGACCCGCTTCGGCGACGTCGCGCGCGTCGCCGACTGGATCGTCAGCCACAAGGCGAAGACGGTGATCGCGGCGGGCACGGCGCCGGCGGCGCCCGCGCCCGCGACGCCGGCGGCGGCCCCCGTGGCGCCGTTGACGCCGGCCGCGGCTCTCGCGCCGGCGGCACCGGCGGTGAATCCCGAGGCGAAGCCGCAACCGCCGATCCCGATCGGCGTCGCGGCGGCGCCCGCGGCGCCCGCGCCCGCGACCCCGACCGCCACGCCCTGATCGCCGGTCCCTGGTAGGATCGCGCCATGCTGACGATCGGCGATGCGCGGCTGACGATGCTCAACGGCGGCAACTTCCGCCTCGACGGCGGCGCCATGCACGGGGTGGTGCCGAAGACGCTGTGGTCGAAGCTGGTGTCGTGCGACGCGCTCAACCGCTGCGAGTACGCGACCCGCTGCCTGCTGGTCGAGGCGGGCGGCAAGCGCGTGCTGGTCGAGACCGGGAACGGCGACAAGTTTCTCGCCCAAGCTGAAGGAGATCTACGGCATCAACCACGACCGCTCGATCGAGCACGCGTTGCGCGAGGTCGGGCTTCGGACGGACGACATCGACTTCGTCGTGATGTCGCACATGCACTTCGACCACAGCGGCGGGACCACGCGCCACGCGACGACCGGCAGCGGCCTGGCGCCTGTGTTCGGGCGCGCGCGCCACGTCATCCAGAAGCGCGAGTGGGAGGACGCCACCCACCCGCACGAGCGCAACCGCGCCAGCTACCTGCAGGAGAACATCGGGCCGCTCGGCGAGGGCGGGGGCGAACGGCTCTGGCTCGTCGAGGGCGAGACGGAGATCGTGCCCGGCGTGCGCGTCATCCCGACGCCCGGCCACACCGCCGGCCACCAGTCGGTGCTGATCGGCGCGTGGGATCCGGGCGCCCCGAAGGCGCTGTTCCTGGGCGACGTCGTGCCGACCGCCGTGCACGTCAAGCTCCCCTGGGTGATGTCGTACGACCTCGACCCGGCGCGCACCGTCGAGACCAAGCGCGCGCTGTTCACGCGTGCCGTGCAGGAGGACTGGCTCCTCATCTGGGGCCACGACAAGGACCACGCGGGCGGCCGCCTCGGCGTCGACAAGGACGGCGCCTTCGTGATTCGCGAGCTGGTGACGGGCTAGCGAATCGGACGCCGAATCCTTCTCGGTTGCAAGTCTACTACCACGGTAGTATCGTTTTCGCATGCCGCGAGGAAATCCCGCCGTCAAGCTCGCAATCAGCGTCGATCCGGACGTGCATTCCGAGGTAATCGAGGCGGCCGAGGCAGAGGGCCTCAGCGTTTCCGCGTGGATGACCGAAGCGGCTCGCAGAGCGCTACGTGTCCGCGACGGTCTAGCTGCGGTCGCAGAATGGGAACGGGAGCACGGCGCTCTGACCCCGCAAGAGCTTGCAGCCGCGCGACGTCGCTTCGTGACCCCACGAGGCCGCCCGAAGCGGGCCGGAAAGTGAAATCGGTCGTGTACGACGCGGGCGTGCTGATCGCGGCGGATCGCAGCGAGCGCCGCGTATGGGCCGAGCACCGGGTGCGGCTCGAAGCGGGGCACGTGCCAATCGTGCCGGCGTTTGTGGTCGCGCAGGTGAGCCGCGCCCCCGACCAGGTGCAATTACGCCGGCTACTTCGCGGCTGTGAGGTCGTCGCATTCACTGAGACAGACGCTCATCAGGCGGGGACGCTGCTGGGCAAATCGCGTACAACGGACGTAGTCGACGCTGCCGTGGTGGCGGTCGCAGTTCGTCGGCGAGCTGACATCCTCAGTGGCGATCGGTCCGACATCGTTCGCTTGCTTGCCGCCGCTCACGCGAAGATTGGTGTGATCGATCTCTGATCCGGAACCGGCGACGACGTTTATGCGTAAAACTGTCAGACGTCGTCAGCGGCCCCAAGGCCCGCTGAGGCCGATTGGCCGCGCATCGGCCGGTTGACAGGCCGGAAGCCAGAAAGGAGGTCGTTGGGTGACGCGGTCCGGTCTCAGAGTGATGGACGGCGGCGAGCCCTTCGCAGACGTCGATCTCACGGACACGAGCGAGCTCGTCGCCAGGTAAGACCCACGGCGGCCCTTCGCCGGTCACCGGAGTCTGCCGGCGACTACTCGGTCGGCTTCTCGCCCGACGGCACGGCGGCCGCGAAGCGCTCGGCGAAGTGCTCGGCGGAGCGGGCGCTCGCGACGTCCAGCTCGAAGTCCGGGACCGCGGGCAGCGGCGCCAGCTTGGCGAGGAGCTCCTCGATCTCGCGCTTGGCCAGGCCGTGGCCCTCCAGCGCCGCGCGGTCGAGGCGCCCGTTCTTCGCCTGCACGCCGTCGCCCTCGACGCCGACCAGCGCGCGCAGCGCCGACAGCTCCGCGCGCGAGAGGTGGGTGCCGCAGACGTCGTAGTCGATCCACGCCTCGTACGACAGCGGCGCGACGCGCTTGAGCATCCCCGCCATCACGCGCCCGTACTCCTGGATCTCCCACTGCGCGTGCGCGTCGACCCGCAGGGTCAGGAAGTGCAGCAAGTTGTGAAGGTCGACCTTCCAGTACCACTGCGTGTACGTCGACAGCGGCAGGTCGATGCGCGCCAGCTCGCGCGCCACCTCGTTGCCGGTCAGCCAGCCATACGTCTCGGTGCTCTCGCGGCGCACCGCGGCCCAGCGCCGCTGCGCCTCGTCGTAAAGCTCGCGCTGCACCGCTTGCCCGCTTCGTCCCTGGTTGTTGCGCTTGCTCTGCGTCTGCAGCTGCGCCTCGTCCGGCGTGTAGAACAGCATCGGGATCAGCGAATACCGCCCGCTGTACTCGTTCACGGAGGCGGTGCGGTGCCGGATCCACTGGCGCGCGATGAACATCGGCATGCAGCAGTGGAATTTCAGCTCCACCATCTCGCTGGGCGTGGTGTGCTTGTGGCGGCGCAGGTAGCGCAGCAGGCCCCGGGTCGCGCTCTGCTTGCGCGTGCCGTAGCCGTAGCTGACGCGCGCCGCGCGCTCGATGTCCTCGTCGGTGCCGAGGTAGTCGACCAGCGCGACGAAGCCGTGGTCGAGAACCGGAAAGTACAGCCCGAGGATCTCTTCGGCCGCCGGGCTGGTCGGCCGCTTTGTCTCCGCCACGGAACGACGTTACACGATATCGCGCCGGGCGAGGGACGGAGCTGTCGCGAAAGTTGCGGGCGGTGCTAACGTCAATGCCGATCGGTTAACGGCCAAGGGATCGAAATCGATCGGGAATTCCTGTGGAGAAATGATTTGTTGAGGGAGCGGGGCGACGGGATCACGATGTCGCGATCTTCTGCGAGGAGAAGGTCATGCGACTGGAAGGGTCAC
>DATBHU010000676.1:0-17922 GCA_036557265.1 Polyangia bacterium
GATCTTCTTTCGCCCGGTGTAGAGCCGCGCCATCTTGACCGCGTTCTCGTTCGCCTCCGCGCCTGATAGACAAAAAAAGGTCTTCTCCAGGCCCGCCGGGGTGATCTCCGCCAGCAGCTCGCCGGCCCGCAGCTTGGCGGGGAAGGCGGCGTTCGGCGTGGCGAGCAGGCCGCGCCCGGCCGCCTCCGCCAGCGCCTTGCGCATGCGCGGGTGCCCGTGCCCGAGCCCCGCGTTCCAGACCATGCTGCCGAGATCCCACCAGCGCGCGCCGTCGGCGGTGACGAAGCGGACGCCCGCGCCGTCGACGATCTCCAGCGGTAGCGCCGCCGCCTGGGCGCTCCAGGTATAGAAGACGCGCGCCGCCTGGCGGTCGCCGAGCTCGCTCATGCCCGCGCGCTCGCCTCCTTGCAGACGGCGGCGAACAGCTCGGCGCTCGTGCGCGCCTGGGCCTCGGTGATGATCAGCGGGGGGGAGAAGCGGATCGCCTTGCTGCCGCACTCGAGCACCAAAAGGCCGCGCCGGAAGCAGAGGTCGGCGATCGCGTGCGCGATCTCGGGCGTGGCCAGCTCGACGCCGATCATCAACCCAACACCGCGCACCTCGGTGACGGGCGGCATCCCGCGCAGCTTCTCCCCGAGCTCCGCCTTCAACACGCCGCCGACGCGCGCCGCGTTCGCCACCAGCTCGCTCTCCAGCAGATCGACGGTGGCCAGGCCGGCCGCGATCGCCACCGGGTTGCCGGCGATCGTGGACCCGTGGCTGCCCGCCGGCCAGGTCATGATCTCCTTCTTCGCGATCATCGCGCCCAGCGGCATGCCCGAGGCGATCCCCTTGGCGGCCAGCACGACGTCGGGGACGACGCCGGTGTGCTCGGCGGCGAACATCTTGCCGGTGCGGCCCATGCCGCTCTGCACCTCGTCGAACACCAGCACGATGCCGTGCTTGTCGGCGATCTCGCGCAGCCGCGGCAGGAAGTCGGCCGGCGGCACGATGTAGCCGCCTTCGCCCAGCACCGGCTCGACGACGATCGCCGCGACGTCGTCGGGCGCCGTGACGGTCGTGAACAGCGCCTCGACGCTGGCGGCGTCGCCGTACGTCGCGTGGAACACGCCCGGCAGCAGCGGCCCGAAGCGGCGCCGGTACTTCGACTTGCTGGCGGTCAGCGACAGCGACCCGAGCGTCCGCCCGTGGAAGCCGCCCCGGAACGCGATCAGGTTAGGCCGCCCGGTGTGGTGGCGTGCCAGCTTGATCGACGCCTCCACCGCCTCCGTGCCGGAGTTGGTCAGGAACGTCTGCCAGTGGTGGCTGTTCGGGCCGATGCGCTGGGCGAGCCCGCCCAGCCGCTCGCACATCGCGCCGTAGCCCGGGTAGTGGAAGTCGGTTCCGCAGATGTGGACCAGCACCGCAGCCTGCGCCGCGATCGCCTCGGCGACGGCCGGGTGGCAGTGCCCGGTCGAGGCCGTCGCGACGCCCGCCTCGGCGTCGAGGTAGACGTTGCCGTCGACGTCCTCCACCATGCAGCCCGACGCGCGCTTCACCATCAGCGGGTAGCAGTGGATCAGCGACGGCGACAGGTGGGGGAGGGCGCGCGCGATCATCTCCCGGGCGCGCGGCCCGGGCGGGTCGGTCACGATCGCGATCGGCTGCGTCGCGAGCTCCGCGAGCGAGGACTTGGCGGGGGCGGTCATGTGCACAACGTCCGGCTCTGCTCGCGCAGGTAGCAGAGCAGCGTGTAGTGGCCGCCGATGTTCTTGCCCGTCGACCCGCTCCCCTTCCAGCCGCCGAACGGCTGCACGCCCGGCCACGCGCCGGTGGTGGCGCCGGCGGCGCGGTTGACGTACACGACGCCGGCCTGGATGCGGTCGAAGAACGCGTCGATCTCCTTCTGCTCGCGCGAGAACAGCCCGGCCGTCAGCCCGAAGCGCGTGTCATTGGCGCGCTCGAGCGCCTGGTCGAGGCTGTCGACGGTGTCGACGGCGACGATCGGGACGAACAGCTCCTCGCGCAGCAGCTGGTGATCGCGCGGCAGTCCGGCCAGCACGGTCGGGCGCACGAAGTAGCCGTGGGCCATCTCGCCGTCCTTCACGACCTTCGCCCCCGCGCGGACCACGCCGGCGCCGGCGGCGTGCGCAACCGCGGCGTAGCGCTGGTAGTCCTCGTAGCTCTGCTTGGATGCGACCGGGCCCACGAACACGCCTTTCTGGAGGGGATCCCCCAGGACGACGTCATCGGCGGATTTCGCCAGCCGCGTGAGGAACTCGTCGGCGATCTCGCGGTGCACGTAGACGCGCGAGCACGCCGAGCACTTGTGTCCGTTCATGCCGAAGGCCGAGCGGTGCACACCCTGAACGGCCTGCGCCAGGTCCGCGCTCGGCATGACGATGGCCGGGTTCTTGCCGCCCATCTCCACGACGCACGGCTTCGGGAACTCGCGCGCGAACTTCTGATACAGCTGCCCGAACCCGACGTCGTACGACCCCGTGAAGGTCAGGCCGGCCACGTCGGGGTGATCCCGCAGGCCGTCGCCGACCACGCGCCCGCTGCCGGGCAGGCAGCTGATGGCGCCGGGCGGCACCCCGGCCTGCTCGAAGATCTCGACCAGCTTGACGCCCGACAGCGGCGTCTCCGACGACGGCTTCATCACCACGGTGTTGCCGGCCACCAGCGCCGCCGCCGCGGGCGCGCCCAGCAGCGCGTACGGGAAGTTCCAGGGGGCGATGACCGCCCAGACGCCGTAGGGACGCAGCACGCTGGTGTTGGTGTCGGTCGGCACCAGCCGTCCCATCGGGCGGACGTAGCCGCCGTTCGCGCGCATCTCGCCCGCGTAGTACGCGTAGAGGTCGGCCGTCTCTTCGATCTCGCCGAGCGCCTCGACCCGGTTCTTCCCCATCTCGAGGATCAGCCACGCCGCCAGCTCGAGGCGCCGCTGCCGGACCAGGTCGGCGGCGCGATCGAGGATGTCGGCGCGCTCCTGCCACGGCGCCGCGCTCCAGCGCGGGAACGCCTCGCGCGCGGCCGCGACGGCGTCGCGCACGTCGGCTTCCGTCGCGGTCGCCACGCGCGCGACGACGACGCGCGCGTCGGTCGGGCTGCGGCTCTCGATCGGCGCCCCGCCGGGCCGCGTCTTGCCCGCCACGTGCAACGGATGATCACCGCCGAGCGCGCCGCGCACCTTCGCGATCGCCGCCTGGAACTCGGCGTCCAGCGTCGGATCGTCGGCGCTGAGGCTGATGTATGTCACCTTCGCGGTCGTGCTCATTGGCGTCCTGTCACGTCAAGAATAGTCCAGAAAGTTCGCACTTGTTGTCGCGCGCTGTTGGAACCGAAACACAAATGAGATGTCAGCCGATCCACCGTTGACACCATGAAATCGAATCCGTAGTCTGGCGACCCCGCGTCAGGCAGGACCCAGGGACAGGGCAACGGAGACAGCACAAATGACGAAGGCGGAGCTCATCGAACGCGTGTACGGCGGCAAGCACCTTCCGCGTGAGCTGACCAAGAAGACGGTGGCTCAGATCGTCGATGCCGTGTTCACCGAGATGGGCGACTACTTCATCCGCACCCGCGTCTCTCGCAACCAGGGTGCGCGGCTGACCTACCCGGGCTTCGGAACTTTCTCCAAGCGGCGCCGTCCGCCGCGCATGGTTCGCAACCCGCGCACGGGCGATCCGATCACGATCCCCCCGCAGGAGACGATCACGTTCTCGCCCGGGCAGGAGCTGCGCTCGCTGCTGAACCGGAACGGCAAGCGGGAGGTCCCGCAGGCCGTCGCGAAGACGGCCGCGCGATAGGTTCATCCACCGGACAGCCGCACCCTCGCGCTTCGCGCGAGAGCGGCTGGCGCGCTACACTAATCGATGCTCGATCCCAGCCTGGAGCTGGCTGACCTGCACATCCACGTCGGCGCCGCCGTGGCGCCGCACATCCTCTGGTCGATCGCGCACGACCAGGGTTTCAAGCTGCCGGTGCAGACCTACTGGGAGTTCCGCGACCTCGTCACGGCCAAGCCGGAGACGGTCTCGTCGCTGGCCGATTACCTAGCGATCCTGCACCATTGGACGGAGAAGATTCAGTCGTCCCCGGCGGCCATCGAACGCTCGGTCTACGAGATCATCGGCAAGGAGTTCCGGTCCAGCGGCGTGTCGCTGATCGAGCTGCGGTTCAACCCGATGAAGCGGAACCTGGGCGGCGAGCGCGATCTCGACCACATCATCCACGCGGCGCTGCGCGGGATGGATCGCGCCTGCCTGGAGTACGGCGTGCGGGCCGGGCTGATCTTCTGCCTGGCGCGCGAGTTCACGCTGGAGCTGAACGAGATCCTGGTGAGGAAGGCGGTCAAGTACAAGAGCCGCGGCGTCGTCGGCATCGACCTGGCCGGGCCGGAGTCGCACACGCTGGAGCTGGGGCACGAGGTGGCCGGCTACCGCGATCTGTTCGCGCGCGCGCGCGCGGCCGCGCTCGGTACGACGGTGCACACCGGCGAGACGCCCTACACGGCGGTGCCGGGCGTGCTGGCCGTGCTCAAGGAGCTGGCGCCGACGCGCATCGGGCACGGCGTCGCCGCCGCCGGCAGCGACGAGGCGCTGGCCAAGCTGGCTGAGGCGGGCACCGTGCTGGAGATCTGTCCGAGCTCGAACCTGCGCACGCGCGCGGTCGCCGACATCGACGAGCTGCGGACGGCGATGCGCGCGTTCGAGAAGGCCGGCGTGCGCTACACGATCAACACCGACGGGCCCTACCTGCTGAACACGCACCTGCGCCGCGAGTACGAGCTGCTGCTCGAGGCGGACATCCTGACGGAGGCCGAGGCGGAGCGCAGCGTCGCCGTCGCCCGCGCCGCGACCTTCATCAAGTAAGTCGGGTCACCGCGTCCGACGGCGATCACATGCTAACTTCGCGTGCGTGACGGCCGGGCGTGCCGCCGCTGTCGCGGCGTCGATAACCGCATTCGGTGTGCTCGCGCTGCCGTCCGCCGCCCGTGCGGCGTCCAATCCGTTCGCCTGGGCGCCGCCCGGAACGGCCGTGGTCGAGCGGGGGCGCTCCGCCGCCAGCCGGTTCCGCCTGCTGTCGCTGCACGAGGTGACCGTCGAGGTCGACGACGCGTTCGCCGCGGCGAACCGGCAGGCGCTGGCGCTGGCCGAGCAGCGCATCGCCGAGGTGCCGGGCGTGCACGGCGTGTTCGGCCCCGCCGGGCTGCTGGACATCACGTCCGACGCGCGCGGCAACACCAGCGCCCGGCCGGTGCTGGGGCGCGGCGGCGGCGCGTCGCCGGCGGCGGGCGCCGAGGCGAGCGAAGGCGAGGGCGAGGCTGCTCGCCAGCGCATCGTCCGGCGCGCCGACGCGCTCGGCTGGTTCCTGACGGAGAACGGCCGCCGCGTCCGTTTCTACGTCGACACCGACGACTGGCCGCGTGTGGCGGCGGGTGTCGGCGGCGCGCTGGCGGCGTCGGGCCTGGGCCTGGCGCCGACCTCGTCGGCCGGGCTCGACGCGCAGCCGCTGTGGCCCGACCCGCGGCGCCGCTGGCGGCTGCTGCCGGTCGGCTTCTCGGCGATCTGGACGGTGTTCGCGGTGGTTGCCCTGCGGCGCGCGCGCGCCGTCGTCACGCCCCGCAACGGCTGGCGCCGGCTGGTCCCGGCGCTCGCCGCCGGGATCGGCGCCGCGGCGCCGTTCGCGCTCGTGCCGGTGACCGGGGTGCGCGCGGTAGGCGCCGCCGCCGCGCTGGCGGCCGGGTTGATCGCCGCGGCGCTGTGGCCGGGGCGGGGCGAGGCGGCCGGACGAAACGCGCCCGCTCCCAGGCCGGCCCCGCCACCAGCCCGACGCTGGCCGGTGTTGCTGGCGGCGTTCGGCGTCGTCATCGCCGGCATCGTGCTGCTGCCCCCGCTGCGCGTCGGCACGCGGCAGTGGGGCGCGGCGCCGATGTTCTTCGTCAGCGTGCGCGGCGAGCTGGACGAGCCGGTGGTGCTGCGCGAGATCCGGCGGGTCACCGACGCCCTGCGGGACCAGCCGGGCGTCGCCAACGCCTGGTCGATCGCCGATCTGTTCATGGGCGTCACGCTGGAAGGTGACGTGGCCAGCCGCATTCCGGACGATCCGGAGCAGGTGCGGCGCATCCTGGTGCAGGCGCGGACCGATCCAGCCGTCCGGTTGCAGCTGGCGGGAGACCACCGGGAGGCGCTGATCGCCGTGCGCTTCGACGACGATCCGACGATCGACCACCTCGCCATCGTGGCGGGGCTCGAGCGCACCCTCGCGCTGGATCTGCGCCGCGCGCTGCTGCGGGTCGACCTGTCGGCGCCCGGCGTGTCGCCGGTGACCCGCTCGCTCGGGCGCGGCGTGCTGGCGATCGACGCGCGCGAGCGCGTGCTGCGGATCTGCGCCCGTTCGGGGCGGCCGCTGGACGCGGGCGAGGCGCTCGCGGTCGAACGCGTCGCGCGCCAGGCCGCCACCATCCCCGCCGCCGATCCGGCCCGCCTGGACGCGGACATCGCCGACAACGTGCGAGACTTCGTGGCGCGGCATCCCGTTCCGCTCGGTCCCGCCGACACCAACCGGTTGATCGCCGCGGTCGGTGCGCTGGGCGACGGCGCCGGCGTCGACGACATGCGCGTCGCTGTCGCGACGGTGTACGGCGGGCGGCTGTCGGACACGATCCTGCGCACCACCGCCGACAGCCTGGCGCGCCGGATCGCGGCGGTCAGACGGCGCCACGTCGCGAGCACGAACTTCCGCGACATGCTGTCGGGCGCGCAGCTGCCGAACGAAGGCGTGCTGGCGGACGAGGTGCGCAGCGCGACGCTGGACGCGATGGGCCCGGTGGTCGGTGTGCCGGCCGCGCCCGACAGCGCCACCGCCTATCGCCTGGATCTGGTGCCGATCGGGGGCGCGCCCAACGATCGAGCGCTGTCGCTGCTGTGGAAGCGCGCGCTCGTTCCCGGCGCGGTCGCGGCCGCGGGCCTGCTCGCGATCCTGCTGGTGCTGACGGGCGGACCGGGAGGGCTGGTGTCGCTGCCGCTCGCGTTCGCGCCGGCCGCCGCGGCGATCGCGCCCGCGGCGCTGCTGGGCGAGCCGATCGGGCTGCCGACGCTCTCCTTCTATGCGGGCGCGCTGGCGGCGGGCGCGGTGCTGGCGCTCGCCGTGACGCCGGCGGCGCGGGCCGGCGGGAGGCGGGGGCGGGCGTGATGCGGGACGTGACGCGGCGGTGGCTGCTCGTGCTGGCGTCGGTCGCGCTGCTCGACTGCGGCGCGCCGCCCTGGCGGCTCGGCAGGCCGCGCGACGGGCGCCCGTCCATCCCGCCCCAGCCGGCGATCGCGACGCTGGCGGCGTCGGCGGCCGCCGCGGCCGCGGCGCAGGCGAGCGGCCGGCGCGTGCTGGAGATCGCCGCGCTCACGCAGCTGGACGCGGCCGGGCAGCTGACCGGTCCTGCGCGCGCGCGGCTCGTCGAGCTGCTGATCGCCCGCGCCGTTGAGTTTCGTGGCATGGGGCGGGCGATCCCGGCCAGCGCGGACCTGGAGACGGTCGCGCGCCTGGATGCCGTGCGCGGCGTGCAGCTGGTGCCGGCGCGGGCGCTGGCGGCGGCGGCGGCGGGCGACGCCTGGAAGGCGATCGGCGCGCGCGAGGAGGCGCAGGCGGCGCACGCGCGCGCGGCGGCGCTGGGCGGTGTCCGCCCGGGTGAGGTCGGGATCGTGGCCCGCCACGCGCCCCCGCCGCCTGCCGCCGGCGGGAAGCCGCCCGCCGACGTCGACGGCTACGTCCTGGGCGGCGCGGCGCTGTCGTCGCGCCTGCTGCCGCTGGCGGCGGCGTTTCCGTCGGTGCTCGACGATCAGGCGCGCGCGCTGACGTGGGCCGAGCTGCTGCTCGCCGAGGACCCGACGTCGCCGGACGTGCTCGAGCTGGTGGCGCTGATCTTCGGGCGCGCGCGCCGCTTCGGCGGCACCGACCGGATGCTGATGGAGCTGGCCTACCATTCGCCCGATCGCCCGGCCGGGATCGCGCGCGGCGCGGCTGTCTGGGATCGCCTGGGGCGGACGCGCGAGGCGTGCGCGCAGTGGATCCGGGCGGCGCGGTGGCGTGACGATCCGGAGGATCCGGTCTGGCGCGCGGCGGTCGCGTGCGCGCGCCGCGATCCCGGCGCGGGCGACGCGCGCGCGATCCGCGACTATGTGCTGACGCGCGCCCGTCCGGAGCGGCGGGAGGTCATCGCGGCGGCGCTGGACGGCCGGCCGCCGCCGCCCGTCGACGGAGGCGCTCCCGACGGCGAGGGGGGCGAGGGTGGCCAGGGGGGTGGCGGGCGGGACGGCGGCGCGCCCGAGAGCGGCGCGCGCGGCGTGTCGCCCGATGCGGGCGGCCCGTGAGCGCCGCCGGCCCGCTCACCTGTCCGTTCGACGGCGTCGCGCTGGACGCGGCGGGGAACTGCCGCCGCTGCGGCGCGGGCTGGCGCGGCGAGGCGGACCTGTCGGCGCGCGCGCCGGGAGCGTTCGCGCGGCTGGCGCCCGACGCGAACGCCGATCCGGCCGGCCAGCAGCGGGCGCTTCCGTGCCCGGCGTGCGGCGACGCGACCCTGGTGCCCTGGAAGCTGGAGGGGCTCTCGGTCTGGATGTACCGCTGCCCGTCGTGCAAAGGCTGGCTCTGCCCGCGCGGCACGATCGACACGCTGGCGCGGCGCGAGCAGCAGCTCGGGAGGGAGACCGCCTTCGCGAGCTTCTCGCCCGAGGAGCGGGCGGCGATGGCCCGCGACATCGCCGCGGAGTCGGCCGCGGCCGCGCCCGCGCCGCCGCTGCCGCTGGTGCAGCAGGTGCTGGCGTTGCTCGGGCTGCCCGTGGTCACGCGTATCCAGCGCGAGCGGCTGCCCCTGGTGACGTGGTCGCTCGCGCTGGCGTTGATCGCGGTGTTCGTCGTCGAGCTGCGCGGGTCCGGTCTGGACGATGCGGCCGCCCGTCTCGGCTACGGGCCGGACCATCGCGGCCTCGGGGCGGCGATGCGGGCGACGTTCGCGCACGCGGGCTGGGCGCCTCTGATCGGCAACGTCTACTTCCTGCTCGCGTTCGGCGACGGCGTCGAGCAGCGGGCGCCGCGCTGGCTGCTCGCCCCGGCGTTCGTGGCGCTGGGCGTGGCGGGGCTGCTGGTCGACGGCCTGCTGCATCCGCAAGCCGCGCTCCTCGGCGCGAGCGGCGGCGTCGCCGCCATGATGGGCGCGTGCGTCGTCCTGCAGCCGCGCGCCCGGGTCGCCATCCAGCTCGGCCCTTTGCTCGGTCCGGTGCTCCGGCTGCCGATGAGTGTGTTCTTCGTCCTCGCGCTCGCCTTCCAGGCCGCGATGGCGGCGCTGCACGTCTCGGGCATCGCCTGGGCCGCGCAGGCCGTGGGCCTGGTGCTCGGCGCCGGCGGCGCCGCGCTGCTGCGCCGGCGCGCGCCGCGAACTTGATTTGGCAGTGTTTCTCGATTGCTGCCGTCGCATCTAGTGTGCTGGCTCGAATCCGGGGACGTGCGCCGCGCCAGCAGCTCGGGACATCGCGTGCATTTGGTGGGCCTGGGGCTCCGCGCGGGAGCCGCGGCGTCTCTGCGCGTGCCCGGCGATGCGAACTTGATTTGGCAGTGTTTCGGGAGCGAGCACCGCAGCGGGCGCTTCCTCCGCTCGGATGGGACCGCCGGCGCGGCGCCAGCCGACGCTGGCGAGCCAGGTGCGGGGTTCGCTCACTGGCGACGGCGCGGTGTTCGGCCGAGGGACACCCTCCCAGCCTTTGAACCAGCGACCAGAGCTACACGGGTCTACGATCGCCGGCGCACCCAGGTGCTTCCGGAAGTTCTGGAGCACGTAGACGATCGCGGCGCGTGTCTCCCGGGGCGTCCGTAGCGGACGCGCGTGATAGCGATCCGTCCACACGCGGCCGTGTCTGCCCAGGGCGCGATTGATCGCCCGGGCGCAGCGGGCCGCGAGCCCCTGGAGTCCCCGGGAGAGTGCCCGCCGATCATCCGCCTCCACGACGAAATGAGCATGGTCGGTCTGGACCGAGAAGTGGATGACGCGAAAGCTGGATCGATCGGCGCGGGATATGCCGGTCTGCAACTCAGAGAAGACCCGCTCGGAACGCAGCGACGGCAAGCGGCGGTCAGCACGCAACGTGATGAGAACCGGGTGCTGGCGATCGTGCTTCGGCCGGCGAACGTGCCAGACGCCGGGGAGACGGGCGCTCGGTTTGCGACCTGCGCCAACCCGTCGTCCGCCCCAGCCCGGCGGGATCGGAAGAGCGAGCTGCTTCGGTCGCCTGCGTGCCATCTCGATTTGGCACCGTTTCGGCGGCGCGGCGCAGGTGGTTGCGCGCGATCTTGATTTGGCAGTGTTCCGAGGCCCCGGCGCGGGTGGCGGTTCAGTGCTCGTTCCTGATGTCGTCGGGGGTTCCGAAAGCGCCGTCCAGACCGGCTGATGTGACCTTCACGGCGTCATCCGAACACGAGTACTCGATGTCTCGTCCCCACGGGTCGATCATGTTCTGCGCGTCGATCTGGCCACTGTCGATCAGGCTCGCGCCGTTCGGCGGACAGCGACCGTATGCGAGCACGTAGTCGTTCAGTGCCCTTTCCAAGCGGAGAACACGCTGGCGCGCCTCCTTGGCCCCCCCGCCGCAACCGTGCCCGTGGAGCTCGCTGAACCCGACGATGCCGAACGCGGCGCACGTCCAGGTCAGCGCGACGCCGCACAGGATCGCGGCCAGCTTGCCGATCATCGCAGCCCGCTCCGCGCCGCCGACACCGGGTAGGTGAGGTCGTCGGCGGTGTTGAACTGCTTGTCGGGCCCGGCCGAGCGCGCGCGCAGCTCGACGTCCGAGCAGGCGTAGGTGAGCGCGGTGCCCCAGGCGTCCTTGAAAGCGTGCGCAGGATGGTCCGGGCAGGCGCGGTGGGTTCGAACGTAGCTCGCCAGATCCTCATGCAGCGCTTTAACTTTGTCTCGCGACGACCGTGCCTGCGTCGCGCGAAAGCAGGGATAGGAAATCACGGCGGCGCACAGCACCCCGAGCGCGCCCAAGGTGGTCGCGATTCCAAGGCCGGAGACCAGCGTTCCCGCGCGCACGCCAGTACGGTGTGCAAGCGACAGACCAGGGAAGAGGCATCGCCGGCGCGCCGTCACAGCTGCCATCCGCCGCCACCGTGGCGCGCCCGCGCGCCCGCCGCTGACGTTTTGGCGGCGGCCGCGATCAGCCGCCGGCGCGCGGCTCGGGTGCGGCGTCGTCGTCGTCGCCGAACACCTCGGCCTCGAACACGCGGATCTCGGTCGACCGGTCGTGCCAGGCGTCGGCGGGGAGCCCGGCCTTGCGGCAGGTGGCGGCCAGGAAGGTCTCGCGGTCGAGGCCGTGCTCGACGGCGACCTGGGGCAGCAGCAGGCCGCGGGCGCCGCCCCGCCGGATGTCGAGGCCGTGGCGTCCGATCTCGATCTCCTCGGGGCGGTGAATGACGACGTCGGGCGACAGCACCGAGATCTCGACGGTCAGCGCCGGCAGGTCGGTCACCTCGATGGGCGGGAAGCGCGGATCGCGCGTGGCGGCCGCGGACGCCATCTCGCCGACCACCCGCCACAGCGACCGCCGCCGCTCGGACGTGCCGATGCAGCCGCGCAGCGCGCCGTCGACGTGGAGGGTGACGAACGCGGCGCCCGGCGACGCGAGCCCGGGCGCGTCCGGATCACCGTCGGCGACAGCGCCGCTGCCGCGCGCCCCCCCGATCCGCGTCGCTACCGCGGCACGCGCGTGCGCGATCAAGCGCCGCCGCTCGGCCGGCGACAACGCTCCCGGCGATTCCCCTGCCACCGCTCGAAGCTAGCAGGGCGCGGAAAACCGCGCTGCGTTTTTCCGCGCCTCCTGCTACTTGCCGCAAGGAGTGGTCGCAAACCGCGCCTGCGGCGCGGAGCGGCTAGCGGGCCCGCTCTTCGAACGCCAGCAACTTCGCGCGCAGCGCTTCCAGCTGCTTGGCCGCGGCGGGCGCGTCGGCGAGGTTCTTCTTCTCGCCCGGATCCGCGTGGAGGTCGTAGAGCTCCCAGCGGCGATCGCTGATCCGGTGGATGATCTTGTAGTTGCCGTCCACCATCATCGCGGCGTGGTGTGGCCACGCCGTGGCGGGGAGCATCTCGCCGAAGATCGGGTGCGGCGGGGCGACCCTGGCGCCTTTACTGTTCGATTGGCCGTTCAGGATGATCGGCAGCAGGCTGCGCCCGCGCATGGCCGCCGGGATCGGCGCGCCGGCCAGGTCGACCAGCGTCGGCGCGACGTCGACCAGCGCGACCGGTTCGTCGATCACCTGAGCCGCATGCCCGGGAACGACGAAGATCATCGGCACGCGCAGCTGCTCGTCGTAGACGTCGGTGCCGTGGAAGTAGGCCTTGTGCTCGCCCCACGCCTCGCCGTGATCGGCGAGGATCACGATCGCCGTGCTGTCCGCCAGGCCGAGCTGCTTGACCGCGTCGATCAGCTTGCCGACCCACATGTCACAGAAGGCGATCTCGTAGTCGTACTTCTCCATCAGCCCGGGGACGCCGGACAGCGTGGCCGGAAACTCCTTGTGGGGCATGTACGACGAGTGCGGCTCGAACAGGTGCGTCCAGAGCGCGAAGTGCTCCTTCTTGGCGGCCGCCTGGCGGAGGCGTTCGATCACGCGCGGCACGATGCGCGGCGACGCGACGTCCTTGTTCGACTCGGCGATCGTCCCCGCGCCGTCGTCCGACCACTCCGCGAAGCCGCGGCTGATGCCGCGGTCGGCGGTGAAGTAGAAGTGCGAGAAGATCCCGATCGGCTTGAACCCCGCGGCCGCCAGCGTCTCGAAGAAGGTGTGGTTGGTCGGCAGCAGGTTCGGATAGTTCACCCCCGGTTTGTCCCAGGCGATGTCCGACGGGTAGCGGCCGGTCAGGATCACGGGGAACGAGCGCGGCGTGTTGGGCGCCTGCGACCAGGCGTGCCGGAAGTAGGTCCCCCTGTGCGCCAGCGCGTCCAGCGTCGGCGTCAGCGAACGGCCGGCCGGCCGGCCGTAACCGGCCACGCCCAGGCGATCCGCGCGCAGCGCATCGATGGTGATGAGCAGCAGGTTGCCCTTCCACCCGTCGGCGCGCGGCGCGACCGGCGCGATGGGGGCCGCGTCGGCGGTCGCCGTGCTTCCGGCCGCCGCCGCGGACGGCTTGGCGTCGCCGCCCTCGCAGTTCTCGTCCACGCCGTTGCCCGGGACGTCCTCGGCCCCGGGGTAGACGTCGGCGCGCGTGTCGTCGCAGTCGCCGCCGCCGAAGCGCGCCGAGAAGCCGTCGCCGTCGTGATCGGTCGCCCGGCGCGCGGCCCCGAGCAGGAGGCGCATCCCCCACGACTCCTCGGCGGCGGCCGCGAACCCGGGCGCCCCCTCGGGCAGGCGCGCCGCGATGATCAGACACGCGAACGTGACGACGGCGATCGCGAACGACAGCACGGAGCCGAGCCGCGCCGGCATGCGCTTGCGCAGCGCCTGGCCCGCCCCCGAGCCGAACCAGAACAGGCCGTGGCCGGCGCCGAGCGCGACGGCGACGGCGAGCGCGTACAGCGGGCCGAGGTCGAGCACGCGCCAGTCGGCCCGCGACAGCGCCCCGACGAACGCCAGCAGGGCGACCGCCCCGATCGTGATCAGCAGGACGCCCGTCGCGCCGAGCGCGCGCGGGCGGGGCAGGGCCTGGGCGATCCGCCGCAGCAGCGGCAGCGCCGCGATGGCGGCCAGCGCGCCCGGGAGCGCGCCGATCGCCACCAGGCCGCCCGCGGCGATCGTCGCCAGCTTCTGGCTCTGCATCTTGCCGACCAGCGCCCGCTGTCCGGCGGCGGCCACCACCGCGACGACCAGCGTGGCGACCACGGCGGCCAGGATGCCGGCGGCGACGGCGCGATCGTGGTTGGGTTCGTCGCGCAGCTTCCCCCAGCCGGCGGGCCGGGCAGCGTCGAGCGCCGTCGCGAGCACCGCCGCGCCGAACGCCGCGACGAGCGCGACCGCGCCGTAGAGCCCGAGCGCGAGCAGGAGGACCTGGCCCGTCGCGCTCCCGCGCCCGGCCAGCAGCCCATCCACGATCCCGGCGCCCAGGATCCCGGCCAGCGCCGAAGCGGCCACGGGCCGCCGCAGGGTGGGAAGCTGCATCCGTACGCGGTTAGCACGTGCGGCCGCCCGTGACAATTTAAAGACCACGTGACTTGACAGCCCCGACGCGAACAAGTATTGCGGGCCGATGGGAAGACGAGACAACCGGCGCTCGATGAAGATGCGCCGTCGGACCCGGCAGAGGAAGCTCAAGGCGCGCATCGCGAAGAAGCGCGGCGCCGCGCGTGACAAGGCGGCCGCCGCGGGCGCGGCCAAGCCGGCGAAGAAGAAGGCCGCGGCCGCCAAGAAGTAGCCAGCGATGGCACTCGTCGGCGGCGAGGAGCGGCTTTGCCGATCCGAGCCGCGGGGGAGCGGGGGGACGCAGAGGCGGCCAGCGATGTGCGCAGTGCAGGCGCGCGTGCGGTCCCCCCGACTGAACTGATGGAACAGCCGGCGGCGACGACGGCGCTGATGCGCCAGTACCTCGACGTCAAGGCGAGGTATCCGGACGCGATCGTCTTCTTCCGGCTGGGTGACTTCTACGAGATGTTCCACGAGGACGCGGTCTACGCCGCGCGCGTCCTCGATCTGACGCTGACCACGCGGGACAAGGGGAAGGAAGACCCCGTCCCCATGTGCGGCATCCCGCACCACGCGGTGCGGCCGTACCTGCTCAAGCTCACCGAGCTCGGCCACCGGGTCGCGCTGTGCGAGCAGCTGGAGGACCCGCGCGCGGTGCGCGGCATCGTCAAGCGCGACGTCGTCCGCGTCGTCACGCCCGGGGTGATGCTCGACGAGGAGTCGCTGGATCCGCGCGCGCCCAGCTACGTGGCGGCCGCGATCGGCGACGCGCGCGGCGGCTACGGCCTCGCCTTCCTCGACGTGACGACGGGCGACTTTCGCGCCACCGAGGCGGCCACGGGCGACGCGCTGGTGGAGGAGATCGGCCGGGTGGCGCCGCGCGAGCTGGTGCTGGCGCGCGACGACGACGGCAAGGCGCTGGGCGAGCTGGCGCGCGCGGCGCACCCGACGGTGCCGCGCACGACCGCCGCCCCCGGGGACGACGCGGGCGCGCTGGCCCGCGCCGTCGGCGCCGACACCGCCGGCCGGATCGCCGCGCGCACGCCGCGGGCGGCCGCGGCGGCGGGCGCGGTGCTGCGCTACGCGGGCGCGACGCAGCCGGGGGTCGAGCTGCCCGTCACGCGCCTCGACCTCTACGGCCGCACCGATACGCTGATCATCGACGAGCAGGCGCGCCGGCACCTCGAGCTGACCGAGTCGCTGCTCGACCGCCGGCGGGCCGGCTCGCTGATCGAGGTGCTGGACGAGAGCCGGACCGCGATGGGCGGCCGGCTGCTGCGCCGCTGGCTGCTGTTCCCGTCGGTCGACGTCGCGGCGATCCGCCGCCGCCACGACGCGGTCGAACGGCTGGTGGCCGCCCACGCCGCGCGCGACGCCGCCCGCCGCGTGCTCGGCGACGTCTCGGACGTCGAGCGCCTGGTGGGCCGCGCCCAGCTCGGCGTCGCCACGCCGCGCGACCTCGCCGTGCTCGGGCGCTCGCTGGCGTTGCTGCCGGCGCTGCGCGACGCGCTCCACGACGCCGAGGCCGGCGAGCTGGGCGGCTCGCTGGCGAAGAATGAGAGCCTGCTGTTGCTGGGCGACGACCTGGGCGCCGAGATCGCCGCCGAGCTCGGCCGCGTGCTGCGCCCCGACGCGCCCGCCGTCACCAAGGACGGCGGCTTCGTCAACGCCGGCGTCTCGGCCGAGCTGGACGAGCTGCGCGACGTCGCCGCGGGCGGCCGCAGCCGCATCGCCGCCATCGAGGCGCGCGAGCGCGAGCGGACCGGCATCCCGTCGCTGAAGGTGAAGTTCAACAGCGTGTTCGGCTACTACATCGAGGTGACGCGCTCGAACCTGGCGTCCGTGCCGGCCGACTACCGCCGCAAGCAGACGGTCGCCAACGCCGAGCGCTTCGTGACGGCCGAGCTGGGCGAGTTCGAGCAGACCATCCTGTCCGCCGACGAGCGGCGCGTCGCGCTCGAGCTGGAGATCTTCGGCGCCCTGCGCGCCACCGTGGCGGCCGCCTCCGCGCGGCTGCTGGCGCTGGCGGCCCGCGTCGCGGCCGTCGACACGCTGGCCGCGCTCGCCGAGGTCGCCCACCGTTCGGGCTACTGCCGGCCGGTCGTCGACGACGGCGGCGCCGTCGATCTGGTCGACGCGCGCCACCCGGTGGTCGAGCGGCTGGCGGCGGCCGGCGCCTTCGTCCCCAACGACGTCCGCCTGGATCCGGCCGGCGAGCAGGTGCTGATCGTCAGCGGCCCCAACATGGCCGGCAAGTCGACGCTGATCCGCCAGGTCGCGCTGGCCGTCATCCAGGCGCAGATGGGCGGCTTCGTCGCGGCGCGCAGCGCGCGCATCGGCATCTGCGACCGCGTGTTCACGCGCGTCGGCGCGGGCGACAACCTGGCGCGCGGCGAATCCACGTTCATGGTCGAGATGCGCGAGACCGCCCAGATCCTCCGCTACGCGACCGCGCGCAGCCTGATCGTCCTCGACGAGATCGGGCGCGGGACCTCGACCTACGACGGCGTGTCGATCGCCTGGGCGGTGGCCGAGCACATCCACGACCGCGTCGGCGCCAAGACGCTGTTCGCGACGCACTATCACGAGCTGGGCGCGCTGGCGGCGCAGCACCCGCGCGTGCGCAACGTGTCGGTCGCCGCGCGCGAATGGAAGGGCGAGGTCGTCTTCCTGCGCAAGCTGACGGCGGGCGGCGCCAACCGCTCGTTCGGGGTCGAGGTCGCGAAGCTGGCGGGCCTGCCGCCGCCGGTCATCGACCGGGCGCGCGCCATCCTCCGCACCCTGGAGGCGGACGCCGGGTCGGTCGGCAAGAAGGACGTGCCGCGGCCCGTCGCGCCGGCCGCGGCCGAAACCAGCGCGCAGCTCGGCCTGTTCGCCGAGGTCGCGACCGCCGCGGGCGTCCCGGAGCACGCCGTCTCGGAGATCGTGGCCCGCCTCAAGGCGCTCGATCCGGACGAGCTGTCGCCGCGAGCCGCTCACGACCTCCTGGCCGAACTGGCAAAGAAATTGACGCCCGGCGCGTAGGTTGGCTTTGATGGGCTAGTCGGTCGCGGTCATGCTTTCAATGGCGGCCGCCGCGGCGCTTTTTCATGCTGGTTTCAGCCCCCCGCCTCTTGCTGTTCGCGACCCTGTCGCTGGTGCCCGTGCGCGCGTTCGCGACGGACGCCGCGGCGCCCGCGGCGGTGGTGTCGCCCGCGGCGAAGCCTGCGGCCTCGACGCCGCTCACCCCGAAGCCGGCACCGCCGGGCGCGAGCAAGGCCTCCGCCAAGACGACGAAGACGACCAAGGCGACCAAGGCCAAGGGGCCGAAGAACCCGCCCGTGACGCTGTTCAGCGTGAACCACAAGGAGACGTTCTCGCTGCGGCTGCGCGACGCGCAGGGCAAGCCGATCAAGGGCAACCAGAAGCGGTTCGATCGCTTCCTGCGCTGCCACCACACCGAGGCGAAGCACGCGATGAACCCGCGGCTGATGCGCCTGCTTTACCAGACGGGGCGCCACTGGCCGGGCCGCCGCCTGGAGATCGTGTCGGGCTACCGCGCCCCCAGCGTGGCGAAGAACCCGCACAGCCCGCACATGAAGGGGCTGGCCTGCGACTTTCGCGTCGACGGCGTGAAGACCGGCGATCTGCGCGACTACCTGCGTAAGACCTTCGAGAGGGTCGGCGTCGGCTACTACCCGAACTCGACGTTCGTGCACCTCGATGTTCGCAAGGACCGGTCGGCGTTCTGGATCGACTACTCGGGCCCCGGCGAGCGCGCCGTCTACTCGGAGAATC
>DATBHU010000677.1:0-7389 GCA_036557265.1 Polyangia bacterium
CAACGGCGCCGTATTGTTCGCTACGATGGTGTTCCTGAGCGTCAACGCCGCGCCGGCGATCGCGACGCCGCCGCCCGCCCCCGAGACCGCGAGGCCGCCGCTTCCGGTCATCGGCTGGTTCGTGGTCAACGACCGGTCACAGGCGCCCGACGCAATCGCGACCACCAGACACGAACGCGCCAGAAACGACACCTTCACGAACGCCTCCTTGCCTCAATGATGTCACCAGATGGCCCATCGGCTCAAATGTCGCTCGCGTGACATGTCGATCGCGAGGGCCGCGCCTATACTGCGACCGTGATCGCGGCCGGCGTCGTCGTGCTCCTCGCGGTTGCCTCGTCGCCGGTGCGCGTCGTGCACGACGGCTGTCCGTCGGGCGCGGAGGTGGAGCTGGCGCTCGCGTCGATGCTCGCCCCGCCCGCGTCGCCGGGCGCCGCGCCGCCGGCGAGGCGCGACGTCGCGCGGCTGGAGCGCCAATCCGACGAGCGGCGCGGAGACGCGCGCTCTACGGGTGCGCCGCGTGCCGCGCAAGCGCGGAGACGCCGGGGGCGCCGCGGACGATCTGCGGCGCTACGTCGATCGCTTCCCGGGCGGGCGCACGCCGACTGGGCGCGCCGCTGGCTGAAGAACCACGTCGCGCGCGCCCAGCTACCCCGCTGAGCCGCGGCTGATGCGCAGGCCGGCGTCGCGCAGCGCCTGGGTCATGTGGGCGGCGTACCACTTCGGCCAGTCGTCGTCCCGATGTCCCAGCGCCTTCTCGTGGATGCCGTGCGCCGCCTCGGCGCGCTTGAGAAGATCGACCAGGATCTCGGTCGTGTTCGGCTCCGTCGTCGTCCCCGTCGTTCCCATCGTGCCCATCGTGCGACTCTCCCTCGCGTGGTTTGCGTCCGCCCTCAGCGTCCGGGCAGGCGTTGCTTGATCTCCTGCAGCAGCCAGCCGTTGCCGTCGGGGTCCGTGAAGGTGGCGAAGGACGCGTAGCTGGTGTGGTCGGGATCGGGCCCGGCCAGGCGCGGGCCGCCGACGGCGGTGGTGTGGAATATCTCGGAGACGGTGGCGCCGTGGCGGATCAGCTCGGCGCGCGCCGCCTGGATGTCCGACACGACCAGATAGAGGCTCTGGATCGCGCCCGGCGTCGCGCTGGTGACGCCCTTGCCGAACTGGATCGACGCCGCCGATCCCGGCGGGGTGAATTGCACGCCGCGGAAGTTCGGTCCGTTCACGAAGTCGCCGTCGAAGCGCCACCCGAGCTGCCCGTAGAAACGCTTGGCCCGATCGACGTCCGAGACCGGCAAGACCACCGCTTCCAGCTTCATATCCATGATCTGTCTCCTCGTGGATCAACCGACGTCGGCCGCGTCGACGAGGCTTACGATGGCGGCAGCGCGGCGCCCGACAAGCGACGAATCCCGCGGCGCGGCCGCTATCGGGCGTTGCCTGCCCCTGGGGGATCGCCGATCGCGGGACTACCATCGTCGGCGTGAACCGGTTCGACGCGATCGTCGTGGGAGCCGGCCAGGCCGGCCCGCCGCTGGCCGGGCGGCTGACGGCCGCGGGCATGAGCGTCGCCGTGATCGAGCGGCACCTGTTCGGCGGCACCTGCGTGAACACCGGCTGCACGCCCACGAAGACGATGGTCGCCAGCGCCCACGCCGCGCACCTCGCGCGCCGCGCCGCCGACTTCGGCGTCCAGACCGGACCGGTCAGCGTCGACATGGCGCGCGTGCGCGCGCGCGCCGGCAGCGTGGTCAGCAAGTCGCGCGAAAACGTCGAGGGCTGGGTGCGCGCGCTGCCCCGCTGCACCGTCATCCGCGGCCACGCCCGCTTCGAGGCACCCGACGTCATCGCCGTGGGCGACGACCGGCTGAGCGCCCCGCGCATCTTCATCAACGTGGGCGGGCGCGCCGCCGTCCCCAGCCTGCCCGGCGTCGATCGCGTGCCCCACCTCGACAACAGCTCCTTGCTCGCGCTCGACCGGCTGCCGGCGCACCTGCTGGTGGTGGGCGGCAGCTACGTCGGGCTGGAGTTCGCGCAGATGTACCGGCGCTTCGGCGCCGAGGTGACGGTGATCGAGATGAAGCCGCGCCTGATCGCCGGCGAGGACGACGAGGTGTCGGACGCGATCCGCGCCATCCTGGAGCGTGAGGCGATCACGGTCCGCACGGCCGCCGAGTGCATCGGCCTCGCGCCGCACGAGGCCGGCGTCGCGGTGACGCTGCGTTGCGCGGACGGTCCGCCCGAGGCGGTCGGCTCCCACGTGCTGCTCGCGGTCGGCCGCCGCCCCAACACCGACGACCTCGGCCTCGACCGCGCCGGCGTGGCCACCGACGCCCGCGGCTACATCCAGGTCGACGACGGCCTGGCCACGAACGTGCCCGGCATCTGGGCGCTGGGCGACTGCAACGGCCGCGGCGCCTTCACCCACACCGCGTACAACGACTTCGAGATCGTCGCCGCCAACCTGCTGGACGGCGGGCGGCGCAAGCTGGGCGACCGGATCCCCGCCTACGCGCTCTACATCGATCCGCCGCTCGGCCGGGTGGGCCTGACCGAGCGACAGGCGCGCGCCGGGGGCCGGCCGGTGCTGGTGGGCGCGCGGCCGATGTCGCGGGTCAGCCGGGCCGTCGAGAAAGGCGAGACCCAGGGGCTGATGAAGGTGGTCGCCGACGCCGAGACCCGGCAGATCCTGGGCGCCGCCATCCTGGGTCCGGGCGGCGACGAGGCGATCCACGGGATCGTGGACGCGATGAACGCGCGCGTGCCGTACAGCGAGCTCGAATGGGCGGTGCCGATCCATCCCACCGTGTCGGAGCTGATCCCGACCGTCCTGCGCGAGATGCAGCCGGCCCGCCCGGGTCGTGACGGCCCTTAACGGCTGTGGCGCCGCCCTGATACGATGCGGGCGCGGCGCCGTCTTGGCGGTCCCGCCGAGTGGCGATTTCATTTTGAGACCGAGGGTGCCGATGTATCCCGCGATGCCTATGGGTAGGCGTGCTGCCACCGGCCTGCTGATCGCCTTCGTGATCGGCTTCGGCTGCAGCGGCGAGCAGGCGTACAGCCCCAGGCCGCCCGACGGCGGCGGAGGCGGCGTCGGCCCCGGCAGCGGCGGCATCGCCGGCGACGGGGGCATGGGCGGGCTGGGGGGCTCGGGCGGGAGCGCGGGCTCGATCGACACCGGCGGCATGGGCGGCGATGCCGGCGCGGGCGGCAGCGCAGGGGCCGCCGGCGGTGGCGGCAACACGGTCGTAGCCGGCAGCGCCGGGGCGTCCGGCAGCGCCGGCACGGCCGGCACGGCCGGGGCGACGGGCAGCGCAGGCCGCGGAGGCGCGGGCGGCAGCGGCGGCATCGCCGGCAGCAGCGGCGGCCGAGGCGGGACCGGCGGCAGCGGCGGCGCCGCTGGCAGCGCGGGCACCGGCGGCACCGGCGGTAGCGCGGGCACCGGCGGCAACGCGGGCACCGGCGGAACCGCGGGCTCGGCGGGAACGGGCGGCAGCGCCGGGGGCGGTGGCATCCGCGACGGCGGGTCCGGCCCCTACACCTGCCCCGCGGTGATCTACGGCTCGCTCGACACGACCGATCCGGTGCAGTACGGGCGCGAGAATCGCACCTTCACTCCCGGCGCCTGCGGCGCGAACAAGAACTTCCCCGGCGACGACGCCGACCCGATGGACGCCGGCGGGGTGATCGGCAACCCGCACTACTACGACGTCTACCACTTCACGAATCCGGGCAGCACCGCGGTCTGCTTCACCTTCACGCTGGACTACGATGGGATGAACACGTTCATTCAGCGCTACATCACCGTCTACACGACCTACGATCCCACCAACATCCGCACCAACTACCTGAGCGACGTGGGAAATGTCCTCAACCCACCGCAGCAGATGGCCATCACCGTCGCAGGCGGGTCGTCCATCGACATCGTCATCTTCTCCGTCAACGTCGCCGGATCGTCGGGCGGGGTCGGGATCTACACGCTGAGCTGCAACGCCGGCACCGGCGACGGCGGCACGTAGCCGCCCGCGCGGGCGGACATCAGCGCCGGCGCGCCGCCGCGGCGTTCGCGAACGCGCTCACCAGCGGGTGGACCTCGCCGGCGAGGGCGGACAGCTCCGGCTGGAACAGCGTCGCGAAGAAGAACGGATGCGTGGGCAGCTCGACGGCGCGCACCTCGCCCGCGTCGTCGAAGGCCGCGAGCGCCAGCGGCGACGACTCGATCAGGGCCCGATGCTGCGGGTTGAGGCCGTAGTTGCAGTGGTAGGCCTCGACCGCCTCGGGGGCGCCGTAGATCGCGGCCAGCCGCGAGCGGGCGACGAGCGTGAGCCGGCCGCGCACGCCCACCAGCGAGCAGGCGAGCGGCGTGACGAGCAACATCTCAGCGTCGGGGTTCGACTGGGCGTGCTCGGCGCCGGCGACGCCGAGCACGTTGCGCGCCATCTCGATCAGCGTGTGCTGGAACCCGCCGCACGTGCCGAGGAACGGCAGGCCGGTCTCGCGCGCGTGTCGGATCGCCGCGAGCGCGCCCGCCATGCGCGCGTACGGGCTGCCCGGAACGCACCACAGGCCGTCCAGCCCGGCGGCGCGCGCCGCGACGTCATCTTCGTCGAGCGCCGCCGTCGGCAGCCACGTCAGCGAGACGCGCGGCCCCTGCCCGCGCTCGGCGAGGAGCTGGAAGGCGCGCGGGATCGCCTGGTGCGCCCTGACGTTCTCGCTGCGATCGCCGACCAGACCGATCCGGACCTCTTCGTCCACGCTCCGCCCCGCGCGCGTCCGCTACGAACCGGAAGGCTTGAGCGGCGCCTGGTGGTTGTGCGCCAGCTCGAGCCGCTCCTTGACGCTCAGGGTCTCGGCCAGCGTCGCCTCCAGCTTCACGATCTCGTCGACGCCCAGCTCGATCTCTTTCTCGAGCGCGCTGTTCTTGGCCTTGATGGTGCCGATGCGCGCCTCCAGGTCCGCCTGGCGCGAGCGGGCGTCCTCGATGATGTCCGAGACGTTCATGTCCAGCGATTCCAGCGTGCTGGTGATGACCATCGCGACCAGCTCGGGGTTCTGCTCCGTCGGCAGCGAGCGCATCAGCTGGATGGCGCGCTCGATCCCGTACCGCTTGGGCGGCGTGGTCACTGCGGCTGGCTTGGTCGGTGAAGACATCTCCGTCGCGGTCCTATTCTATCTGAACCTCTCCGCCGCAGGGGATGTCGATCCGTTCGGGCGTCCCGCTGCTTCCGATCTGGACGACGTGCGAGCCGCAGCGCAGGCGAAGCGGCGCGACGCCGTCGGCGTCGCCTTCTTTTTGCTGCTGATCTTTTTGCTGATCCTTTTGCTGATCTTGCGGCGTCTTCGCGCGGCGCCCGTCGACGAAGACGCGATGGCCGGCCGCGCGGGCGGGCAGCCGCACCGTCCCCATCGTCTCCACCTCCGGCGCGCTCCTCTCGCTCGCCTCGTCGGCCGGCTTCGGTGCAGGCGCGGGCGCCGCGGCCGCCTCGACGCGCTCGGGGTCGATCGGCGCGGGCAGGCCGGCGGAGAGCGCGGGCTCCGTGGAGGCGGTGGGCGGCGCGCTGGACGGCGCGGTCGGCGGCGCGCTGGACGGCAACCCGGGGGACAATCCGGCCTGGGGCGCCGATTTTCTCGCCACGGCGAAGATCACCAGCGTGGTCACGGCCAGCGCCCCGAGCGCCGCCAGCCGCCCCGCCCACCGCCTGGACCTCGCCTTCGCGGCCTGGGCGACCGCGTCCGCGGGCACCGGCGGCGGCGACATCGACGGTCTGGGCACCGGCGGCGCAGGCGCGGGCGCCTCGTGAGCCGTGAGCGGCTGCGCCACGGGCTCGTGCACCACGGGCTCGTGCGCGGCGGGCTCGTGGGCCGGAACGGCCGCCAGCTCGTAGTGCACGGGCGCCTCTCCGCCGCCGGCAGGCGCCGGCCCGCGCCGCGCCAGGATCCGCACCTGCTTGCTCGCCTCCGAGACCGGGTCGAGCCGCAACGCCTCGTAGAACCACTTCTTGGCCTTGGCGTCGTCGCCGGACCACATCGAGACCTGACCGATGACGAAGGACGCGAAGGCGAACATCGGATCGCGCCGCTTCGCCCGCTGCGCGATGTCGAGCAACGCCTGCTGATCGGAGTCGGTCGGCACCTCGCGATAGCTGCGCGACCGCGCCCACGTCGCATAGAGCAGGTACTCGAGCGACTCCGGCTGCAGCTCCGAGGCGCGGCGCAGCTCGATCGCGGCGGACGCGTTCTTCGCCTCGCGCAGCAGCAGGATCCCCTTCTGGAACGCCTGCTCGGCCGCCATCCGCGCCGCGTGCGTCTCGGCGGGCGTGCCGGCCCCCTCGACCTGTGGCGCCGGACGCGGCCCCGCCACGACGACCAGCTCCTCCGGGCGCGCGGCGACCACCCCGGCCACCGCCGACATGTCGGAAGACTGTCGCAGCGCCGCGAGCACCGCCGGGTTGATCGCCAGCGCGAACGACCGCGGGGGCGCGGCCGCGGCGGGCGACAGCTCGACGTCCCACTCCGACGCGCCTCGCTGCAGCGCCCGCGTGATGACGCCGCAGACCTGTTCGGCGAGGCCCCGCTCCACCTGCTCGGGCGTCAGGACGCCGAGCGAGACGGCGACCTCGCCGAAGCGCAGCTGGCTGTTCCCCGCCGCCGCCCGCGTCATCTCGTCTATCACCCGGACGAACTGATCGTTCGCGATCACGCCCTGGCGCATCAGCAGGCGCCCGAAGGTCTCGCCCAGCGCGTCGTCCTCGGCGAACACCGGCTTGCCATCGTCGAAGTAGATGCGGGTGCGCAGTCCCTCGGACGAGACGGCGAGCAGCCCCGTGCGCCGGTCGGCGACGAGCTCGAGCACCGCCTTGATCAGCGAGAGCGCGTTGCCCACGGAGGGAGCCATTCCAGCGGCTAGCGTAACATTCTCTGTCATCGGATCGGCCGGCCGCGCGTTGAGGGTACAAATGGAGGTTTCCCGATGACGACAGCGACCGCATCCACCCACCTTTCCATCCACGGTCACGGCGGCCACGGCCCCGGCCAGCCGTCGAACGGCGGGCGCCTGGTCAGCGCGAACGGGCGCGAGCTGCCGCTGCTGGGCGTGCGGCTGACCGCGCGCGCGGGCGGCGGCGTGGCCGAGGTGGTCCTCGAGCAGCGCTTCCGCAATCCCCACGGCGCCCCGTTGGCCGTCACCTACAGCTTCCCACTCCCCGCCGACGCGGCCGTGAGCGGCTACAGCTTCACCATCGGCGAGCGCCGCGTGGTCGGCGAGATCGATCGCCGCGCCGACGCCCGCGAGCGCTTCGAGCAGGCGCTGCTCGAGGGGAAGACCGCCGGTCTGGTCGAGCAGGAGCGGTCCAGCCTGTTCACGCAGGAGCTCGGCAACATCCCGCCGGCCACCGA
>DATBHU010000678.1:0-9550 GCA_036557265.1 Polyangia bacterium
TGTCGTTGCCGTGCCCGCTCAGGTGAACGGGCGAATCCTCGTAGTCGGGCTCGACGATGATCACCTGCGGGAAGCTGTCCGCCGATTCGTGCTGGACGTCGTAGGCGAGGCGCGACACGGAGCGGAACCGGTCGGTCAGAAGCCAGGGCCACATCTTCGGAATCAACGTGAAGAACGACAGTCCCGAGGTGTAGACGCGCCACCGGACGTCGTGGCGATCCAGCCAGTCGAACACCAGGTCCTGCTCGGGCAGCAGCCCGTTCGACGACTTGTCGATCAGGGAGGTGCCGCTGAACCCCATCAATCGGTTGGGGAACGTCGACGTCGGCAGCGGCGCGAACCAGCGGTCGCAGACCATGTATTGGTCGGCGAGGAAGCTGGTCACCGGCAGAAGTGGCGGCGTCATCACACGCATCGGCGGCGGATTGGGCAGCCCGGTCGACAGCGAGTACGTCTCGTACGCCTTCACGAACCCGTTCATGACGTAGCCGCCGGCCGCGCCCGCGTAGGCGAGCTGGACGGCGATCTCCTGGCGCTCGTGGGGCAGGTCGCCCGAGAACGCCTCGTCGCTGGGCGCGATGAACGGATAGGCGATGCGCGCGTTGGCGCGTGGGTTGGCGTAGTCGGGGTTGTCGAGCGCGGTCAGGCCGTCGATGTCGGCGCGGCCGCCGAAGGCCGGCAGGCGCAGGTACCCGAGCATGTGATCGAAGGACCGGTTCTCCATCATCAGGAGCACGAACGTGTCGATGCGCGATCGCAGCTCGGCTGGCGTCATGTCCGGATCCTCCTCCTGGTTCGCGCCGTCCGACTCACATTCGCGTGCAGGTCGACGACACGTCGATGATCAGGCTGCGGGGCACGTTGCGGCCGCACGCCTCCGTGGCGGCGAGCGGCGTCGACAGCCGCCAGCTGCCCTGCACGGGCAGCCCCGCGAACGCCGTCGACGGCGCGCCGGGCGCGATGTCCGCGGCGCGCCCCGCGTGCTCGACGTGATAGGCGCGGTCGACGCCGGCCGTGAGCGCGACGCCGGCGACCACGATGTGCGGATCCCAGTCCGCCGCCGGCGCGGTCACGGTGAGGGCGAGCGTGTTCCCCTCGCAGGTCGTCGACGGATCGGCCACCGACGCGCCGATCTGCTTCGACTCGGCCGGCGCGGTCACCACCTCGACGCCGACCTCGCGCCAGGCGCTCTTCCCGAGGTGCTTGACCGTCAGCCGATAGGTGGTCGTCGCCGCCGGCGCGACCGCCTGCGAACCCGTGGACGCGACCGCGCCCAGGCTGGCGTCGGCGGGCACGGCGGACAGGGCGCCGTCGGCGGTCGCCGTCCAGGTCAGCGTGGTCTGGCCGCCCTTGCAGATCACGTTCGGCTCGGCGCGGAAGTTGTTGATGCTCGGCGTGCAGCCCGAGACGGAGGCGACGACGAGACTGCCCAGGCCGAGGGCGACGAGGAGGGGGGCGGGGGCCGCTCGCATCAAGGCGTGACGGCGAGAGTACCCCGAAGCCGGATGTCGCGCGAGGAGGCGCCCACCTGCACGTCGACGGTCTTGCCGGCCTCGACCGCGAAGCCGCCGTCCCGTTCGTCCCAGTACGAAAGATCGGCGGAGCGGAGCCGCATCGTCACGTGGCGGGTGTCGCCCGCCGCGATGGCGACCCGCTGGAAGCCGCGCAGCTGTTGCAGCGGGCGCTGCACGGCGGCGTCGGGATAGCCGACGTAGAGCTGGACCACCTCGTCGCCCGCGACGGCGCTGGTGTTGGTGACGTCGACGCCGACGTCCACCGTCCCGCACGCCGCCGGCAGCGACGGCGCGCTCAGGGTCAGGTTCGCGTACTCGAACGTCGAATACGACAGGCCGTGCCCGAACGGGTAGAGCGGCGTCCCGGTGAAGTACCAGTACGTCATCCCCTTCTTGATGTCGTAGTCGGTGATGTCGTTGACCAGGTCGGTCGTGTTCCGGTACCAGGTGGTGGTCGTGTGCCCGCCCGGGTTGTAGTCGCCGAACAGCACGTCGGCGACGGCGTTCCCCAGCTCCTGGCCGGAGTTGGCGACGTGGACGATGGCCGGCACGTTGTCGTCGATCCAGCCGATCGCCTGCGGGAAGCTGGAGACCAGCACGACGATCGTGCGCGGGTTGACCGCCGCGACCGACTGCACCAGCGCCAGCTGCGACGGCTCGAGCTCGATGTAGACGCGGTCGACCTGCTCGCGCCCCTCGTACTGCGACGGGCAGGTGCCCCAGGGCGGGTAGGGCTCGCCGCAGGTCGGGTGGTTGCCGACGAACACGATCGCCGCGTCGGCGGCCGCGGCCGCCGCGGTGGCGGCGCCGCCGTTGTCGTTGAGCACGTAGGTGACGGTCACGTCGGCGCCGAGCTTGTTGACGATCCCCTGACGCCCGGTGACGTACGGGTAGGCGGGCGTGCCGCCGTACCAGTCGCGCACCACCGAGTCCGCGCGCGGGCCGAGCACGGCGACGTTGTGGAGGGTCGTGCGGTCGAGCGGCAGCATGCCGTTCGCGTTCTTGAGCAGCGTGATCGTCCGGCGGGTCACGTCCAGCGCGCGCGCCGCGGCGGCCGGCGTCGCCCACGGCGTCTCGGTCGACTGGATCTGCTTGTAGGGGACGTAGCTGGGCGGATCGAAGTCGCCGGTGCGGATGCGCGTGCGCAGGGGCGGCCCGATGGCGGCGTCCACGTCGGCCTCGGTGAAGAGGCCCATCGCGAACCCGTTGGTGACGTTGGGCGCGACCATGCTCTGCAGCAGGACGCCGCTGCTGCCCTGGGCGATGGCGGCGCTGACCGCCTCGTCGACGGTGTCGAAGTAGTGCTGGTCCTGCACCCAGTACGTCGCCGCCTGACCGTCGGTGGAGAAGAAGCCGTCGAAGCCCCAGTCGCCGCGCACGATCGACTTCAGGATCGGCGACACGCCGGCCGGGACGTCGTTGATCTGGTTGTACGCCGTCATGATGCCGTCGGCGTGGCCTTCGATGACCGCGGTGCGGAACGTCGCCGTGTAGTACTCGCGCAGGTTGCGCGCGTCCAGGTTCGACGAGCTCGACATGCGCGTCGTCTCGTTCGAGTTGGCGGCGAAGTGCTTCAGCGTGCAGGCCGCCAGCAGATAGCGCGGATCGTCGCCGTGCAGGCCGGCCAGGTAGCCCTTCGCCATCTCACCGACCAGGTAGGGATCCTCGCCGTAGGACTCCTCGGTGCGGCCCCAGCGCGGGTCGTGCACGAGATCGACGTTGGGCCCGCGCGTGATCACGCCGATGCCGCGGCCGGTGTCGCTGGTGCCGCGCGCGTTGTAGACGCGCACCTCGTAGCCGGTGGTGGCGCCGACGATCTTCGTCACCTCGGGATCCCAGCTCTCGCCCAGGCCGAACACCTGCGGGAACTGCGTCGACATGGGCATGAACGAACCGGTGGCGGCGTTCGGGTTGGCGGCGATGCCGAGGCCGTGCAGCGCCTCGGTGCCGAGCGACGCGCCCGGGATGCCGAGGCGCGGGACGGCCGGGTGGCTGCCGGCGAGCAGCGTCAGCTTCTCGTCGATCGTCAGCGTCGCCAGCAGGTTCGCGAGGCGCGCCTCCGTCGGCTGACAGGGGTCCCAGAACGGGTACGCGTAGTCGGCCGGGTTGCTGGCGCAGGCGGGCGCGTCCGCGGTGGCGGCCGGCGCGTCGCCCGGGCAGACCGGCGTTCCGCCCAGACCGCGGGGGGCCCGATTCGAATCGCTGCCGCACCCGGGCAGCAACGCGGGCGCGAGCAGAATCGTGACGAAAGCCAAGCTAAGGGTCGACTTCACGACCCTTAGTTGTGGCGAGACCGCGGATTATGTCAACAAGGTTAACGCGCGATCTACGAGCGCGAGCGCGAGCGGCGCGAGCGCCGCTTGGCCGGCACCTTCTGCCCCTTGGCGCGCGCCTCGGACATGCCGATCGCGATTGCCTGCTTGCGGCTCGTCACGCTGCCGCGGCGGCCGCGCCCGGCCTTGAGCGTGCCGCTCTTCGCGCGCCGCATCGCGCTCCCGACCGTCTTCTGCGCGCCCGCGCTGTACCGGCGTCCCTTCGAGCTCCGACGTCTTGCCATGTCTCTCTCCTCCCTCTCCTTCGTCCGTGCGACCCCTTATGTCGCTCTGTCACTTCACTGTCAGTGTTGAAGGTAGACACGAGCCGCCCGGTTGACACCCTGCCGTTGCTTTCCATCGCGGCGCCGTCGACGTACGCTGGCGCGACGGAGGGGTGAACATGCGGAGCACTGGATTGTTTGCGGCGCTGTCGATCGTGGGGGCGGCCGGGGTCGGCTGCGGCAGCGGCAGCGACGGTCACGGCGGTGGCAGCGGCGGGCTGGTGTCGTGCACCGTCAGCGAGTCGGTCGGAACCATCTCGTTGATGGTCTGTGAGGAGGCGGACGACACGGCCCAGAACGTTCAGGGTCTGATGCAGGCCTGCATGGTGCCTGCCGGCGGCGGCGGCCTCGCCGACGCCGGGATCACGGCCGGGGCGGACTTCGAGCACGCGGGGTGCTCGCACGTCGGCGCGCTCGGCGCGTGCCGTGTCACGACTCAGGGGATGACCGTCACCGGCTGGTACTACCAGGACCCGAACGGCCTGGAGACGCCGGCGGACATCCAGATGCTGTGCGCCCAGGCCGGCGCGACGTACGTCGCCCCGTAGCGGCGCCGTCGGCGGCCGTCACAGAATCAAGAAGTGATAGCCGACGGTGACCGGCGCCGTCGGCTGGCTCTTCACCGTGTCGCATGCCGCGCCGTGGAGCTGGAACTGGGTGTGGGACCCGTCGGTGTAAGACCACCCGTTCACCGTGTCGAGCGGGATCTGGGTGCCGTTCATGAAAACGCCGATGTCGTCGCGGGACTCGCCGATCCCCGGGCACGGCGGGTCGGCGAACGAGAACGTGCAGCGGGAGACGTCCGCGGCGACCTGGTTCAGGGTCGCGACCATGTCGTCCCTGCTCGACACCGGGTAGTACGCCGGCGATCCGGCGCGCGGGGCGGCGCCCGCCTGGGCCATCTGGTCCAGCACGGCGTCCGCCGGTCCGTTCGCGGTCGCGATGCCGACGACGTAGGTGAGAAAGCCCCTGGTCGTGGCGTCCACGATGGCGTCGATGGTCGCCGCCGAGTCGTCAGCGGCCGGGTCGCCACTTCCCGCCTTGCAGCCCGGCAGGCCGTCGGTGGCGAGCACGATCACCTTCGGATTGGCGTCGACCAGCGTCGTCAGGTACTGCGCCACGCCGGAGATGGCCAGGCGGGTGGGCGCCGAGCCCGTGCTGGCGACGCCGCCGTTCGCGCTGGTGCGCCCGCCCAGCGCCAGCGCGATGACGCTGGCGTTGTCCGGCGCGACCCGCGCGGCCGGGCCGTCGACGAGCGTGCAGCCGTCGGCCCCGGCGTCGCCGAACCACTGCAGGCCCCAGCTCACCGACGTCTCCGTCTGCGCGAGCACGCTGTCGATGGCCGACGTCACCTGCGCCCACTTCGAGCTGGCGCCGCAGCCGCTGTCGCAGACCGTGCCCGTCATGTCTTCGTTCATCGACCCGGACGCCTCGACCACGATCAGGATGTCCGGCTGCAGCGGCGTCGCCGGCACCTCGGAGGCGAGACACTCCATTCCGCCGGCGCCCGCCGTTCCGCCACCGGCGCCCGCGCTCCCGGTCGCGCCCGAGCGCCCGCCGTGGGCCGTGGCGCCGCCCTGTCCACCGCCGCCCGTCAGGTTGCCCGACGCGCCGCACGCGGCGACCACCGCCAGCGCCGCCGCCAGCGAGATCACGTGAACCCGCACAACGCGCCCGGTGTGCAATCGATCCATGGTGCCGCTCCCGCGGGAATCCCTGGTCAACTATCTCATCGCGGCGGGTGGACGTCAGGTCGGATCAATCACAGGCGGGCGGTGAGACGTTTGAACACCAGCAGCGCCGCGGGCAGGGCGAGCAGCGCGGCAAACAGGCAACTGACCTCGCCGATGACGGCGACGGCGCCGAACAGGAACAGGGCCTGGTTCTTGGCCAGCAGCAACGACGAGTAGCCGATGATCGTCGTCAGCGAGCAGAGCGCCACCGCGCCGCCGGTCGACAGGACGGAGCGCTCGACGACGCGCACCGGATCGGCGGGCAGCCCGTCGCGCGGGCGCGCGGCGCGCTCCTGGCGGAAGCGGGCCATGATGTTCACGGCGTAGTCGACGCCGATGCCGAACGTGATCGGGAACGCCGCGAAGTTGGCGTAGTTCACCTTGATGCCGCCCAGGAAGGTGAAGCCGATCATCCAGACGATCCCGATCAGCAGCGACGCGACGACGACCAGGCCGGTGGCGCTGCCCCGGAAGATCACGGCGACGACGGCCGCGACCGACAGCAGCGCGGCCAGGCTGGCGCGCGGCGCGTCCCGCTGCAGAGAGGCCGTGATGTCGGCCGAGACGGGCAGGGTGCCCGCGACGCGGCCCGGCCGCGCGCCGGGCGGCACGGCCGCCGCGGCGATCTCGCGCAGCTTCGCGATGAAGCCCTGCAGCTGGGCGGGCTGCCACAGCCGCTTGGTCAGCTTGGGGAAGACCAGCACCACCCGCCCGAGCGTGCCGTCGTTCTCGCGCAGCCCCGCGGTCAGCGACGGCGGAAGATCGGCGAGGCCGACCGGCGCCAGCGCCGCGTCGCCGAGCAGGCGATCGATGTCGGCCAGCCGCTCGGGCGGCAGGCTGGCGCGCACCCCCGGCGTCAGCTGCCGCCGGATCGCCGCCACCTCCTCGATCTTCGCCGGCTGATCGGGCGGCACCGCGTCGTCGAAGCTGCGCACGTTGGCGACCAGCGCGGCCAGCGGCGGATGGGTCATCTCCGCGCGCAGCCGCTCCGCCACGGCCGTCGCCTCGGCGCGGTTGTCGGTCAGGATGACGGTGGGCGACAGGTTGCCGCCGATGATCCGATCCATGAAGCGCCCCCAGTAGCCCTCGCCGGAGGTCCAGGTGTCGCGGCGGCGCAGCTTGGAGAAGTCGGACTCCAGGTGCGAGCTGTTGAGCGTCGCCAGCTGGACCGACGCGATCAGCGTCGCGACGCCCGCCACGGCGACCACGGCGCGCGGCCGCCGGAACACGGCGTCGAGCAGCCGCGCGGTCGGCCGGCGCTCGGGCGCGTCGTCGCGCGGCAGCGGGGGCGGGCCGTGGCCGGTCAGGCGCTCGACGGCGGCGCACAGCGACGGCGCCAGCAGGTAGGTCGCCGCCCAGCAGGCGAGCATCCCGACCGCGCCGATGGTGCCGAACTGACGGAAGCCGCGGAACCCGGTGATGGTCAGCGACGCGTAGGCGGTGGCGGCGGCGATCGCCGCCACCAGGGTCCCGGGCAGCGCGCCCCAGACCGCCTCGGCCAGCGCCGCCTCGAGCGGCACCGCCCGGCGGCGCGCGGCGACGTAGCGGGACAGCCAGATGATCCCGTAGTTGATGCCGTTGCCGACGACGATCGATCCGAGGAAGCCGGTGCTGGAGTTGAGGCGGTCGATCCGGAAGGGCGGCAGCGTCACCAGCCCGAACGACAGCACCGTCGCCACCGCCAGCGGCACGAACAGCAGCGGCAGCGCGCCCCACCACCGGAAGTAGAGCAGGATCACCAGCAGCACCGCGATCACGACCAGCACCGACGACTTGCCCAGATCGGCCGACAGCGCCGACAGCTCCTCGACGGACACGGCGATGTTGCCGGCGAACCCGACCCGCAGGCCGGGCGCGTAGTGGGTCGGGCCGCCGAGCGCGCGCAGATCCTGCTTCACGCGCGCGAGCAGGCGGCCCGCGTGGTGGGCGCCCAGCGACGACTCCGTGCCCTCGATCAGCAGCAGCGTCACGCCCGCCTGCGCGTCCGTGTAGCGTTTCCGCTCCGGGGCGCCCGGACCCGCGCCGCCGCCGCCGGCCGTCGGCAGCCGGACGCCGGGGAAGCGCGCCTGGTACTTCGCCTCGATGTCCGAGAGGTCGAGGGGCGGCGGCTTGTCCTCGTCGAACGCGATGCCCAGCCGGTTGCGCGTGTCCCAGCCGCGGCGGGCCTCGATGCGGTGGCGGATCTCGACGAGATCCGGGAGGTCGACGAACAGCGGCAGGTGGGCGGTCAGGAAGCGGCGCTCGGCGGCGGCCTCGGTGCCGGTCTTGACGGCGCGCACGAGCGACGGCGGATACGCGCGCACGCGCGCCGCCAGATCGTCGACCAGGCGTTCGGCGGCGGGCAGCTCGGACGGCTGCGACGTCGCCACCACCACCCCGAGCGCGGACAGCCCGGGCAGGCGGCGCCGCAGCTCGTCCAGCGCGCTCACGCTGGGCGCCTTGCGCGGCAGCAGCTCCTCGATCTCGCTGGTCAGGTTGATGTAGAGGCGGACCAGCGCGACCGTCGCCGGCACCGTCAGCAGCAGGGCCGCCAGCCAGAGCCAGCGCCCGCGCGCGAGCGTCCAGCGCACGAAGCGGCGGGTACGCTCGCCGGGGCCCCCGTCGAGGGCGAATTGACCCGGCTGGGCTCCTTGTCGATGCTCGAGCACGTGGCTCGAACATGGGGTCAGAAAGATCACTCAGGTAGATCGGTGGATACGTCCGATCGTCCGGCTCAGCCGTATTTGCTCCGAACGATGGAGTTTTTCCGCTGAACCGCAGGCTGCTCTACTTCGGGCTGCTGTTCGCGCTTCCTCTTCAAGGTGGCGGCGTCCCCGCCGCGCAGGCGCCCGGCTGGGCGGCGGCGGCGCACGCGATCGAACCGTTGACCGCCGCCGAGGAGGCCGCCCCGGCCGCCGCCGAGATCGCCCGCGCCTTCAACCCGGAGATGGCGCTCCCCGAGCGCGAGGGGCCGTGGCCGGTCGCGGTGCGCTACAGCTGGAGCGGCGGCGCCGATCTGCAGGAGCGCACGCTGGCCGCCGACGGCAAGGTCGTCAGCGCCGGGCCGGCGCGCGCCAACGCCGAGCTCGACCGCGCCCGCTGGGACGGCCTGCCCGCGCGCGACGCCGCCGGCAACCGGATCGAGTACTGGATCGACGGGCCGGGCGACGACCACGTGCGCGACGGCGTCACGGAGTGGCGCCGCCGCTGGCGCGCCGCCGCCGACGCCGACAAGACGCCCACGCAGTACGCCCACCTGTTCTGGCTCGACCGCGCGGGCGGCGAGCTCGTGGTCCAGTACTGGTTCTTCTATCCGTTCAATGAGTGGATCAACCACCACGAGGGCGACTGGGAGCACATCAACGTCGTCCTGCGCGGCCCGTCGCGGCTCGGGCGCGCCGGCGAGTTCCGCGTGGTCGGCTGCGAGTACTACTTTCACGGATACCGGCTGGACCGCGAGCGCCCCACCGCCGCCGGCGGACATCCCATGGTGTTCGTGGGCGGGCGCGGGCACGTGCTGTGGTGGTCGGGCACGCAGAGCGGCGGCAGCTACCCGTGGCCGGCGGCGTACCCGGGCGCGGGCGGCGGCGTCGGGCCGCTGGCCGCCACCGACGACACGCGCGCGCCCGCCCGCGTCCTCCCCGCGCACAGCTTCGACGTCGTCGTGTTGCCGGAGGCCGCGCGCCTGGACGCCGCCGCTCATCCGGAGCTGTCGTGGCTCAGGCTGC